>NZ_AKJX01000047.1 GCF_000276605.1 Acidovorax sp. CF316 | reverse complement strand
GGCGGCGCACCCCGCCGCCGTTGCGGCGGTCGCTCCCGGCGATGCGCTGGTGCTGGATCCGCTGTGGCAACGCAGCCCCACCTGGCGCGGCGAGCGCATCAACCTGCCGCTCACGGCGCAGCGCATCCTGGCCACGCTGCACCAGCGCAGCGGCGAGGTGGTGTCGTACGACGAGCTGTTCGAGGTGGTCAAGAGCGGGCGCAACCGCGACAACGTGCGCAAGCACGTGAGCACCATCCGCGAGGCCCTGCGCGAGGTGGACCCGGGCTTCGAGGGCATCGAGAACGTGCCCATGCGCGGCTTCCGCTGGGTCGGCTCGCCGCTGGCGCAGGGCCGCCTGAAGACATGATCAAGCGCCTGCTGCGCCCCGGCCTGGAGATGCCCCGGCTCGAAATGCCGCGCCTGGGGCTGCCGGCCTTTCGCCTGCGCATCCTCGTGCGCAGCGTCTTCATCCTGCTCGCGGTGGCCACCGTGGCGCTCAGCGTGGTGCTGTTGCGCGAAGAGAAGGAGCGCGCCTGGCAGAGCTACCAGCACGGCTTTCAGCGCAGCCAGGCCGAGGTGATGGCGCGGCTGCGCCACCCCTCGGGACAACTGGCGCTGCTCAACTCGGCCAGCCTGGGCCAGGGGGCCACGCCGCTGGCCCCGCTGCTGCTGCCCTACTCGGCAATCGATTTCGACGACCAGAACAAGGCCCAGCAGGCGGTGGAGATGGCCGGCTGCTCGGTGCTGTACCCCGATGGGTCTTCGGTCTGCGCGGCCATCGGCAACAACCCGTACGCGGGCGGATTCATCTACATCGTGGGCAGCTTCTATGCCGGCGAGCTGGCGGCGCGCGAACGCGGTGCGCTGGACCTGGCGGCCGTGCACCGCGCCCGCGTGACGCTGGACATGCGCGGCACCACCAGCCGCTGGGTGGCACCGTTCGAGGCCATGGCGCCGGCAAGCGGCACGGCGGCCGGCACCAGCCCCGGAGCGCGTGGCCGGCTCACGGGCTTTGTGGACGCAGGCAGCGACACCCTCGATGTGCGCGCGCGCCCGGTGCGCGATTTCCGCGGCTGGCTGTGGCAGAACGGCCAGTGCCGCGACCTGGCTGGTGCAGCGCCCGACTGCCAGCGCCGCAGCTTCTATTCCATCCGCCTGCCGGTGGAGCTGTTCCGCGAAGCGCTGTTCCGCAAGGACCAGCGCCTGGTGTGGCCGCCCGAGGACCTGGGCAGCATGCGCGTGCGCGTGGAGATGCTCGCGCCCGGTGAGGGCCCGGCCCTGTTCGACAGCAATGCCCCCGGTGCGCAACCCGGCGCCTCGCTGGCGGAAGTCACGCGCAGCCTGCTTCCCGGCGAGAAGGTGCAGGTGCGCAAGATGGGCGAAGGCGAGGAGCGCGCGCTCACCCTCAAGGGCAGCGAGGTGCAGGCCGAGCCCTCGGCGCCCTGGCTGATCCGCCTGGTGAGCTGGCTGCCGCTCGATGCGCCCGATGCGCGCGCCACGCCGGCGGGCCTGGATATCCTCGATACGCCCACGGGCAACTATGTGGTCAGCTTCACCGGCAACCTGCGCGGGCTGGAGCAGGGCCTGGCGGCGGTGGCCACGCGCATGTCCTGGTACCTCGGGGCCATGCTAACGGCGATCGCGCTGGCCTGGCTGATCGTGGAAGTGGGGCTGCTGCGCCGCGTGACCGCCCTCACCCGCCGCGCGGCCGCCGTCTCCTACAACGTGCAGGACGGGCACATCGGCCCGCGCCTCGGGGACCTCGACGTCTCGGACCTGCGCGGCTCGGACGAGCTCGGGATTCTTGCGGGCGGCCTGGCCGACCTGCTGCAGCGCGTGAAGGACGACATCCAGCGCGAACAGCTGCGCGCCCAGCAGGAGCGCGACATGTGGCACGCCGTGGGCCACGAGATCATGTCGCCGCTGCAGTCGCTGATGGTGCTGCACGGCGGGCCGGGCGACCCGGGGCACCGCTACGTGCAGCGCATGCAGCAGGCGGTGCACGTGCTCTATGGCACGGCCTCGCCGGCCGAGGCGCTGCAGGCGGCCGACGTGCCGCAGGGCCGGCTGGACCTCGACGCCTTCTTGCGCCATGTGGCGGGCAACGCGCACTTCGCGGGCATCGTGGACGTGGTGTACCCCGGAGGCGCCGGCGCAGTCATCGTGCGCGCCGACGAGTTTGCGCTGGAGGACGTGGTGACGCACATCCTGCGCAATGCCGACCGCTACCGCCCCGCGGGCACGGCCATCACGCTCACGCTCACGGCGTCGGAATCCACCGCCAGCGCCACGCTGCACAACGTGGGGGCCACGATTGCCGACGACCTGCTGGGCCGCATCTTCGAGCTTGGTGTGTCCGACCCCGACCTGCCCACGCCCGTGGGCGAAGGCGAGCACCGGGGCCAGGGGCTGTTCGTGGCCAAGACCTACATGGCCAAGATGGGCGGCACGATCAATGCGCGCAACACGGCCGATGGGGTGGCGTTCATTCTGACGTTCCAGCGGCTGGGCTAGGCAAGGCCGCAGGAAGAAGGCGCCACGGCGCACGGCCGGGGTGGGCGCTGTCCGACAGGGTGCCAGGGGATGCGGGGCTACGCTGCATCCATCCTTTTGCAACTTGGTTGCACCCCTGTCATTTGCGCCCTGCGCAAGGAGCCCTCGCCATGAAACGTTTCGCTTTTTTCGCCCCAGTCCTCACTGCTGCCCTGCTGGTGGCTTCTGGCGCCGCTTCGGCCCAGACAGCTTCTTCGGAGGCCACTGCCCGCTATGAGCAGGACCGCCAGAAGTGCATGACCAACAACACCCAGGACAGCATGGCGACCTGCATGCGCGAGGCCACCAACGCGCTCGATGCATCGCGCAAGGGCCAGCTGAGCGACCCCGGCCCTATCGCCGCAGCCAACGGCACCGACCGCTGCAATGCCTTCCAGAACGCGCAGGAGCGTTCGGAGTGTGTGCGACGCGTCGAGAGCAGTGCCGTGAGTGGCTCGGTCTCTGGCGGCGGCGTGCTGCGCGAATCAACGACGACCACGATCATCGTTCCCGCCAAGTAAAGATCGCCTGCGGCGGATTCAACCCAGCTGCAGGCGCATGGCGTCGATGACGCCCTTGTAGTCCGGCTTGCCGAAGATGGCGCTGCCTGCCACGAAGGTATCGGCCCCTGCATCCGCCACCCGGCGGATGTTGTCCGTCTTGATGCCGCCATCCACTTCCAGGCGGATGTCCTTGCCGGAAGCGTCGATGCGACGGCGCACGTCCTCGATCTTGCGCAGGGCGGAGTCGATGAAGCTCTGGCCTCCGAAACCGGGGTTCACGCTCATGATCAGGATCAGGTCGATGTCATCGATCACCCAGTCCAGCACGTCGAGCGGCGAGGCCGGGTTGAACACCAGGCCGGGCTTGACGCCCTTGGAGCGGATGGCCTGGATGCTGCGATGCACATGGCCCGAGGCATCGGGGTGGAAGCTGATGTAGTCGGCGCCGGCATCGGCAAACGCGGCTGCCAGGGCATCCACGGGTTGGATCATCAGGTGCACATCCACCGGAATGGCGGTTCCATCGGCCGTTTTGGCGTGCGGCTTGAGCGCCTGGCACACCATGGGGCCGAAAGTGAGGTTGGGCACGTAATGGTTGTCCATCACGTCGAAGTGGATCCAGTCCGCCCCGGCGGCAATGACATTGCGCACTTCTTCGCCCAGGCGGGCGAAATCGGCGGAGAGGATCGAGGGGGCTATGCGAAAAGGTCGGCTCATGCCCCGATTGTCGCAGTTACCATTCGCCCATGCCAAAGTACCAGTTTGACGTGCAGGTGCAGCCCGAGTACCTGCCGGAGCAGTCTGCCCCGGACACGGGGGTGTTCAGCTTCGCCTACACGATCACCATCACCAATGCCGGGGATGCGCCCGCGCAGCTGATCTCCCGCCACTGGATCATCAGCGATTCGCGCGGCCACACCGAGGAGGTCAAGGGCCTGGGTGTGGTGGGGCACCAACCCCTGCTCAAGCCCGGTGAGTCGTTCCAGTACACGAGCGGTTGCCGCCTGCGCACGGCCAGCGGCACCATGCACGGCACCTTCCACTGCGTGGGCGAGGAAGGCGAGCCCTTCGACGCCAAGGTGGACCTGTTCATGCTGGAGGCGATCAACCAGGGGCCTTCGGGGCAGCCCCTGACCGGCCGGGTGCTGCATTGAGCCGCAGCGTCGACCTCGCCAGCATCCTGGCACAGCTGGACCCCGCCGCCGACCTGGCGCACCGCCACCTGTGGCTGATCGGCCTGCTCGACTGGGTGCGCGGCAAGCGCGACTCGGTGCCGGGCGCCATCGGCCGGCTGCAGCTGTTCCTGGATGCGGTGGAAACCCGCCCCGAGGTGCAGGCCAAACTGCAGGCCTGGTGGGCGGTGCTGGTGGACACGGTGGACATCACCACGCTGCTGGCCGATTTCGGCTTTGCGCCACGCACAGCGCTGGCCAGCGAGGTGGCCGAGCGCCTGCGCACCAAGCTGCTGCCGGGAAGCCCCGAGACCATCGATGCCTCGGAACTGTTCATGCTGGCCCTGCCGGGCGGGTTCGACGCCCAGTGGGTGGCCGCACTGGACGAAGCCCAGCTCACGCGCCTGGTGCACCTGCTGGCGCCCACGGACACGGGCGGCGCCTCGCGCTGGCAGAAGGCCCTGCTCGACGCCATCACCTACTGCGCAGGGCAGATCCTCTCGACCGGCTTTGCGCCCGAGCTGCGCCTGCGCATGAGCGAGGCGGCGCGCGAGTCCCAGCCCTTCCATGCCCTGATCCACGACGTGGAGAGCCTGCGCGTGGAAGTGCTGCACGGCCTGCGCACGCCCGAGCGGCTCGACGCCGCCGTGCAGCGCCTGCGCGAGCGGCTCGAGGCCTGCCGCGCGGCGGCCGCGACGGTCTACACGCATTTCGAGGACAACGGCATCTCGGTCGGCCTGGTGTTCCGCCTGCGCCAGCTGCGCGAGCGCATCCTGCGCGTGCGCCTGCTGCTCGATTGCCTGCTGTCGCCCCAGCCGGCGCTGACGGCCGCCAAGCTCATGGCCAGCCTGGTGCTGGTGGGGCAGGAGCGGCGCAGCCTGCGCGCGCTGTTCGCCTCCAACTCCTCGCTGCTCGCGGCCAAGGTGGCCGAGCGCAGTGCCGAGACGGGCGAGCACTACATCACCCGCACGGGCGCCGAGTACCGCTCCATGGTGAAGAAGGCAGCCGGCGGCGGGGCGCTGATGGCCTTCACCACGCTGGCCAAGTTCGGCCTGTATGCGCTGGCACTGTCGGCCTTCTGGGGCGGCTTCTGGGCGGGCGTGAACTACGCTGTCACCTTCGTGCTGATCCAGCTGCTGCACCTCACGGTGGCCACCAAGCAGCCGGCGATGACGGCCCCGGCCATGGCCGCCAAGCTCAAGGAGCTCGGGGCCAGCGATGCCATCGAGTCCTTCGTCGACGAGATCACCCACCTGGTGCGCTCGCAGGTGGCGGCGGTGCTGGGCAATGTGCTCGTGGTCTTCCCGGCCGTGCTCGTGCTGGCCCTGCTGATCGCACAGGCCACCGGGGCGCCGGCCATCACGGCCAGGCAGGCCGAGCATGTGTTCGAGTCACTGCACCTGCTCGGGCCTTCGCTGTTCTTCGCGGCCTTCACCGGGGTGCTGCTGTTCCTGTCGAGCATCATCGCGGGCTGGACGGAGAACTGGTTCGTGCTGCACCGGCTGGACTCGGCCATGCACTACAACCCACGCATCACCGGTCTGCTGGGCCATGCGCGCGCAGCCCGCTGGGCGCGCTTCCTGCGCGAAAACCTCTCGGGCTTCGCGGCCAACATCTCGCTCGGCTTCATGCTCGGCCTGGTGCCGGCCATCGCGGGTTTCTTCGGCTTGGGCCTGGACGTGCGGCACGTGACGCTGTCCACGGGGCAGATCGGCGCGGCCTGCGCGGCCCTGGGCCTGGCCGTGGTCCATATGCAGGCCTTCTGGTGGGCCGTGGCGGCCATTCCGCTGATCGGTGCGCTCAACGTCACGGTGAGCTTCTACCTGGCCTTCAGCCTGGCGCTGCGCGCACAGAGCGTGAGCGGCGTGGACCGCTCGCGCATCTATGCGGCCATCCGCCAGCGCCTGGGCTCGGCCCCCTTGAGCTTCTTCATGCCGGGGCGCGGGCGCGCTGCCCCCGGGCCTTGAAACACCCCGCAACAGACTGCGCACAGCCCCTTACAAAGCTCGAAACTGTCCTACAAGAAGCACGGATGGAGACAGTTAAATTAGGCGCACCCTGGCAGGCCTCGGCCGGTGCGCAAAGCCGAAGCGGTTCCTGAGGTCTCTGCAGGGTACGTTAAGGTAACGGAGCGCCAGCCGCTGTCTGTCGGCTGGGCCATGGCTGTGCACCATGCCGCGCCGCACCGATGTGATCTGGCCGGTACCGCCCGGCACGGGCCACCGCACCGGTGGTGCCGTGCTGCCGAAGAATCAACCCGCGGGCGCCTGCCGTGCCCGCGCCATGCAGAGGTCACCTACATGAATGAAATCCTGAGCTTCTGGGCGCAGTGGCTGCGCCCCTCGGCCGGGCTCCCCACCGTGCAATGGTCCCTGCTGCTGGCCGTGGCCGCCGTGGCGGGCTACCTGTGCCAGCGCCATACCGGCCTGCCCAAGGTAGTGGGCTATTCGCTGGTGGGCACGGCCGCAGGCCTGGCCGGCTTCAGCGGCGCGCTGTGGCCGCTGCAGGGCATCGGCCTGTTCCTGCTGGAGCTCGGGATCGCGCTGGTGCTGTTCGAGTGCGGCGGGCGCATTCCGCTGCGCTGGTTCCGCCACAACCCCATGGTGCTGGTGCAGAGCATCGCCGAATCCACGCTGACCTACTTCGCCGTGTACTGGGTGCTGGTATGGCTCAACCAGCCCACCCAGGTGGCCGGCCCGCTGGCCCTGGTGGCGCTGGCCGCCTCGCCCGCCGTGCTGACGCGCGTGGTGGCCGACACGCGCGCCGCCGGCCCGGTGACCGAGCGCGCCATCGTGCTCGCCACCCTGTCCACGCTGTACGCGCTGACCCTGGGCAGTGCCCGCGCCGAGCAGATCAATCGCCAGAGCCTGACGCTTCTGGACACCATGTACCCCGTGGTGGTGGTGCTCGGCGTCTCGGTGGTGGTGGCGGCCGCGCTGGCGCTGGTGATGCGCATGGCGCTGCGCATCATGAGCCCGGCCAGCGAAAACACCTCCATGCTGCTGCTGGCGCTGATCGCGGCCGGCACGGCCGTGGCCGCGCACATGGGCGGATCGGCCCCGCTGGCCGCACTGCTGGGCGGCATCCTGCTCAAGCAGGTGAACCCACGCCCCTGGGCCTGGCCGCGCCAGCTGGGCAATGCCTCGTCGCTGCTGACCATGCTGATGTTCGTGCTGGTCTCCACCGTGGCCGCGCAGGCCGACTGGAGCGGCCCCGTGGCCGGCGTGGTGCTGGCCCTGATCGCCGTGCGCCTGGTGGCCAAGGTGCTGGGCGTGGCCCTGGGCAACGTGGGCAGCGGTGCCAGCTGGCGCCAGGCGCTGTGGGTCGGCGGCGCGATGACGCCCATGTCCTCCATCGCCCTGCTGATCGCCTCGCAGTTCGTCGTGGCCTCGCCTTCCACCGGCCACCTGATCGCCCGCGTTGCCCTGCCCGCCATCCTGCTGATGGAGGTGCTGGGCGCGGTGATCGCCACCGTGGCCATCTACCGCGCAGGGGAGAGTTCGAAACCCTGGGCGCCCCTGTCGAACACCGCCACCAGCAGCAACGGAGACAACGCGTGAGCCTTGAAGCCTTCAACCATTCCGAACCGCTGACGCTGGGCGTCGAGCTGGAGCTGCAGCTCGTCAACACCAACGACTACGATCTCGCGCCCTACGCCGAGGACATGCTGCGCCTGATGCACAAGACACCGCTGCCCGGCAGTGTGGTGCCCGAGATGACGAACAGCATGATCGAGATCTCCACCGACATCTGCCACTCGGCCAGCGAGGTGCTGGGCCAGCTCACGCCGATCCGCGATGCCCTGGTCAAGAGCGCCGACAAGCTCAACATCGCCGTGGTGGGCGGCGGCACACATCCGTTCCAGCAGTGGCACGAGCGGCGCATCTACGACAAGCCGCGCTTTCGCGAGCTGTCGGAGCTGTACGGCTACCTGTCCAAGCAGTTCACCATCTTCGGCCAGCACGTGCACATCGGCTGCCCCGATGCCAATGCCGCGCTGCTCATGCTGCACCGCATGTCACGCTACATCCCGCACTTCATCGCGCTGTCGGCATCGAGCCCCTACGTGCAGGGCCAGGACACGGCCTTCGACTCGGCACGCCTGAATTCGGTGTTCGCCTTCCCGCTGTCGGGCCGGGCACCGTTCGCGCTGACCTGGGAGGACTTCACCGCCTACTTCGACAAGATGACGCGCACCGGCGTGGTCAAGAGCATGAAGGACTTCTACTGGGACATCCGCCCCAAGCCGGAGTTCGGCACCATCGAGATCCGCGTGTTCGACACGCCGCTGACCATCGAGCGCGCCGCGGCCCTGGCGGGCTATGTGCAGTCGCTCGGTGCCTGGTTCCTCGCGGACCAGCCCTTCATGCCCGAAGAGGACGACTACCTGGTCTACACCTACAACCGCTTCCAGGCCTGCCGCTTCGGCATGGACGCGGTGTACGTGGACCCGTCCACCGGCGACCACATGCCGCTGCGCGAGCACATCATGATGACCATGGACAAGATCGCCAGCCATGCCGCCATGCAGGGCGCGGCCAATGCCATGCACATGCTGCGCACCGAGACTGAGGCCGGCCAGAACGACGCACGCTGGCTGCGCGAGCGCCAGCGCGAGGAGCAGCTGCTGGCCGAGGTCAGCCGCCAGGCCGCGCAGCGTTTTCGCGGCGCGCACGCCTGAGCGGCTCGGCCCCGGGGCGGCCATGGCCCTGAGTGCAATGCCACTGGGACCGGCCTGATTGTTCACCTGCAGTTAAGGGCGAATTAACTTCGCGCCCGCGCACTCCAGACCTGCCCACGCATGATGGTGCCACGCACCGCAGCACCCGACTGCGGGCTTCCCCGACCGGGGAAAACCATCAGGAGACAGGACCATGAACGCCCCCCATTCACCTCGCGCAAGGCTGACGGCTCTCGCCGCGCTCGCCCTGGGCCTTGCCGCCCCCACCGCCTTCGCGCAGGCCTGGCCCACCAAGCCCATCAGCCTGGTGGTGCCGTTCCCGCCCGGAGGCAGTTCCGACGTGCTGGCGCGTGCGCTGACGGACCGGCTCGGGCAGAGCCTGGGCCAGGCGGTGATCGTCGAAAGCCGCCCCGGCGCCGGTGCCACGCTGGGGGCGGACTACGTTTCCAAGGCCAAGGCCGATGGCTACACCCTGCTCATGGGCGCGGTGCACCACACCATCGCCACCAGCGTGTACCGCAAGCTGCCCTACGATTTCGAGAAGAGCTTCGCGCCCATCACCACGGTGGCGCTGGTGCCCAATGTGCTGGTGGTGAACGCCAAGTCCACAGCCACCGATGTGAAGGGCGTGGTCGCGCTGGCCAAGGCCGCGCCGGGCAAGTTCTCGTACGGCTCCAACGGCAACGGCACGGTGCAGCACCTGATCGGCACGCAGTTCGCCGGCCTGACCGGCGTGGACCTGCTGCACGTGCCCTACAAGGGCAGCGCGCCGCTGACCACCGACCTGCTGGGCGGGCAGATCGACATGTCCTTCGACACCCTCACGCCGGTGGTGCAGCACATCAAGGCGGGCAAGCTGCGCGCCGTGGCGGTGACGACGGCCAAACGCTCGAGCACCTTGCCCGACGTGCCCACGCTCGCGGAATCGGGCATGAAGGAATTCGACCAGGGCACCTGGTTCGGGATCATGGCGCCCGCAGGCACGCCCAAGGAGGTGGTCACGCGCCTGAACACCGAGCTTGTGAAGATCATCCAGTCGCCGGACTTCAGGAAGCGCATGGAGGAGATCGGCGCCGAGCCCATCGGCAACACGCCGGCCGAGATGGAGGCCCAGATCCGCAATGACACGGCCAAGTACGCCCGCCTGGTGAAGGAGGCGAAGGTCTCGATCGACTGAAGCCCGCGGTGGCGCCCGGGAGACCGGGCCCTGCGCTGTCCCACAGGGTGCAGGCTCTCGCAGAGCCTGCACCTTTTTCATGGGATCAGGATCGCGCGGAAGTCGTTCACGTTGGTCAGCGTGGGGCCGGTGACGATGGCATCGCCCAGGGCCTCGAAGAAGCCGTGGGCGTCGTTGTCGTCGAGCCGGTCGCGGGCGCGCAGGCCCAGGGCGCGTGCCCGTGCAAGGGTATCGGGTGCGAGCGTGGCGCCGGCGATTTCCTCCTGGCCATCCACGCCATCGGTATCACCGGCCAGGGCATGGATGCCGGGCTCGCCGCCGAGTGCGATGGCCAGGGCCAGCAGGAATTCCACGTTGCGTCCGCCTCGCCCCTGGCCCCGCAGGGTCACCGTGGTCTCGCCGCCCGACAGCAGCACGCAGGGCCTTGCAAAGGGCTGGCCGCGCCGTGCCACCTGCAGCGCGATGCCTGCAAGCACCTGGGCCACATCGCGCGACTCGCCCTCGATCGCATCGCCCAGGATGTGGGCGTTCCACCCCGCTTCGCGTGCCACCGCCGCAGCGGCTTCGAGTGCCATCTGCGGCGTGCAGACGAGGCGGGTCTCGATGGAGGGAAGGCCGGCAGCGCCGGGCTTGGGCGTTTCGCCCGCACCGCTGGCCAGCAGGTCGAGCGCGGCCGGCGGCACCGCGATGCCATGGCGGCGCAGGATGACGAGCGCGTCGGCACAGGTGCTCGGGTCCGGCACGGTGGGCCCGGAGGCGATGTCGGCCGGATCGTCGCCCGGCACGTCGGAGAGCAGCAGGTTCACCACACGCGCGGGCGCGCAGGCCAGCGCCAGCCGCCCACCCTTGAGGGCCGAGAGGTGGCGCCGCACGCAGTTCATCTCGGCGATGCTGGCGCCGCTGGCCAGCAGGCTGCGGTTGAGGGCCTGCTTGTCGGCCAGCGTGATGCCCGGCAAGGCCAGCGGCAGCAGCGAGGAGCCTCCGCCGGAGATGAGGCACAGCACCAGGTCGTCGGCCGTGAGGCCGGCAACCAGGGCCCGCATGCGGCGTGCCGCCTGCTCACCCGCCGCATCGGGCACGGGGTGTGCAGCCTCGGCGATCTCGATGCGCTGGCAAGGCACGGCATGGCCGTAGCGTGTGACCACCAGGCCCGACAGCGGACCGGGCCAGTGGTCTTCGACCGCACGCGCCATGGCAGCCGAGGCCTTGCCCGCACCAATGACCACGAGCCGCCCCCTGGGCGGCAGCGGCAGGTGGGGTGGCACGCACAGCGCCGGCTGTGCGGCTGCGATGGCTGCGTCGAACATGCGGCGCAGCAGGGCTTGCGGGGTATCCCCATGCATCATCGGATTCCGGTCGGCCCGCGGCGAAGCAGGCGGGGCGCGCAGGGCCCCGGGGAGAGGTGCGGACCTCAAGCGGCCTTGCGCTGTGCCTGCACACCCAGTTGTGCGCAGACGGCATCGGTCACCTGGGCGGTGGTCGCGCTGCCGCCCAGGTCCCGCGTGTGCAGGGCCGGGTTGGCGGTCACGGACTCCACGGCGGCCATCACCTGCGCGGCGGCGGCGTGCTCGCCCAGGTGCTCGAGCAGCATCACCACCGACCAGAAGGTGCCCACCGGGTTGGCCAGGCCCTTGCCCATGATGTCGAAGGCCGAGCCGTGGATGGGCTCGAACATCGAGGGGTAGCGGCGCTCGGGATCGATGTTGCCGGTGGGCGCGATGCCCAGGCTGCCGGCCAGCGCGGCGGCCAGGTCGCTCAGGATGTCGGCGTGCAGGTTGGTGGCGACGATGGTGTCCAGCGTGGCCGGGCGGTTGACCATGCGCGCCGTGGCTGCGTCGACCAGTTCCTTGTCCCATGCCACGTCAGGGAATTCCTTCGCGATCTGTACTGCGATCTCGTCCCACATCACCATGGCATGGCGCTGGGCATTGCTCTTGGTGACCACGGTGAGCAGCTTGCGCGGCCGTGACTGGGCCATGCGGAAGGCATAGCGCATGATGCGCTCGACCCCGGCGCGCGTCATCATCGACACGTCGGTGGCGGCCTCGATGGGGTGGCCCTGGTGCACGCGCCCGCCGACACCGGCGTACTCGCCTTCGGAGTTCTCGCGCACGATGACCCAGTTGAGGTCGTCGGGCCCGCAGCGCTTGAGCGGACCGTCGATGCCCGGCAGGATGCGCGTGGGCCGCACATTGGCGTACTGGTCGAAGCCCTGGCAGATCTTCAGGCGCAGGCCCCAGAGCGTGATGTGGTCGGGGATGTGCGGGTCGCCGGCCGAGCCGAACAGGATGGCATCCTTGCCGCGCAGGGCATCGAGCCCGTCCGCGGGCATCATCACCCCGTGGGCGCGGTAGTAGTCGCCGCCCCAGCCGAAATCCTCGAACTCGAAGCGGAAGGAGGACTGGGCGGCGGCCAGGGCCTGCAGCACCTGCCGGCCCGCGGGCACGACCTCCTTGCCGATGCCGTCACCGGGAATGGTCGCGATCTGGTAGGTCTTCATGGGGCGTCTCCGTGCGGGATGTGAATCGATGCCGCCACTGTAGGAACACCGCAGGCCCTGCGCTCACGCTAATATTCAATCCATCGTTAACCTGGATTCAACAATGGGAGGCACGATGGGCAAGGGCATCCAAGCCGCGGACCTGGGCTTCTTCTCCTCGCTGGCCAGCGCCGGCAGCCTGAGCGCTGCCGCGCGTGAGATGGGCATCACCACGCCGGCCGTGAGCAAGCACCTGGCGCTGATGGAGTCTCGGCTCGGGGTGGCGTTGGTGAACCGCACCACGCGGCGCATGGGCCTCACGCCCGAGGGCGAGCTGTACCTGGAGAATGCACGGCGCATCCTGGGTGAGATCGATGGCATGGAGGAGCTGCTGGGGGTTTCCAAGGCGGTGCCCAAGGGGTTGCTGCGGGTGAACGCCACGCTGGGCTTCGGGCGCAGCCATGTGGCGCCACTGATCTCGCAATTCGTGCGCAAGTACCCCGAACTGGAAGTGCAGCTGCAGCTGTCGGTCAACCCGCCGGCGCTGACCGAAGACGCGTTCGACGTCTGCATCCGTTTTGGCGCACCGCCAGACTCGCGCGTCATCGCGCGGCACCTGGCGCCGAACCGCCGGCTCCTCTGCGCGTCCCCGGCCTACCTGGCCCAGCATGGCATTCCCAAAGTGCCCAACGACCTCACCAAGCACAACTGCATCGGCATCCGCCAGGGCGAGGAGGCCTACGGCGTGTGGCGGCTGTCCAGCGGCCGGGGCCGCAGCGTCCAGGTCGAGGCGGTCAAGACGCGTGGCAGCCTCACCACCAACGATGGGGAGATCGCCGTGAACTGGGCACTGGACGGCCACGGTATCCTGATGCGCGCACAGTGGGACATCGAGCGCCATCTGCGCAATGGCCGGCTGGTGCCGGTGCTGCCCCAGTACTTCACGCCCGATGCGGACATCTACGCCATCTACCCCCAGCGCCACCAGTTGGCGGCGCGGGTGCGCGCCTTCGTGGATTTCGTGGGGCACGCGTTCTCCCAGCCGCCGGGCACGACCCAGGCCGGGTAGCGCTGCGCTCAGGCGCGCCATCCATGCGGGCGGTGCCACCAGTGCCGGCCTGCGCCCAGCAACCGGCTCCAGCCGCGCCACAGCATGCCGGGAGCGCTCCACAGCGCTTCGTTGCGCAGCCTGTTCGCCTGCTGCACCGCCGCCTGCCTGCAGCGCAGGTAATCGGACAGTTTCCATTCAGTGTGCGGCGGCATGGGGGCCTCCCTTTCCAAGATGCCGCGACTGTAGGAAAGGCAAGTCCTCGGGGCAACGCCCCGGGCTGCAACAGCGCTTTGCGCCGGCTGCAAAGCCGCCCTCGCCCTGCGATGGGTGCCGCTACCATTGGCCCATGCGCGATATCCGCTTTGAAGACATGCACCTCTTCGTCCGTGTGGCGGACCTGGGCTCGCTCTCGGCCGTGGCACGCGAGCGCGACGTGCCCGTGAGCCAGGTGTCACGCACGCTGGCGCGCATCGAGAAGGCATGCAATGCGCGGCTGATCCACCGCTCGACCCACGGCCTCACGCCCACGGCCGAGGGGCTGACCTTTCTCGAGTACTGCCGGCGCCTGACCAGCACCATGGACGAGCTCGAAGGCGAGTTCGCCAGCCAGAGCGGCCAGGCCAGCGGCTCGGTGCGCGTGGCCGCCAGCTCGGTGGTGGCCGAGCACCTGCTGATCCCCAGCTTCGACAGCCTGCAGCAGGCGCACCCGCTGCTGCGCGTGGAACTGGTGGTGGACGACCGCATGGCCGACATGGCGCGCGACGGCATCGACATCGCCATCCGCACCGGTCCACCCACCAGTGACACCGTGGTGGCCCGCCCGCTGGGCACGCTGGTGCGCCGGCTCTATGCCACGCCGGCCTACCTGCTGGCCCATGGCACGCCGCAGCACCCGGACGAGCTGCACCGCCACCGACTCATCACCAACAGCGCCGTGGCCCAGCTCAACCGCTGGCCCTTCATCGTCGACGGTGAACCGCATGTGGTGGTGGCCGACGGGCACTGGCGCTCCGGCAGCACCGGCATCACGGCGCGCCTGGCGCTGCAAGGCCTGGGCATTGCACGGCTGGCCACGCTGGTGGCCGAGCCGCTGGTGCAGCAGGGCGTGCTGGCGCCCGTGCTGCGCGCGTGGGTGGACGAGCAGCCCTCGCCGATCCACGCCATCACGCTCACGCGCAGGCACCGCCTGCCCAAGATCAAGGCCTGCATCGACCACTGGGCCCAGTGGTTCGCGGGCCCGCCAGCCTGACGCAGGCCAGGCCGGCATGCACCCCTGCGGCGCTCAGAATGCGCTGGCGTCCAGCGGCTGCACCACACCCACCAGCTCGGCCAGGCCTTCCGTGGCGATCGGCAGCTTGGCCACCGCCGCCAGAAAGGCGCCCTGCGTGGCATAGGCCTTGCCAGGGCCGATCAGCGATGCGAACTCCTGCACCTGCTGGGCCGTGGGGGCCACGCCCGTGACGCTCTGGAACAGGAAGCCCACCAGGCCGTCATTGCCGATGCCGGGGGCCAGCGCATCGATGAAGGACTGGGCCAGCGCGTCCAGGCCCGCCAGGCTGTCGGCCTTGTGCACCCACTGGCTCAGGGCTGCGGTGTCCGGCTTCTGGCCGAAGATGGTGTAGGCCAGGGCCAGCATCTGGCCGGTCTTGCCGCCCTCGCTGGTCGCGCTGGGCAGCGCCACGTCGAAGGCAAACAGGCTGCCTTGCAGCTCCACGCGTTCCACGCCGCTCAGGGTGACGGGGCCCGTGGGGGTGTTGATCACCACCTTGCCGCTGCTGTCCTGGCTGATGCCCAGGCGCAGCACGTCGGCCAGCGTGGCCGAGACCACGACCGTGTCCACGCCGCTGCCGCCCGTCACCGTGTCGGCACCGCCGCCGGTGACCACGCGGGTCAGGGGCAGGTTCGGCACGACGATGATGTCGTTGCCACTGGAGCCCTGCAGCGTGGCGGGTTCGCCAGGCGCCGTGGGGGGAATGACGGGGATGGTCGGCGGGATGGGCGTGCCACCGCCACCGGATGCGGGCGTGCTGTCGAGGTTGAGGCCGATCAGGATCGGGTTGTGGTCGCTCGAACGGTAGGGATCGGCATTGAAGTAGCTCGCGTCCTGCGCGTCGTTCTTGTTCTCCATGTTGTAGTCGAGCACCGCCGGCTCTTCGGCGTTGATGCCCCACTTGTAGGTGCCGCTCACCTGGCCAGCCAGGCTGCCGCTGGCCAGCGCATGGTCGAGCGATCCCCAGAGGCCGTCGAACGAATAGGAGTTGCCCGTGGAGACCTTGGTGTAGCCATTGGCGGCCAGCTTGGTGATCGGGTCTTCCTTGGCATAGGCGTTGAAGTCGCCGACCAGCAGCACATCGCTGTCGGTGGTGCCGGTGGGCTTGGTGGCCAGCCAGGCGGACAGGTCCTCGGCGGCCTTCACGCGGGCCAGGTTGTTGGCGCCCTGGCCATCGCCGATGTCGGCATCGAGCACACTGCCCTTGGACTTGAAGTGGTTCACCACCACGGTGAACTCTTCGTTGTCGGCGTTGGACTTGAAGGTCTGGGCCACCGGAACGCGGCTGCCGAAGGCGGCCGAGAACGCGGTGTACACGGTGGGGTCGGCCACGGCGGCCTGGCCCACCGGGGTCACCTTGCCGGGCTTGTAGACAATGGCCACCATGATGGCATCGGTGCCTGCGGTCGCAGCATCTCCGGCCTTGGCGCCATCGTTGTAGGGCGCCTTGATGTAGGCATAGGTGCCTGCACCGGCCTTGGCGTTGAGCGCATCCACCAACGCGTCGAGGGCACTGCTGCCGTCGGCGAAGCCGTTGTTCTGCACCTCCATCAGGCCCAGCACATCGGCGTCCATGCCCACCAGGTTCTCCACCACCTTGGCCTGCTGGCGTGCCAGTTCGGCGCTGTTGGTGACACCGCGGCCGGATTGCGTGGCGCCGTCGGGTGTGGTGAAGCTGCCGGTGCCCAGCGTGGTGAAGTAGTTGAGCACGTTGGCCGAGCCGACCTTGATCTCGGCATTGCGGATGCTGGCCGGGATGTCGGCCACGGTGGGACGGGCATCGCCCGTGAAGTTCACGGCCTGCGTGGGCTGCACGCGGTAGCTGGTTTCGTGCGTGGCGGCGGCCGCGTCCACCAGTTGATCGACGATGCCGGTCACACTGGCCACGCTGTCGCCCGCGCGCAGCGTGTTGCTGGCCGACAGCGGCTGGCCGCCGCGGCCGATGTGGGTCGCGGGGTTCTGCGAGCCGTTCAGATCGTCCAGGATGATCTGGTCCTTCTTGAGTTCGGCCAGGTAGTCGGTGTTGCCGCTGACGCTGGGCGCATGCAGTTCGGTGTACTGCGACTGCACGGCGTCCGAGGTCAGCGTGACCTGGCCGTACTGGCCCAGGTTGTAGTTGTCGGTGACCACCAGCTTGCCGCCGGCCGTGCCGGACTGCACGGTCACCAGCATGCCTTCATAGGCCTCCCAGTCCACGGCGCTGGCCACGGGCAGCGTGACCACCGCCGCAGCGGGCAGACCGGCGTTGTCCTGCACCAGCGTGAAGCCCGTGGGGGCGGTGAGCTGTGTCTGGCCGCGAAAGTCGGCCACCGTGCCCTTGATGCGCACCTTGTCGCCCACGCTGTTCGCATCCAGGCCCGCGATGGGGGTGCTGCCGTAGTAGACGAAGATGCCTTCGGAGGTGCTGGCATTGCCGTCGTAGTCGGCCGTCTCTTCCTGCACGTAGAAGCCCTGCAGGTTGGGCGCGTAGCCGGTCACGATGCCTTCGATGGTGACCGTGTTGCCCATGAGCAGCGCGGTGTCGGTGCTGCCCTGGATCTCGTGGATCCTGGTGATCGGGGCTTCGTCGGTGCGAACCAGCCCTTGCGCAGCGCCGCCGATGATGGTGGTGCCCGCCGATGCGCCCGACAGTGTGACGGTGAAGGCCTCGTCCTGCTCCAGCTGGGTGTCGCCCTGCACGCCGATGGTGATGGTCCTGCTGGTCTCGCCGGCCGCGAAGCTCACGCTGCCCGAGGGCAGTGCACCGCCCACGAAGTCATCGGTCGCAACGGGCGAGCCGCCCGAACCCGCCACGGCCCACTGCACCGAAGCAGCGGCCGAGGCATCGCCCGCGCGCGTCACGGTGAAGGTGTAGTTGGTGGTGCCGCTGTTGCCTTCCGGCTTGTCGGCGCTGGTGGCGGCAATGGAGACCACCGGGCCCGTGAAGCTCTCCAGCTTGAAGTCGTCCACGCGCCAGCTCGAGGCGGTGTTGGAGCCCGTGCCCGACGCCTGGTACTGGAACACGAAGTGGACATTCGCGCCCTGGATGGCCGAGAGGTCGATCAGGCCCGAGGGCGTGGTCGTCTGGCTGTCTGCCGGCGAATGGGTGTAGGACAGCTGCGTCCAGGTGGCGGCCGTGGGGTCGCCCGAGCCGCTGTAGTTGGTGGAGTAGTAGAGCTTGACCTCGGGGTCGGCGATGCCGGTGTCGGCAAAGCGCGTCCAGGTGCTGAAGCTCAGGAACTCGGCGCTCGTGCCGTCGAGGTTGAAGGCCTTGGAGACCAGCCAGTCGTTGGCATTGGCGGTGTCGCCAAAGCCGTTGACCTCGGCGGTCTTGGTGGCCGCGCTGTAGTACCAGCTGCTGGCCGCGTCGGCATCCTTGCTGAACACCGTGAACTCGCTGAAGCCTGCGGCGTTCTCGAAGGTCTGCGTGTAGCTCGGGGCCGCGCCCGGTGGAAGGGCCGGGGCACTGGTCAGGCCCGGCGATCCGATGTTGGCCGGCGTTCCGGTCTGCGCGAAGGCGCCCAGCTGGCCGGCCACGGCAGCCTTGTAGGTCGGGTTGGTGGTGGACAGGCCGTCCCACACGGCCGAGGTGGTGGCCGTGCCGCCGAAGGCCACGCCCGCGTGCTCGGAGCCGG
Source organism: Acidovorax sp. CF316 (assembly GCF_000276605.1). Classification (GTDB taxonomy): domain Bacteria; phylum Pseudomonadota; class Gammaproteobacteria; order Burkholderiales; family Burkholderiaceae_C; genus Acidovorax. Next base: position 8,178 of record NZ_AKJX01000047.1, on the reverse strand, counting down.
TCACCGCGCCGCCACCGGTCTTGGACATGGGCGCCACCGCCGTGCTGCCATTGGTGAAGGCAGCGCCGCTGTAGTTGATGGCCGTGGCCACCTGGCCGTTGGCGTCGAGGATCACCACGCCGTCGCCCTTGCCCAGGCCCGGACCGCCCACGGCCACGACGCTGGTGTTGGCATCCAGGCCCCAGGCCGCCTTCAGCGCGGCGGGATCGGTGACTTCACCGGCCACCACCAGCTTGCCGCCGGCAGGGATCTTGGTACCGCTGGCAAACGTGCCCAGCTTGGTCGGATCGGCGGCCGAGTCGGTCCACTTCCAGCCAGACAGGTCGATCTCGGTCGTGCCGTAGTTGAACAGCTCGAAGAAGTCGCCCGGGGTGGCGTTGGAATTGACTTCGGTGATCAGCAGCTTGGGCGCTTGAACCACCAGCGTTCCGGGCGAGCCGATGTTGGCCGGCGTGCCGGTCTGTGCAAAAGCGCCCAGTTCGCCCACCACAGCGGCCTTGTAGGTCGGGTTGGTGGTGGAGACGCCGTCCCACACGGCGGATGCGGTGGCCGTGCCACCCACGGCCACGCCCGCGTGCTCTGTCACGCTGACCACGCCCCCGCCGCTCTTGGCCAGCGGGTTCACCGTCGTGCTGCCATTGGTGAACGCGGCGCCGCCGTAGTTGAGGGCCGTCGCCACCTGGCCGCTGCCGTCCAGGATGACCACGCCATCGCCCTTGCCCAGGCCGGGGCCGCCGACGGCGACGACATTGGTGCCGGCGTCCAGGCCCCAGGCGGTCTTCAGTGCGGTGGGGTCTGCCGTCTCACCGGCCACCACCAGCTTGCCGCCGGCGGCGATCTTGGTGCCGCTGGCAAAGCTGCCCATCGTGCCGGAAACGCCTGCGGAGTCGGTCCACTTCCAGCCAGTGAGGTCGATCTCCGTGCTGCCGTAGTTGTACAGCTCGAAGAAGTCGCCGGGCGTGGCGTTGGAGTTGACTTCGGTGATCAGCAGCTTGGGCGCCGGGGCGGCCGAGGTGGTGAAGTTCAGCGCAGCATTGCCCGTGAGGCCGGTCCAGCTGTTGCCGTAGTGGTCCTTGAGGGTGCCGGACACGGCTTCGACGTAGTACGCGGTGCCCGCAGCCAGGTCGGCCGTCGGGTTGATGGTGACGGTATTGAAGGCCACCGTGACCTGGGTGGTGTCGGTGGCGGCGATCGTCGCCACGACGCTGTTGTCGCTGACCTTCTTGATCACGAAGTCGCCCGTGCCACGTGCCACGCCCTCATTGAAGCGCAGCACGATGTCGGCGCTCTTGCCAAAGTTGGCGGCATCGTCGGCAGGCGTGCTGCTGGCCAGTGTGGGGCCCGTGCTGTCGGCGACATTGGCGCCGATCTGCACCCAGTTGCCCACGAATTTCTGCTGTGCTGCGGGCAGGTCCTTGGACGCGGTGGAACCGCCCCAGGTGCTGTCGCCATTGTCCTGCAGCAACTGCACCAGGGTGCCCTGGGCCGTGCTCTGCACGTCGACGATGGTCTCGAAGCTGCCGCCTGTGGGGTCGCGCAGGGTATCGAGGTTCACGTCCAGCTCGGTGGGCGTGGTGCCCACGCCGTCCCAGCGGAACAGACGGAAGTCGTGGGTGACTTCGTTGCTCGCCGAGCCCGATGGGCCGGCCAGGATCAGGTAGCTGCCGTCGCCAGCCTTCTCGATGGAACGGATGCCGCGGCCGCCGAGGTTGAGTTCGTGGACGGCGCTGACGTTGGGTGCGGAGCCGCCACTGGCATCCACCAGGCCCGCCACGGCCAGCTCCAGCACCACGGCCTTATCGCGCGTGTTGGCGTCGGTCTGTGGCGCGCGGAAGGCCACCAGCAGCTTGCTGCCGTCCTGCGAGGCGGTCATGCCTTCGATGGAAAAGCCGTTGACGTTCTCGGGGATCACACCGGTGGCCGAAGACACCGCGAAGCCGAAGTAGTTCGCACCCTTGCCGTGTGCATTGCCCTGGTCCCAGGCCACGAGCTGGGCTTCCAGACCGCTGTGCTTGCCCAGGTAGGTGAACTGGGTGTCGGCGCCCGTGCCGGTGATCTGCACGGCCACGATGAATTCGCGGCTGTCCTGGTCCGCACCGCTCTTGTTGTTGCTGTGCGAGCCGGTGAAGTAGAAGGTGTCGCCAATGCGCGTGCCGGCTTCCAGGTCCAGTTCGCCGCCATTGCCCAGGGCGGTGCCGTAGTTCCATTCCTTGACGGCCGGTCCGCCGGCACGGTCGTACACGCGCAGCACGCTGGCTTCGTCGTCGCCCACCACCATCCAGTTGGCGTCAAGCGCCAGCGCGGCCGAGGCGTCGGAGCTGCCCGCCGTGGTGCCGGTGTTGGGGCTGAAGGTCTGCTGGCTGCCGGCCGAGCCCAGGTCGGCAAAGTCGATCCTGAGGTTGCTCTTGGTGGCGTTGGTGACACCGGCAGCCGATCCGCCGGTGAAGGCGCCATCGGCAAACGTGACCGTCAGGTTGTTGACGTCGTTGGCGTTGGCATGGCTGTTGGCGGTCCCGGTGAAGCCCAGTTCGGCCGTGGTGGCGCTGGTGCGGGTGAGCACGGCGGTGAGGCCTGCGGGCACATTGCTGACCGTGGCTGCGGACAGCAGGCTGGCGCCATCGGCGCCGGTGAAGGTCTCGCCGGTGAGCGTGATGGTAATCTTGGAACCTGCGGCCAGATGGCCGTCGAAGGCCTGGGATTCGTTGATGCTGCCGCTGTAGGCCAGGCTGGGGCCGACGGGCCCGGCGGCGGTGGAGCTCACCACGATGTCGTCGATGCCGATCCATTCGTCGTTGCCCACCGCATTGGTGGTGATGATGCGCAGCTGCAGCTGGGCCGCACCATTGGCATCGGCAGGCAATGTGACCGAGACCGGCGTGTCTTTGGTGAGGGACGGGCCGTTCGAGGCGTCCGCCACGGAGGCGGCAGGCACATTGACGAAATTGCCCGTGTTGCCCACGCGGTACTGCAATGCCACGGGCTGGACGGCGTTGTCGGCGGTGGTGTCCACGTCGCGCAGGGTGTAGCTCACCACGATGTCCTTGCGACCAGAGGCATCCAGGTGGACCACCAGGTGCGGCGCGTTGGCCGAACCGGAGCCCTGCAGCCCGACCACAGGATTGGCCAGGCCATCGAATTCGGCGGCCCCGCCAGACGAGCTGGTGACCAGCGCCTGGGCAAAGACGCCCACGGTACCGCCCGCCCCATCCGCCACCACGGTCTGCGGGTCGACGCCGGTCGACGCCGTCAGGCCGTTGCCCAGGTATCCCATGATGGAGGGAACACCGCTCCAGTCATTGGCGGTGGTGATCAGCCCGGTATTGGTCCAGTCCTGGCTGAAATTGCTGGTCGACAGGGCGTGGTAGACGGTGGTCATGCTCGTTTCCTCCGCGTGCGCGCGGGTGTGTAGGTCAATGGGGAGGCGCTGGCGAAAGTCCTTTTCACCGCGCAAGAGGGGTGGGCCTGCGGACAAGGAGTCCGGGCCGCGAACCGCTGACTCTAGGCAGCCTGTGTTGCAGTGGTATGTCACCCTCCCACAAGCGTGCGGCGCGACGCGCCACAATCCCCCCATGGGTGAATTCGATCTGATCGCACGCTATTTCACGCGGCCCGTGCGCCGCGCAGCCCTGGGCGTGGGGGACGACTGCGCACTGCTGGCGCCTGCCGCCGGCATGCAACTGGCGGTGTCGAGCGACATGCTGGTGGAAGGCCGCCACTTCTTTGCCGATGTGGCCCCCGAGGCCCTGGGCCACAAGGCGCTGGCCGTGAACCTGTCGGACTTGGCCGCCTGCGGGGCCCGGCCACTGGCATTCACGCTGGCGCTGGCGCTGCCACGCGTGGACGAGGCCTGGCTGGCCGGCTTTTCACGGGGGCTGCTGGCCCTGGCCGATGCCCATGGCTGCGAGCTGGTCGGTGGCGACACCACGCAGGGCCCGCTCAATATCTGCATCACCGTGTTCGGCGAGGTGCCTGTCGGCCAGGCCCTGTTGCGCAGCGGTGCGCGCGCCGGCGACGACCTCTATGTGAGCGGCACGCTGGGCGATGCCCGGCTGGCGCTGGAAGCCCTGCTGGGCCACACCGCGCTGGCGCCCGGGGTGCTGGCTGCCGTGCGCCAGCGGCTGGAGCGGCCCACGCCGCGCGTGGCCCTGGGCCTGGCGCTGCGCGGCGTGGCCAGCAGCGCGATGGACGTGAGCGACGGGCTGCTGGGAGACCTGTCCCACATCCTCAAGGCATCGGGTGTGGGTGCGCGCATCGATACCTCGCTCGCGGGCGCCCTGATGGCCCAGGGCAGCGCCGTGGCGGACCCAGAGCTCCTGCGCCAGTGCACCCTGGCCGGTGGCGACGACTATGAACTGGCCTTCACCGCACCACCCTTGCAGCGCGCGGCGGTGGCTGCGGCTGCGCAGGCCAGCCAGACCCCGGTGGCGCGCATCGGCACGATCGAGGCAGAAACCGGCCTGCGGTTGGTGGATGGACAAGGCCGGCCGGTGGACCAGCGCTATGCCTCGTTCGACCACTTCGGCTGAAACTTTTTTTCCCACAGCATGAATCCTTTGGCTCCAAGGCCCGCTCTTGTCAGGGAAGGCGCCCCGTGCCGGCGCCTTCTCTTTCAACCCCCAAGGAGCTTTGCCATGCTGTACCGCAAGAACATCACCCGCCCCGAAAGCCTGCTGCGCATCGTCGCCGGAGTGGTCCTCATCGCCGCCAGCCTTTTCTGGCTCGGCGCCACGCCGCTCGGCCTGGTGCTGGCCGCATCGGGCGCCACGGGCATCGTGACCGGGCTCTTCGGCTACTGCCCGGCCTGCGCCATGGTGGGCAGGAAGCCGGTGGAGTGATGGGCGTGGCACTGCCCACGGTGGCGCAGTTGCTGCCCGCGGCGCGGGCCGGCGATGCCGAGGCCATGGAGCGCCTGCTGGCGCTGGCCCGGCCCGACATCCGCCGCTATGCGCTGCGCCACTGCGCAGCCACCACCGCGACCGATGACGTGGTGCAGGAGGCGCTGATCATCGTCTACCGCCGCGTGGGTGCGCTGCGCGAGGTGGCGGCCTTTGGCGGCTGGGTGGTGCGCATCGTGCAGCGGCTGTGCATGCGCCCGGCGCTGGCCTGGCTCAAAGGCGAGCCGCTGGCGCAGGTGGAGGACAGCATGGCCTGGTCCCACCGGCCCGACGATGAACTGCGCCACGACCTCGCCCTGGCCATCGATTCGCTGCCACCCAAGTACCGCGAGGCCCTGCTGCTGCGCGACTTCGAAGAGCTCACCATCGAGGAGATGGCCCAGCGCCTTTCCACCACGCGCGAGGCGGCCAAGAGCCGGCTGCACCGCGCGCGCAGCCTGGTGCGGGAGTACCTCGTGCCCAGCTCCGAGGCCACACAGCGCTGAATGCCTGCCGCCAGGAGGGCTGCGCTGCGCAATAGTTCACGCAGTGAGCCCCGGGGCTCGCGCACAACGCGCGCGACCAGGTGCACCATGTCGCCCATGGCTTGCACCTATCTGTTCTTCCGACCTGCGCGATTACCACTGTCTACCAATGGGCTCTCGCCCGAGACCGTGCTGATGCTGCGCGACACCGATCACATCAAGGAATGCCTCGCGCAGGTGGCGCCAGGATTGGAGTGGGTCCACCCCACCCGGGGCCAGGCCACGGCGCTGGGCCACAGGGTGGAATTCCATCTGCCTGAAGACCTGTCCCAAAGCCCGCCCGCCATGCATAGCTCGCTGCGCATCGACTACACCCCCTGGGTGCAGTCGCTGTGCGACCGATTGGGCTGGCTGGCTTTCGATGAACGGCCCATGTGCCTGCAGCCGCACAGCTCGGCCTTTCCAGCCTGAACGCGGCCCCCTTGGCCGCGCACCCTATTTGGCAATGATGGTCAGCAGTTCTTCGCGCGTGGTCGGATCGGCCATGTACTTGTTGTACAGCGGCGCCATGCGCCGCACGAAGGGCGAGACGTCCTTGACCCGCACGAACTGCGCCCCCTGTCTGGCCGTGTTCTCAAAGGCCTGGGCCACGCGCTTGTTCCACAGCTCGCGCATCAGCAGGGCCGACTGGGCGCCCGCATCCGCGAAGGCCTTGCGGTCCTCGGCCGAGAGCCTGGCCCACAGCGCGCTGGACACCACCAGTGCCTCAGGGGAGACCACATGGTTGGTCACGTACACACTCTTGGCCACCTTGAAGTGCCCGGTGGACTCGTAGGAGGGCATGTTGTTCTCCGCACAATCGATGGCGCCCTGCTGGAAGCCCCCCAGCACCTCCTTGAAGGGCAGGGCCACGGGTTTGGCGTCGAGCAGCCGGATCATCTCCATGAACACCTCGGACTGCTGCACGCGGATCGACGCCCCCGCCAGGTCGCGGATGCTGGCCAGCGCGCGGTTGGCGCAATAGAAGGAGCGCCCGCCCCCGTCGTACCAGCCCAGCACCACGAAGCCGGCGGACTGCAGGTTGGCGGCAAAGCGCTGCCCCAGCGCGCCATCGAGGTGGCGGAACATGTGGGCTGAGTCGGTGAACAGGAACGGCAGGTTCAGCACCTTGATGCCGGGCACCGCATCGGACAGCGGGCCGGAGCTGAACTCGGCAATGTCGATCTCGCCGCTCTTGAGCATCTGCACCGCCTTGGGCTGGTCGCCCAGCGTGGCGTTGGAGAACACCTCGATCTGGTAGCGGCCCTGCGTGGCCCGCGCCACCTGGGCGGCAAAGCCTTTCATGGCCTCGGTCACCGGGTAACCGTCGGGGTGGATGTTCCATGCGCGCAGCCGCGTGGGTGCCTGCGCATGGCTGGCCTCGGCGCACAGCAGGGCCAGGCACAGGGCACCCAGCCACGCCATGCCGGATCGGGTCCATCGGTTCACAGGTCTCCTCCTTGGGTTGCAGGTGCCTGGCAGTTCGAACCCCAGGGCTTCGACACCGGCCGTTATGCGCCAATTCATATGACGTCATATAACTTATTTGCTTTTTTCAATGCCTGAAAAGGCACCCATCCCCGGCCAAGCGGGCTCTAGCAACCGCATTCTGCTGCAACATCTGCACACAAGAGGTTCGGGTAAACGCCAGCACGCTGCCGGATTGCGCTGCAGAGAATCACGCCCTAGTTGTACGACATCATCTGTCATGGATGCGCCACAACAGCAGGACAAGAGCCCATGGGCCGGCCTGCGACGGCGGCACACGAGGTGCCAGCCAGCCCCTGTTCCCAACCTTCGAGGAGACAACCGATGAAGCGCAGAGACTTTGCCATTGCCACCACCCTGACCCCGCTGCTGCTGTCCGCGTGCGGCGGTGGCGACTCCGGGCCGGCGCCCCTGACCGGCACCCGGGCCGAAGCCGCAGCCGGCCTCAAGCGCGCGGCCCAGTACATGGACGAAGTGGTGTCCTACCAGGGCGGCTACGTCTGGTCGTATTCGCCCGACCTCAAGCAGACCTTTGGCGAAATGGAGGCCTACCGCACCATGTGCTGGATCCAGCCGCCCGGCACGCCCTCCGTCGGCCATGTCTACCTCGATGCCTACCACGCCACCGGCGATGAACGCTACTACCAGGCGGCCGAGCGCACGGCGCTGGCCATCGTCGCGGCGCAGCACCGCTCGGGCGGTTGGAATTACATCCATGACTTCGCGGGCGAGGACTCGCTCAAGCGCTGGTACGACACCATCGGCAAGAACGGCTGGCGGCTCGAGGAGTTCCAGCACTACTACGGCAACGCCACCTTCGACGACGCGGGCACGGCCGTGGCCTCGCAGTTGCTGCTGCGCATGTTCGTGGAAAAGCGCGATGTGCGCTTCTCCGGCCCGCTGCTGCGCGCCATCGACTTCGTGGTGCAGTCGCAGTTCGGCCCCGAGTACGGTATTGCCGACGGGGGCTGGCCGCAGCGCTTCCCGCATTTCCCGGGGGCCGTGAGCAGCATGCCGCTGCCCAACCCGCAGCAGGTGCCTGCAGGCGCGCGCGTGGGCATGGCCGATGGCGACTACACGCTGCACGTCACCTTCAACGACGACGTGATGGGCGAGAACATCAAGTTCCTCACCCTGTGCGTGACGGCACTGGGCGAGACACGCCTGATCGGCAACATCCAGCGCGCCATGGAATGCATGCGCCTCATGCAGCAACCCGGGCCCCAGGCCGGCTGGAGCCTGCAGCACCTCTCGCGCCCCACGGCGGGGCGGCCGGCGGGTGCGCCCGCCGG
>NZ_AKJX01000046.1 GCF_000276605.1 Acidovorax sp. CF316 | reverse complement strand
GCGGCGGCGGCCGGTGGCCGTGACCAGCTCCAGCTCCAGGTCGAAGGCGTGCGGCTGGTCGTTGCCCTTGCCGGCCATGGCCTCCTGCAGCAGCCGTGCGGCCTCGGGCTCATAGAACGACAGCACGGAGTCCAGCGTGGGCTGGTAGTCGGGCTCGACATCGTGGATGCGGCGCATGCCGTCCGACCAGCGCACCCCCAGCGTGTGCAGGTCCAGCTCCCAGCCGCCCACGCCGGCCACCCGGCCCGTGCGCACCAGGAAATCCTCGCTCGCCTGCAGGGCCGCCTCGGCCTGCTTGCGCTCGGTGATGTCGCGCCCCACGGAATGCAGCAGGCGCTCGCCGTCGGGCCCCAGGCGCACCTGGTTGGTCCAGGCCAGCCATTTTTCGGCACCGTCCGGCGTGACCATGCGGTTTTCGCCGAAGGTCACCTGGTCGGTTGCCATGATCCGCGCGATGCGCTCGCGCACGATCTCGCGGTCGGCCGGGGCCACGTAGTTGTACAGGCTGGTACCCAGCATTTCCCCGATGCCGAGCCGGAACACGCGCGGGTAGGCCGGGTTCAGGTAGACCAGGGTGCCGTCCGCGCGGGCCAGCGACACCAGTTCCGCCTGCTCCTCGATCAGGCCGCGGTGCTGGGCCTCGCTCGCGGCCAGGGCTTTTTGGTAGCGGCGCTGCCCGGCCAGCAGCAGCACGATCTGGATACCGCAGAGCAGCACGAACAGCACCAGGGCGGTTACGGTCCAGGTGGCCAGGCGCCGGCTCTGGACACTGCCCTCGGCCACGGCCAGGTTCAGGCGGTCGCGTTCGGCGCGGATGGCGTCCAGCACGGCATGGACGTGGCCGCGCGCCTGGTCCATGTAGGTCGCCCCCATGTCGGTGCGCACCAGGCGCAGGGCTTCGTCGGGCGAGCCGACGTCATGCACGCGCAGCGTCTCCTGCAGCTCGGCGAGCTTGAGGCGGATGGCTTCGCGCGCCTGTGCCGCGCGGGCCGGCACCTGGGCGTCCTGGAGCGGGATGCCCTCCAGGCCCTTGAGCTGGTCGGGCATGCGCGTGAGGGCCGCATGGTAGGGAGCCAGGTAGCTCGAATGCCCCGTGAGCAGGTAGCCGCGCTGGCCGGTTTCTGCATCGCTGAGCGAGACCAGTACCGTCTGCAGCATGCGCAGGCGGTTGGACAAATCGGCCTGGAGCGTGGCACGCAGCCGGTTTTCGTCCGCCTGCCGCGCGAAAAGGACGGTGCCTGCCACCAGCGCCACCAGCGAGAGGGCGAGCGCCGCCGCGGTCAGGTACAGCCGCCTGCCGGTCGCAGGCACGCGTGGCTGGAGTGCCAGGTCCATTGCTTCCCACTCCTTGTCGTGTTGGCTCTGTCCCACCCTGCGGCGTGCGGATGGCGATATTGACTGGGATCGTAGCCAGAAAACGCAGGGTTTCGGCTCAGGTGAAGCGAGGATGGCGCGGCATCGGGCCATGCCACCGGCGTGTCGGCACCTTCACCTGCACCTGGACGAAACCGATTCGGCACCAACCAGTGCCGAAGCGGCACACCTCGCGCCGCATCGAATGTAACCATGGGTAACCCAATTCAACCGACAGGAATGCCCCATGGACACGATGATTTTGAAGAAAGTCCGAACCATTGTTTCAGTGCATGTGCTGGCCCTGTCCAGCATGGCTGCCTGCGCACAGGACTACCCCTGGAAAGCCATCACCCTGGTGGTGGGCTACCCTGCAGGCGGCAGCGTGGACCTGGTGGCACGGGCCGTTGCGCCTGGGCTGTCGCGCCGCCTGGGCCAGCCCGTGAACGTGGAAAACATCCCCGGCACCAGCGGCGCCCTGGCCGCGGCCCGGGTGGCACTGGCCGAGCCGGACGGGCATACGCTGTTGCTGGGCTCGCCGGCCGAGGTGGGCATCAACCACCTCGTGAGCCGCCGACGCGATGGCTACAACCCACTCAAGGACTCCACGCCCATCGGCCTGATCGGCAGCCAGCCCCTGGTACTGGTGGCCAGCAAGAAGACGCCGGTGGCCAGCATCGACGAATTCCTGCGCGCCACCGCCGAGGCGCCTGAGGCCATGCGCTACGCCTCGTCGGGCATGGGTACGCCGCTGCACCTGGCGGGAGAGACCATCCGCCAGCAGTCGGGCGTGCGCATGGCGCACGTGCCCTCGCGTGGGGCCGGGGCCATGCTCGCCAATCTGGACGGCGGGAATGTGGACTTCGCCGTGATGGTGCTGTCCAGCGCCCTGCCCCATATCCGGGACGGCAAGATCAAGGCCATCGGCATCACGGAGCCAGAGCGTTCCGCGGCTGCGCCCCAGATCCCCGCGCTGGCCGAACACGCACGCTTCAAGGGAGTGGATGCCGGCGTGTGGTTTGGCCTGCTCGGCCCCGGCAAGCTGCCGCCTGCCACCACCAACCGCCTGCGCGAGGGCCTGCGGCAATTGCTGCAGGAGCCCGAGCTGCGCAAGGCGCTGGGTGCCGCCGGCCTGACCATGATGGACGGCACGGATTTCGCGCCCTTCCTGCAGGCGGAGATCCAGAAATTCAGGCGCGTGGTGGAGTTCGCCAACATCCGCAACTGAGGAGCCGCTATCCTCCGTCTCCTGCGTTGCCGGTGATCGGCAGCACGATGCCGGTGATGTAGCTTGAGCAGCAAGGCGCTGCCAGGAACACATAGGCCGGCGAAATCTCCTCGGGCTGGGCCGGGCGCCCCATGTGGGTGCTGGCACCGAACTGGGCAATGTCCTCGGGTGTCTTGTCGGCCGGGTTGAGCGGCGTCCACACGGGTCCCGGGGCCACGGCGTTCACGCGGATGCCCTTGTCGGCCAGGTTGTGCGCCAGGGCCTTGGTGAAGGCGTGGATGGCGCCCTTGGTGGCCGAGTAGTCGAGCAGCTCCTTGCTGCCGCGCAGGCCCGTGACGGAGCCGGTGTTGATGATGGCATCGCCCCGGTGCAGGTGCGGCAGCGCGGCCTTGGCCATGTGGAAGTAGCCGTAGATATTGGTCCTGAAGGTCTCGTCGAAGCGCTCTTCGGTGAGGTCTTCGAGCGTGCTCGCATGCTCCTGGAAGGCCGCATTGTTCACCAGCAGGTTGAGCTTTCCGAAGGCCTTGACCGCGCGGTTCACCGCGCTGGCGCAAAAGCGCGCACTTTTGACGTCGCCCGAGATGGCGATGCAGCGCCGGCCCTCGGCCTGCACCAGCTCGCAGGTGCGCCGAGCGTCCTCGTGCTCGTTGAGGTAGGCGATGGCCACATCGGCCCCCTCCCGGGCGAACAGCACGGCCACGGCCCGGCCGATGCCCGAATCGCCGCCCGTGATCAGCGCCGACAGGCCTTCGAGCTTGCCGCTGCCATGGTAGTGCGGCGCCTCGAAGCGCGGCGGCAGCGACATGCGCGCCTCGATGCCGGGCTTGGCGAGAGGCTGGCTGGGCAGCGGGGTGCCCGGCTCGGCACGACCGGGGCCGGGTGCCACGGCCTTTTTCCTGGGCTGCGGTTTCTTGACTGAGGATGCCTTTTTCTTGCTTGCGTCCTTGGCATCCTGCTCGGCCTGGATGCGTTTTTGCTTGTTGGCGGTCTGCTCCGCGGCGGATTTCTTCATGCACCCTCCCCTACTTGAGCCATTTGCGCTGTGGTTTGGGTTGCACGGTGACGTCCACCGTCTTGTGCACACCGGGCTGGCCGGTGGCAGGGTCGGTCTCGACCACGTCCTCCAGGTCGATGTCCTTGACCTCCGAGTTGGTCTCCTCTTCCAGGTCTTCCAGGATGTTGTCGATCTTGCGTTCGGCCTTGTCGACTTCGGCTTTGGGGAGCGGGGTGATGCGCATGGTGCTACTCCTAGGGGAATGCACCATTCTTGGCAGCCCACCGCCGCCCGGCTGTCATCCATTGCCGACGATAAGCTGTCCTCTTATGCCGACAGGCACACCTCAGAAATCGACCCTGGCCGACAACTCGAAGCTGCGCTGCGGCGCCAGCAGCACCTGGCTGGTGGCCCGGCCGGCGTAGCTGGCATAGAGCTTGTCCGTCAGGTTGCGGATGCGAAAGCTCAGCAGCGCCGGTTTGAGGCGGTAGCTGGCCGCGAGGTCGGCCGTAGTATGGCCGTTGATGCGGATCTGGTTGGCGTTGTCCGTGTACATCTTGCCAGTGTGGTTGACGGACAGCAGCAGGTTGAGCGGCAGGTCCTTGAAGCGGTAGCTGGCAAACAGATTGGCCACGCGCTCGGGCACATTGGGCGGGGTGTTGCCCACGCGCGAGACGCCGCCCGCCTCGACCAGCGAGTCGAAGCGCGCATCGAGCGCCGCCACATTGCCCGACAGCGTGAGTTGCTTCGTGGCGCGCCATGCGGCGGAAAACTCCACCCCGCGCGAGGATTGGCTGCCGTTGTTCACCGTGAGGTTGGCGTTGTTGGCATCGCGCGAGAGCACATTGTCCAGGCCGATGTGGTAGGCCGCTGCCGTCCATTCCACATCGCCCGTACTCTGCTTGAAGCCCACCTCGAACTGCTTGCCCTTGGACTGCGGGAAGACCGCATTGCCTGCGGACAGCAGGAACAGCGAACCCACGGGGATGGTGGCATTGGTGTACTGCGCATAGACCGACGATTCTGAAGACAGGTCGTACACGGTGCCCAGGCGCACCGAGTTGGCCGAGTACTTCGTGCCGAACGCGCTGAACGTGCCCAGGTTCAGGTCGGTCACGCTGCGGTCCACGTCCACCCGGTCGTGGCGCAGGCCGCCGACCAAGGTCCAGGCTTTCGTCAGCTTGAGCGCGTCTTCGGCGAAAACGGAGCTGCTGTGCACGTCCGACGTGAAGTTGGTGCGGTTGCCGCCGCCGGCCATCAGGGCCGGGTCGTCGTTGTAGGTCCCCACCGCAGGATCGAACAGCGGCACGCGCAAGGTGGCATTGGTGCTGGCCGAGCCGTTGGAAAAGCGCCGTGTGTTGTCGAAATCGGTCTTGCTGACCTCGCCGCCCACCACCAGCTTGTTGGCCAGAGCGCCGATGCGGCCTTCGTGCGAGGCGTCCAGCCGGTTGGCCAGGTAGCGCTGGTCGTGCGCGATCAGGGTCTGGTCGCGCGTGATGGAGCCAGGTACGGTAAACACCGCGCTCTCCGCATTGCGCCACAGCCGCTCCACCTTGTTGGCCGTGAATTCGTTGCGCAGCGTCCATTCGGGCGTCACCCGGCTGGTGATGCGGGCGCGCAGCCAGTACGCCTCGGACTGGTTGCGGTCGTCCAGGATGTTGTAGTTGCTCTGCGCGACGCGCCGGTCGATCACCCGGCCGTCGGGCGTGCTGACCACGAGGGTCGGCTGGGTGGACAGGCTGCCCGGGATCAGCGGCGTTCCCCAGTAGGCATGGCCCTCGTCGCGCGAATAGTCGAACGACAGGTCGAGCCGCGTGGCGCGCGCCACGTCGAAGGACAGGCCCGTGGTCAGGTGCTCCAGCTTTTCGCTGGTACGGGCGATGGTGCCCACGCGCGTATCGTTGCGGCTGTAGTCGAGCCGGTAGGCCCCGGTCTCGCCCACCGCACCGCCCAGGCCCACGGCGGCGCGGGTCGATCCGTAGCTGCCGTAGGACAGCAGGGCCTCGCGGCCCGGGTTGTTGCGGTCGGGCCGCTTGGTCTGGAAGTTGACGATGCCGCCGATGGCGCTGTCGCCCTGCAGCACCGAGGCCGGGCCCTTGAGCACCTCGATGCGCTCGTAGTTCCAGGTGTCTTCCACCCGGTTGGTGACGCCCGCGCCCGACATGCGCACGCCGTCGTACAGGTAGAGCACGTTGGTGAAGCCGCGCAGCGACAGCGTGGTGGGTGCCGAAGGCGGGCCGCCACCGGCCATGCCGGCGGTGCTGCGCAGCGCCTCGCTCAGGGTGCGGGCGCCGCGCTCCTGCATCAGGTCCTGCGAGAGGATTTCCACCGAGGCCGGCGTTTCGCGCAGCGTGAGGCCCAGGCGCGAGGCGCTGCTGCTCTTGTTGGAAAGCTGCAGGCTGCCCTCGTCCCGCCCGGCCTGGATGTTGACGGCCGGCAGCTCGGCCTCGGTGGCCTGCGCCAGCGCGCCCTGCATGGCGGCCGCCGCTGCCAGCGCGACGGCGCTGCGTTTGAATGAAGTCATGGTGTGTTCCTGGAGTGTTGACATGGGAATCGGGCTCAGACCACGCGGTAGCGGCGCAGCCGCCAGGCCGCCACGCCCAGCAGCACCAGCGTGGGCAGCAGGAGCTGCAGCACCGTACGTGCGGCCTGTGCCTGCACGGCGCCCGCCTGCTCCTCACGCCAGTGGAAGGCGGGGATGCGTGGGAAATCGGCCTCGGTGAGGGCCAGGCCGCCGTCGATGCGGGGGTAGAAGAAGTCCTTCCAGGCCTGGTGGTAGCTGGCCACCTGTGCCAGGAACCAGGCATTGCGGCTGTGCCCCGTGCCGGCCAGCGCGGTGATGCCCTCGTAGGCCACGGCTGCGGGCGACAGTGCGCTGAAGCGCGCCACCAGCGCCTGCTGGCGGGCCTGCTGTGCATCGAAGCGTGCCAGTTCGGGCTTCAGGGTCTCGTCCACCTGGCGCTCTATGCGGTAATTGGCCATGGCCCGGCCGCTCATGGGCAGGCGGCCGCCCCGGGGCACCAGTGTCTCGGGCTGGTCCACGTGCGTGTAGTCGGTGGCCAGCAGCGCCGCGTTGTGCGACATGGCCTGCGCCGTGACCACCCGGGTGCGCGCTGCCAGCTCGGCGCGCGAGGGCGCCGGGCTGGCCTGGGTCACCGCGATGTTGAGCAGCACGGGCGCCACCAGCACCAGCACCACCCAGCCGATGACCAGCACCATGGCGTTGGTGGCCGACGACCAGCCGAAGGCATTCACCGCCACCACCGCCGTGAACCAGAACAGCGCATAGGCCCCCACCACCAGCGCCCACCACAGGGTGGCGCCCGGCGCGGCGAGCGCCTGGGGCCGGGCGATGAGCAGCACCGCCAGCGGCACCAGCACCGCAGCCCCGAGCAGCACGGCCGCGCGCACGGCGATCTTGGCCGCCACCAGCGTGGGCAGCGCCAGCGGCTGTGACAGCAGCAGGCGCAGCGTGCCATCCTCGCGCTCGCCCGACAGCAGGTTGTAGCTGAGCGCGAAGATCAAGAGCGGCAGCAGGTAGACCACGACGAAGGCCAGGTCGAAATGCCCGCTCTGCAGGTGCCAGGGATTCTCGATGTCGTTGTTGTGCAGGAAGTTGACCTTGCTCTGGTGCGTGACCTTGAACTGCGCCGGGAACAGGTCGGTCTGGCCCAGGGCCACGGGTGCCAGCGCTGCGCTGCGCATCACGGCATGGTGTGCACCCAGTCCCCCCGCCATGTTGGCGGGGTTGGCCGGGTTGCCAAAGGGCGTGGGCACTTCCGCACCGGCCATGATGCGGCCGAGCTGCGCCAGTTGGCCGCTGCGCGCCTGGCCGTCGGCCGCCACCAGGGCCGCCTGGGCCTGGTCGCGCTGGCGGGTCTGCAGCATGCCGTTGAACAGCGCATAGCCCACGAGCAGCAGGAACAGGCCGCCCACCAGCCACAGGCTGCGGTCGCGCACAAGAAGGCTCAGCTCCTGCCGGGCGACCAGGCGAAAGCGTTGGAATGGGGAAGAGGGGTTCACCAATGTCTCCTACAGCGCCCGCTGCCGTGCGACGGCCACGCAGGCAAAAGCCACCGCCAGCGCAAGGCCGGCGCACAGAATCAGCAGGCTGGCGCCGCTGCGGGCCAGTGCCCAGCCGAAGGACGGCGCGTGGTAATCAAATGCCGGCACCCGCGCCCACAGGGAAGGGCTGGCCTGGTAGGCAAAGTGCTGGCGGCCCAGCGGGTCGGCGTGGTCAACCAGATCCTGGCTCACGGTGTCCTGGATCACGCGCCGGTGGCGCTCGGCCGCAGTGGTGAAGTCGCGGTGGTGCGCGAAGTCGGTGCCGGCCATGGCGCTGGAAAAGCTGCGCATCGCCAGCAGCGGCAGCAGCAGGCCGCCGGCCTCCTGCACGGCCTGCTGCTGCTCCCAGGTGTCCCACAGCCGGCCGAAATGGCGGTCGTACACGGCGTAGCTGGCCTGGTCGTCGAGCTTCAGCGCCCTGCCCCATTGGTTCAGGGGCACGTCCTTGCTCCAGCGCTCGGTGGTGCCGAAGGCCTGCATCCAGGTCGTGTCGGAGGTGGCCTTGAGGTCGGCTGCGAGCGCCTGGTTGAATTCGAGCCGGGTCGGGCTGGGAAAGATGGCGCGCGAGAGCTCGGACAGCACGCGCGGCGCCACCACGGCGTTGGCGATCCACAAGGCCAGCAGCACGGTGATGGCCACGCGCGAACTGCGCGAGGCGGCCGACACCCCGAGCGTGGCGAAGACGAAGATGGCCAGGTACAGCGCATAGCCCATCGCCAGCCCGCCAAAGCGCAGCAGCGCGTCCAGGCGCTCGCCGCTGCCGGCGGACAGCGCCACGGCCGTGGCCGCGATCAGCCCGGCCGGTACCAGCAGCACCCCCAGGGCGCCGCCCAGTGCCAGCGCCTTGCCCCACAGCAGCCGCAGCGGCGGCACGCCCAGGCTCAGGGTCTGGCGCAGCATGCCCTGCTCGCGCTCGCCCGCAAAGGCGTTGAAGCCCAGCACCACCACCAGCAACGGCCCCAGCACCTGCAGGATCCAGCCCACCGAGAGGTCGCCGAAGCGCTGCAGGCCGGTGGCGTCCTGCGCGGGGCGGAATTTCACCTCGCTCTGGCGGTGCGCCTGCAGCCACACGGTGCTGCCGATGTAGGGGTTGATGCCCGCGTCCAGCAAGGCCAGTGCCGCGTCGGGCTTGAAGGCGTGCATGCCCTGGTGGGCGGCATCGTGGGGGTGGCGCGCGCCCTGGCGCAGCCAGTCCTGGTAGTCGGAGTTCTGGGCCGCGGCCTGCTCGGCGCGCGCCTCGCGCTGATGGCCCCACCCCACGGCCAGGGCGGTGAGCAGCAGCAGCACGACGATGCCGCCCGCCCAATAGAGGCGCCCGTCGCGCAGGCGCTCGCGCAGGTCCTTGGCGGCGATGAGCGCGATCATGCCGTGCCCCGCATGTGCTGCAGGTACAGCGCCTGCAGGTCGGTTCCACTGATCTCCTGGCCATCGAGGCTCTCGACCAGGCGGCCCTGCTTCATGATGCCGATGCGGGTGGCCGTCTGCCGGGCGTGGAACAGGTCGTGCGTGGTGGCCAGGATGGCCACGCCCGCCTCGCTCGCGCGCTGCAGCAGGCTGGTGAACTCGGCGGCGGCGTGCGGGTCCAGGCCCGACGTGGGTTCGTCCAGCAGCAGGGCCTTGGCCTCCTTGGCCAGCGCCACGGCGATCCAGATCTTCTGGCGCATGCCCTTGGAGTACGCGGCCACGCGTTTGTCGGCCGCGCTGGCATCCAGCCCTACCTGGGCCATCAGCTCCAGCAGGCGCGTGCGCGGCGGCGCCTCGCCCAGCGCCAGTGCGGCGAAGTAGCGCAGGTTCTCCAGCCCGGTCAGCGTGCCGTAGAGGTTGACCTGCTCGGGTATGTAGGCCAGGTACTGCTTGGTGGCCACGGGCTCGCGCGTGACGTCCACGCCATGCACCAGGGCCTGGCCGCCATCGGGGGCGATGAAGTTCAGGAACAGGTTGACCGTGGTCGTCTTGCCCGCGCCATTGGCGCCCAGCAGGCAGTAGATCTCGCCTGGTCGGATGCACAGGTCGAGCGGGTGCAGGGCGGTCTGGTCGCCGTAGCGTTTGGTGAGGCCAATGGCTTCGAGCACAGGATGTCCTTCGGTGAAAGATGGGGAAATGGAGGGCACAGGCTGGCGCCGGCCCAGGCAGGTCGTTGACCGGCCGTGGCCTCTTCGGGCGGGTTCAGCTCAGGCAGGCGCCGGGTGTTCCACCCGTTCCCATGGGGGAAACGGGTCGCTCAACAAGCGCCAGCGCTCCGGGGGCAGGCGGCGCTCCGCATCGGTCAGCTGGGCGCTGCGCACGGCCTGCTCGATGGCGCCCTGGTCCAGCCCGATGCCGATGAACACGATCTCGTTGATGCGGTCGCCCCAGGGCTCCTGCCAGCGCCGCTCGATGGCGCGGCGCTCTGCACTGCCGGGCGGCGGCAGGTCTTCGGGCCTGGACGCCGCCCACCAGTGGCCCATCCCCTCCACCGTGGCCCGGTTGCCAGCGCGTGAATAGGCCACGGCCCATTGCGGACGGCTGGCCAGCCAGACATGGCCCTTGGCGCGCAGCAGTCCGGGGATCGGCGCCTCGGCCAGGGCGGCAAAGCGCGCCGGGTGGAAGGGCTCGCGCGAGCGCAGCACGAAGCTCGCGATGCCGTACTCCTCGGTCTCGGGCGTGTGCTGGCCCGCCAGCTCCCTCGCCCAGCCGGGCATGGCGCTGGCACGCTCCAGGTCGAACTTGCCGGTGCCCAGGATGCGCGCCAGCGGCACCTGGCCGCGCTGCGCCACGACGATCTCGGCCACGGGGTTCAGGGCCTTCACGGCCCCCATCACTGCCAGCAACTGGTCGGCATCCACCAGGTCGGCCTTATTGACCACCACCACGTCGGCAAACTCGATCTGCTCGGCCAGCAGGCCCGCCAGGGTGCGCTCGTCGCCTTCGCCTGCTGTCTCCCCGCGCTGGGCCAGCAGATCGGCGCTGGAATAGTCGGCCAGCAGATTCGCGGCATCGACCACCGTGACCATGGTGTCGATGCGCGCATGGTCGCTGAGCGACTGGCCGTTCTCGTCCCGGAAGTCGAAGGTGGAGGCAATGGGCAGCGGCTCGCCCACGCCGGTCGATTCGATCAGCAGGTAGTCGAACCGGCCCTCCAGTGCCAGCTTGCGCACCTCCAGCAGCAGGTCTTCGCGCAGGGTGCAGCAGATGCAGCCATTGCTCATCTCCACCATCTTCTCTTCGGTGCGCGACAGCGCTGCACCGGCGTTGGCGGCACCACGCTCCAGCAGCGAGGCATCGATGTTCACCTCGCTCATGTCGTTCACGATGACCGCCACGCGCAGCCCTTCGCGGTTGGCCAGCACATGGTTGAGCAGTGTGGTCTTGCCCGAGCCAAGGAACCCGGAGAGAACGGTGACGGGCAGGAGTGAAGTGGTGCGCATGATCTCTAAATGATAATGCGTTATCAATATCAATTGCAACCCGGTGCAAAAAAATGCGGCGGCTCTGGGTGCGGGCTTTACAGGAGGCTGCGCCCACACCCAGGGGCAGCACCTGTGCGCACATTTTTTTCACTGATAATTGGTTATCAACAACAAGCCCTGCGGCACCGCCCCCCCATGGAACGATCCACCCGGCAGCGCGCCGCCATCCTGGCGGCGATTGCAGATGCCCAGCGCCCCCTCACCCCGCAGGAGGTGCTGGACAGCGCGCGCGAAGCCGTGCAGGGCCTGGGCATGGCCACGGTCTACCGCAACATCAAGGCCTTGCTGGAGGATGGATCGCTGCAGGCGGTGCAACTGCCGGGCGAAAGCCCGCGCTACGAGCCGGCCGAGCACGAGCACGGGCACCACCACCACCATTTCCAGTGCACGGTGTGCTCGCGCGTGTTCGACGTGCACGAATGCCCGGGCGACCTGGCCGGCATGGCGCCCAAGGGTTTCACGGTGGAGCGCCACGAGCTGACGCTGTATGGCCGCTGCGCGGACTGCGCGAAGGCGGCCGCCGCGGCCCCGAAGACCCGCGCCAAGGCCGCCGCCACCCGCTGATCGGTTTCAGGCCGCCTGGTACAGCGTGACCACGCAGGCCCCGCCCAGCCCCAGGTTGTGCTGCAGCGCCGTGCGGGCACCTGCCGTTCCTGCGCACTGCCGCGCAACTGGTGCGTGAGCTCATAGCACTGTGCCAGGCCCGTGGCGCCGAGCGGGTGGCCCTTGGAAAGCAGCCCGCCCGAGGGGTTGGTGACCACCTTGCCGCCGTAGGTGTTGTCCCCAGCATCGATGAAGGCGGCCGCGCCGCCCGGTGGGCACAGGCCCAGGGCTTCGTAGCTGATGAGCTCGTTCTGCGCGAAGCAGTCGTGCAGTTCCACCACGTCGAGGTCTTCGGGGCCGATGCCGGCCTGCGCGTAGACCTGGTGCGCGGTCGCCTCGGTCATGCCGTAGCCCACCAGGCGCATCATGTCGTGGCGGTCGAAGGTGTCGGGCCGGTCCGTGGTCATGGCCTGGGCGGCGATGAACACATCGGTGCGCAGACCATGGCGCCTGGCAAAGGCTTGGGACACCAGCACCGCGGCCGCAGCGCCGCAGGTCGGCGGGCAAGCCATGAGCCGGGTGAGCACGCCGGGCCAGAGCATGGGCGCGTTCATCACGTCATCGACCGACAGCTCCTTGCGCAGCAGGGCCAGCGGGTTGCGCGCCGCATGCCGGCTGGCCTTGGCGCGGACCTGGGCAAAGGCTTCGAGCGGCGTGCCGTACTGGCGCATGTGGCTCTGCCCGGCCCCGCCGAAGTAACGCAGCGCCAGCGGCAGTTCGGGCATGCCGACCAAGACCTCGGCCTCGCGGTCGAAGTCCCCGAAGGGGCTGGGCCGGTCGTTGAACACGGTGCCTATGGCGCCCGGGTTCATCTGCTCGAAGCCCAGGGCCAGCACGCAGTCGGCCGCGCCGCTTTCCACCGCCTGGCGTGCCAGGAACAGTGCCGTGGAGCCGGTGGAGCAGTTGTTGTTGACGTTGAAGACCGGTATGCCCGTCATGCCCAGGCCGTAGACGGCCTTCTGGCCGCTGGTGGAGTCGCCGTAGACGTAGCCCACGTACGCCTGCTCGATCGCGCCGTAGTCGATGCCCGCGTCCGTGAGGGCCAGCCGCCCGGCCTGCGCGGCCATCACCGGGTAGGGTTCGCTGGCGCCGGGCTTGGCGAAGGGCACCATGCCCACACCCGCGATGAATGCCTTGTGTGACATGGATGGCTTTCTCAGCGCGCCAGCACGGTGGCGCGGATATCCTTCTTGAGCACCTTGCCCACCTTGGAGCGCGGCAGGTCGGGCCAGATCTCCACCTGCTTGGGCGCCTTCACGCTGCCGATGCGCGCCTTGGTGAAGGCGATCAGCTCCTCGGGCTGCACCGTGCGGCCCGGCCGCAACTGCAGCACGGCCACCACCCGCTCGCCCCATTTGTCGTCGGGCAGGCCGATGACGGCGCTGTCCTGCACGTCGGGGTGTTGCATCAGCGCCTGCTCGACCTCGACCGAGTAGACGTTGAAGCCGCCGGTGATGATCATGTCCTTGGCGCGGTCCACAATGAAAAGGTAGCCGTCGGCATCCACCCGGCCGATGTCGCCCGTGTGGTGCCAGCCGCCCTGCCCCGCCTCGGCCGTGGCCTCGGGGTTCTTGTAGTAGCCCATCATCACCAGCGAGCTGCGCACCACGATCTCGCCGGTCTCGCCGCGCGGCAACAGCCGGCCTTCGCCGTCCATGGTGGCCACCTGCACCAGCGGGCCCGGCCGGCCCGCGCTGGACAGGCGCTCACGCGCCACCGTGCCATCGGCGTGGAAATGCTCGCGCGGCGCCATCATGGAGATCATCATCGGCGCCTCGGTCTGGCCGAAGAGCTGGGCCATCACCGGGCCGATGGCCGTGAGCGCCTCTTCGAGCCGCGCCGCCGCGATCGGCGCCGCCCCGTACCAGAAGCACTGCAGCGAATCGAGCCGCGTGCTGGCCAGCTTTTCGTGCTGCAGCAGCATGTAGATCAGCGTGGGCGGCAGGAAGGTGTGCGTCACCCGGTGCCGTTCCACCAGCACCAGGAACTCGCCCAGGTCCGGCTTGGGCATGATGACCACGCGCCCGCCCAGGGCCATCACCGGCAGGCACAGCACGCCGGCCGCGTGGGTGAGCGGCGCCAGGGCCAGGTAGACCGGCCGGCCTTCGAAGGGGTAGCCCATCAGGGTGAGGGCGGACATGGTCTCCAGGTTGCGGCCCGAGAGCATCACGCCCTTGGGCTGGCCTGTGGTGCCACCGGTACCGGCGATCATGGCCAGGTCGTCCACGGGGGCGATGGCCACAGGCTCGTCGCCCACGCCCTGCACCCATTCTTCCCACGAAGGCGCCCAGCCCAGGACCGCGTCCAGGCAGACGAATTGGCGCACCTTGGGCAGCTGCGCGCGCATCTGATCCACCATGGGTGCATAGGCGCTGTGGAAGATGAGGCAGCTGCAGTCGAAGGCGTCGAGCACGAAACGGTTCTCGGACGCCTCGTTGCGCGGGTTCACCGGGCACCACACGGCGGCCGCGCGCGAGATGCCGAACACGCAGGCAAAGGCCAGGGCATCGTTGCTGGAGAGCACGGCCACCTTGTCGCCGGGCGCGATGCCCGAACGCTGCAGCGCCCTCGCCACCCGGTGGCTGGTGCGCTGCACCTCGCCATACGAGAGGTCGGCCGTGCCCATGGTCAGGCACGGCGCGTCCTCGCCCAGCATGGCCCCCTTGTCGAGGTAGTCGATCAGGCGCATGGGGGCGGCCTGATCAGTGCTGCACCGTGAGCACGGGCGGCTGCACCAGGCCGAAGCTGCGCAGCACGCCCAGTAGCTCGTGGTGGCCAAAGGCCTGGCAGCCCGAGGCAAAGCCGACGCGGCGCGGGGCCTGCTGCAGCAGGTGGGCCGCGGCATAGGCCTGCATCAACCCGGTCTGCTTGTAGTTGCAGTTGCCATAGATCACGCAGTGGGCGCGTGCCAGCGGACCCGACGCATGCACCGAATCCACCGACTTGTTGATGCGCGGGTTCTCACGCGGCGGCATGGAACCCATGACGGCAGCGGCCGTCTGCGCCAGGGCGGCGTAGCGGTCCTCCTCGTTCATGCCCTCGGTGGCCTTGAGCGCGGCGGCCACGATCTGCGGCACGCCCAGCATCAGCGGCTTGTTGAACACGCCGCCCAGCACCTTGACGTTGGCCACGCGCGGGTCCTTCTTGAACCACACGGGGTGCGAGGTGCCGCCCCAGGGCAGCGCCAGTGCTGCCTCGTGCTGACCGGGAATGGCCAGACTGTACAGCCCGGCATCGGGCTGCCACTCCACGTACTGGTTCTGCTCCAGGTAGTAGGCCTTGGACGTGGCGGCATTGACCAGGATGGTCTGGGTGGACGCCACCGTGGGGCTGCCGCCCCAGAACACCGCGATGTCCAGGGTATCGAGGCCCGGCGTCTCCAGGCACAACTGGGCGGCGATCTCGCCCGTGGTGTACATCTGCGCCAGGCCCGGCGACAGCAGCAGGCCGGCGGCTGCGAACTTCGGCCCGTACTCGGCCTCCAGCGTGATGAGCCAGTCCTGCTCGCCCGTGGTGTCGGTGTAGTGGCACTTCGTGGCCAGGCAGGCCTGCACCACCTCGTGGCCGAATTTGGCGAACGGGCCCACGGTGTTGAGCACCACACTGGCGCCGTCGAACAAGGCGCTGAGCGCTTCCACCGTGTGCGCCACTTCCACCACCTCGTAGCTGGCGGTTTCGATGCCGGGCACGTGCGAGCGCATCGCCTCGTCGAGCTTTTCCTTGCTGCGGCCGGCCGCGATGAAGGGGATGTTGTACTCGCGCAGGTACTCGCAAACCAGCCGGCCGGTGTAGCCGGAGGCGCCGTAGACCACGACGGGTTTCTTGCTGCTGCTGGGTTTGTTCATGGTGGGTCTCCTGTTTGTGCTGCTCACATGCCCATGCCGCCATCGACCGGCAGGCCCGCGCCGGTGATGAAGCGCGACGCGTCGGAGCACAGGAAGACCACGGCGTCGGCCATGTCGGCCACCTCGCCCAGGCGGCCCGCGGGCGTCTGCTCGATGATGGCGCCCACGGCTGCCTCGGGCGACGGGAACAGGCCGGCGGCCACCACGTCGGCGGCGAGCTTCATGCCCATTTCGGTGGGCACCAGGCCGGGGTAGATGCAGTTCACGCGCACGCCATAGCCGAGCTTGCCCGACTCCATCGCCGCCACGCGGGTGAGGCGGTCCACGGCCGACTTGGTGGCCGAGTAGCCGGCGATCGCCGGGAAGGCGATGGTCGCGGCCACCGAAGAGATGTTGACCACTGCCCCGCCCTTACCCGCGCCGCCGCCCGGGCGCATGGCGCGAAACGCGTGCTTGAGGCCCAGCGCCGTGCCGACGATGTTCACGTCGAGCATGCGGCGCAGCGATTCGGCCTCGATCTCGGACACCAGGGCCGTGACCTCGATACCGGCGTTGTTGATGAGGATGTCGAAGCCGCCCAGCGTATCGACCGTGGCCTGCACGGCAGTGGCCCAGTCGGCCTCCTGCGTCACGTCAAGCTTCACGAAGCCGGCCTTGGCACCGCCGGCCACGGGCAGCTTGCCCGCCGCCTCCTGGCCCAGCGACGTGAGCACGTCGCCAATCATCACCGAGGCCCCGGCGGCAGCGAGTGCCTGGGCCATGCCTTCACCGAGGCCGCGCGCGCCACCGGTGACCAGGGCCTTGCGGCCGGTCAAATCGAACTTCGCCATGTCTTGTCTCCTGGTATTGGGATCGTTGGCTCACCGCTTTCTGCGATGAACGGAATCGATTCTGGAAATGTGTTGGACAAGTGTCAAGACATTTTCTTGACACTTGTCATAAATTCAATCGACCGGCCCTGGTCCATGCATGAAAAGACATGGGCGCCCTGCCCGGCTCTGCCTACAATGGCGCGATGGAAAGAGCACCCCGCCGTGACAAATACGCCGAACGCCGCGCCGAGCTGGGCGAGGCCGCACTGCAGACGCTGGCCGAACTGGGCTATGCCCGCACCAGCCTGCGTGAGATCGCACAGAACTCTGCCTTCTCGCACGGCGTGCTGCACTACTACTTCACCGACAAGCTCGACCTCATCCTGTGCAGCGTGCGCCAGTACAAGGCGCGCTGCGTCACGCGCTACGACGATGTGACGAACAGCTCGACCACCTTCGCACAGCTGGTGGACGGCTTCGTCGATGTGCTGGGCGAAACGGTGCGCAGCGAAGCGCCCATGCACCGGCTGTGGTACGACATCCGCTCGCAGTCGCTGTTCGAGGACGCGCTGCGCGCCGATGTGGAGGCCATCGACAAGAGCCTGGCCAACATGGTCTGGCGCGTGCTCACGCGCATGTCCGAGCTGGCCGGCCTGCCCGTGCGCGCCCCCATCGACCTCACCTATGCCATGTTCGACGGCGTGTTCCAGCAGTGCCTGCTGCGCCACATGGCCGGTGATGCCAAGGCCATACCGGTCATGCAGGGCCATGTGCGCCTGCTGGTGGAGCAGTTGATCGGCAAGCCCGCCGAGGCTGCTGCACCCGCCAAGGCGCCGCGCAAGCGCAAGCTGGCGGAGCAGGCTGCATAGCCAGCGCCACCGTCCCTCTTGCACCAGGCCGTTCTGTTCTGCAGAACGGCTTTTTTGTTTCCGGTGGCGCTTGACCTGTCTGAAAAGTCTCTTCATACTTTCATTAGACAGATCAATGTTCTTTCTTATAGAACATTGCCAGCATCCAGGAGATTCCATGCCCCCAATACCCGATGTGCTGATCAGCGAGGTCGGCCCGCGCGACGGCCTGCAGTCCGTGAAGGCCACCATGCCCACGGCCGACAAGCTGCGCTGGATCGATGCGCTCCATGCCGCGGGCGTGCGCGAGATCGAGGTCGCCTCCTTCGTGCCCGCGCGGCTGCTGCCGCAGATGGCCGATGCGGCCGAGGTGGTGCGCCATGCCATCACCCTGCCCGGCCTCACGGTGATGGCGCTGGTGCCCAACCGCAAGGGGGCGCAGGCAGCGCTCGAGGCCGGGGTGCACAAGCTCACCATGCCCGTCTCCGCCAGCGCCGCGCATTCGCTGGCCAATGTGCGCAAGACGCGCGAGGAGATGGTCGAGGAGGTGCGCGCCATATCGGACCTGCGCCGCGACATCGCGCCCCACGTGAAGCTGGAGGCCGGCATTTCCACCGCCTTCGGCTGCACCCTGCAGGGCCTGGTGCCCGAGGACGAGGTGATCTGGCTGGCCGCGCAGTGCGTTGCGGCCGGGGCCGACGAGTCCGGCCTGTCGGACACCGTGGGCTATGCCAACCCGGCCCAGGTGCGCCGGTTGTTCAAGCGCCTGCGTGCCGAACTCGGCGACAAGGCCGGTGCCGCGCACATGCACAACACGCGCGGCCTGGGCCTGGCCAACTGCCTGGCGGCCTATGAAGAAGGCGTGCGCACCTTCGATGCCTCATTGGGCGGGCTGGGCGGTTGCCCGTATGCGCCGGGCGCCTCGGGCAATGTGGTCACCGAGGACCTGGTGTTCATGTTCGAGGCCAGCGGCATTTCCACCGGCATCGACCTGCAGCGGTTGATGGATGCGCGCGCGCCGCTGGTGGCCGGGCTGCCCGGAGAGCCGGTGTACGGCATGACGCCCGAGGCGGGTTTGCCCAAGGGCTTCGTACAAGGAGCCAGCCATGTCTGACGCAACGAACAACGACCAACCCCTGCCCTACGCCGGCATCCGCGTGGTGGAGTTCACCCACATGGTCATGGGCCCGACCTGCGGCATGGTGCTGGCCGACCTGGGGGCCGAGGTGATCAAGGTCGAGCCCATCGAGGGCGACAGCACGCGCCACCTGCTGGGTTCGGGCGCCGGGTTCTTTCCCACCTTCAACCGCAACAAGAAGAGCATCGCGCTCGACCTCAAGAAGCCCGAAGGCCTGCAGGCCGCGCTGCGCCTGATCGCCACGGCCGACATCGTGAGCGAGAACTTCAAGCCCGGCACCATGGCCAAGCTGGGGCTGGACTACGCCTCCCTCAAGAAGCTCAACCCGCGCCTGATCTACGTGAGCCACAAGGGATTTCTGCCCGGCCCCTACGAGCAGCGCACGGCCCTGGACGAGGTGGTGCAGATGATGGGCGGCCTGGCCTACATGACCGGGCGCCCGGGCGACCCGCTGCGTGCGGGCACCAGCGTCAACGACATCATGGGCGGCATGTTCGGTGCCATCGGCGCCATGGCGGCGCTGCGCCAGCGTGAGCTGAGCGGCGAGGGCTCGGAAGTGCAGGCTGCGCTGTTCGAGAACAACGTCTTCCTGGTGGCGCAGCACATGATGCAGTTCGCCAGCACCGGCAAGGCGGCCAACCCCATGCCCAGCCGCATCTCGGCCTGGGCCATCTACGACGTGTTCACGGTGAAGGATGGTGAGCAGATCTTCCTGGCCGCCGTGAGCGACAAGCAGTGGGCCATCTTCTGCGAGGCCCTGGGCCTGGCCGAGCTGCTGGCCGACCCGCGCCTCACAACCAACAACGACCGCGTGCAGGCGCGCGACTGGATGATGCCGCAGCTGCGCGCGCACCTGGCCAGCCGCAGCGCGGCGGAACTGGCGGCCATCTTCGAGGCCAACGAACTGCCGTTCGCGCCCATCACTAGGCCCGAGGAGCTGTTTGCCGACCGGCACCTCAACGAGAGCGGGGGCCTGGCGCCGATTCGCCTGAACAACGGCACCGAATCCAAGGTGCCGCTCTTGCCCCTGACCATCGGCGGCACGCGCCCCGGCGTGCGCCTGCAGCCGCCGGGTCCGGGCGAGCACACGGCAGCCTTGCTGCAGGAGCTGGGCTACACCGACGCCGAAGTGGCCGCCCTGCAGGTGCAGGGCGCCGTGGCGGGCGTGGCCTGAGCGCGGGTTCCAGGGCGGGTTTCAGGGCGCTGCGGCATCCACCCGGCGCACGCCATGGGCCACCAGGGCCCGGTACTCCGACGGGGTATGGCCCATGGCCCGGCCAAAGGACTTGCTGAAGTAGGCGGCATCCTCATACCCCAGCTGGCCTGCCACCTGCGCAATGGGCATCGGCGTGTACGCGAGCAGGCGGCGCGCCTCCAGCATCAGGCGCTCCTGCAGTATTTCCAGCGCGGATTTCTGCACCAGGTTGCGGCAGGTGCGGCTGAGGTGGTCGGCCGAGACCCGCAGGGCCTCGGAATAGAACGTGAGCGGCCGGTGCTCGGCGTAGTGCTGCTCCACCAGGGTCAGGTAGCGCTGGAGCAGCGTGTCACGCAGGCCCTTGGGCGCCTCGCGTTCGAACTGCTCGCCCCGTTCTCGGATGAAGCGCACGGCAATCAACGCCACCAGCGCCAGCAATGCCGGCACGCGCCCCACATCGCTGCGCTGGAACTCTCTGGATATCCGCGCGAACATCTCTGCAATGCCCACGCTGTCGTCTTCGGGAGAAATCACGAACGAGGATTTGAGGTGGGTCTGCACCAGCTCCGACTCCCCCAGCAACTGGGACAGCGTCGACGCAGGCAGCGTGACCTGGTGGCCCACGGCGTCCCGCGTGTAGGTGAAGCCATGCACCGCCCCGGGTGCCAGCATCAGCATCACCGGTGACTGGGCCTGGAACTCCCGCCCGTCGATGGAGCCGCGGATGCCGCCGCTTTCGATGAACTGGAACTGGTGCAAACCCTCATGCCGATGTGCCGGAATTGTCCAGTCCATCTCGGCAGCCCGCACCGCAATCTGCTCGTAGTGCAGACAATCATCCGGCTGATCGTGGCGGACTTCACGGTAGGGCACCCATAGCAATTGCGGCTTCTTCATGACGGACAGGCCTTTTCTGATGCCGGAAAAGTACAGGAAATGGGCCGAAACGTCCATCGCTCTCCAGCCGGCCCACGGGCACCATGGAGGTCCTTTCACTGATGACCGCGACCATGACCCGCCCCCTCCCCTCCGAGCAAGCGCCCATTGCGCACAAGCCACCGCCCCTGCGGCTGACAGGCGCCCAGGCCCTGGTGCGCGTGCTGAAGGCCGAAGGCGTGGACACGGTCTTCGGCATCGTGGGCGGCAAGCTCTCGCCCCTGTTCCATGCGCTGAGCCAGGAGCCGGGCATCCGCTTCATCGGCGTGCGGCATGAAGCGGCCGGACCCATGATGGCGGCCGCCGTGCATGCGGGCACGGGGCGCCTGGCAGTGGCCGTCGGCGAGTTGGGCCCCGGTGGCCTCAACCTGGCGTCGGGCCTGGGCGTCGCGTTCAACAACCACCTGCCCTTGCTGGCGATCACCACCAACCAGCACCGGGCGGCCTCCTATCCGCACCTGGGCGTCTTCATGGACCTGGACACACGGGCCGTCACCGCGCCGCTGACCAAATGGAATGCCGTCGTCAACGATGCACGCCGGGTGCCCGAACTGGCCCGTCGGGCCATCCGCGAGGCCCTGGGCGGCTGCCCCGGCCCGGTGCACCTGGACATTCCGCAGGACGTGCTCGGGGAAACGCAGGCCTTCGCCCCCGACGAGTTCGAGCTCACGCCCGATCGCTACCGCGCCACCCGGCACCCGCGCCCCCATGCCGACGCGGTGCGCGAGGCCGTCGCGCTGCTGCGCCAGGCCCAGCGCCCGCTGATCGTCGGCGGCGGCGGCGTGGTGGCATCGGGCGCCGTGGCCGAACT
The DNA here is from genome assembly GCF_000276605.1 of Acidovorax sp. CF316. Lineage (GTDB taxonomy): Bacteria > Pseudomonadota > Gammaproteobacteria > Burkholderiales > Burkholderiaceae_C > Acidovorax. The sequence goes on along the minus strand of NZ_AKJX01000046.1, from coordinate 9,505 downwards.
GCGCGAGCTGGCGCGGCGGCTGCGCGCCCCGCTGCTCCCGACCCAGATGGCCCTGGGCCTGGTGCCCAGCGACAGCCCCGGCTTCATCGGCCATGGCGGCATCATCGCCGGCGATCCGGTGCGGCACGCGTTTGCCCGCGCCGACGTGGTGCTCAGCGTGGGTTGCCGCTGGTCCTCCTGGATGTGGGACGAGAAAGGCGCACTGGCACGCCGGCACCACCGCGTGATCAACATCAACATCGACCCGAGTGCCCTCGGGCATTCGGTGGTCCATGAAGTGGCCATGCAGGCCGATGCGCTCGAAGCCCTGCGCGACCTGCTGGCGGCCACGCCCGCCGAACCCGACAGGGACTTGGCATGGCTGAACGAAATGCGCCAGGAGCGCCTGCGCTACGAACAGGCGCTGGCCGCGATGGCCGCCGAGACCACGCCCGTCATGCACCCCGCGGCACTGGCCAAGGCGATCGGCGAGGCCCTGCCCGCCGATGCCCTGGCCGTCTTCGACGGCGGGCACACGACCTTCTGGAGCAACGACCTCACGCCGGTCCACGGGGTGCGCACGCGTCTGCACGAGCCCGGCATGAGCCACCTGGGCTTCGGGCTCCCCGCGGCAATCGCGCTCAAGAGCCAGTTTCCCGACCAGCCCGTCGTCAACATCACCGGCGATGGTGCCTTCGGCTTCACGCTCAACGAGCTGGACACGGCCCGGCGCCATGGCCTGCCGGTGCTCACCATCGTCCACAACAACGCGTCCTGGGGCGTGATCCGCATGGGGCAGAAGATGGGACTGGGTTTCGAGATGGCCACCGGGCTGGAGGACACCGACTACGCCGCCATCGCGCGGGGCTTCGGCTGCCATGGCGAGACCGTCACCGAGGCGCAGCAGGTGGCCGGCGCGATGCAGCGCGCCTTGGTCAGCGGCCTGCCCGCCGTGCTCGACTGCCGCACCCGGTTCGTCCCCCATCCCGCGGTCGGGCAATTTGCCAGCATGAACAAATACAGCTTCGACTCCCTCTCCCGGACCGGATAGGCCACGAGGAAGCCAGCGCATTCCCGTACAAACCCAAAAAAGGAGACAAGCATGAAAAGAAGGCAGCTGCTTCACGCAGGCATGGCCCTGGGCGGCCTGGGCGCATTGCCGCAGGGGGCCCAGGCGCAATCCGGCGGATTTCTCAGTATCTGGTCCGGATTTCCGGCAGGCGGGCTGGGCGACCAGGTCACCCGCCCCCTGCTGGACCAGATGCGCGGGAAGTTTCCCCAGAACCTGGTCTACGACAGCAAGCCAGGGGCCGGCGGGCGCATTGCGGCGGAGCACGTCAAGCGCGCCGGCATGGATGGCAACCACATCCTCCAGTGCCCGAGCTCCAGCATGACGCTGCACCCCCATGTGTTCAAGAAACTGGGGTACGACACCCTCACGGACTTTGTTCCCATCGCCGGCCTGTGCTCTTACACCGCCGTCTTCACGGCGGGCCCCGGGCTGCCCGCCGAGGTGAAAAGCATCGCCGACTACACCCGCTGGGCCAAGGCCCACCCCACCGAAGCCAACTACGGTGTGCCCGCCATGGGCTCGACCCTGCACCTGGCGGGCGCCTTGTTCGGCAAGCAGGCCCAGATCGACATGCGTGCGATCTCCTACAAGGGAGGCGCGCCCCTGCTGACCGACCTGCTGGGCGGCCAGGTGCCGGTGGCGGTCAATGCGGTCAGCGAGGTGCTGCCGCACATCCGCAGCGGCAAGCTGCGCGCGCTCGCCGTGACGGCGCCCACCCGATGGCCGGCCCTGCCCGAGGTACCCACGTTGACGGAGCTGGGCTTCAAGGACATTGCCTTTGTCGACTGGCTGGCCTGGTATGGGGCCGCCGGATTCCCCGCCGACAAGCTCAGGCAGGTGAACGCGGCCGTCAACGAGGCCCTGGCCACCAGCCAGATGCAGGAAGTGTTCGCCAAGAACGGGCTGGAGGTCATGCGCGTGACCCCGCAGCGCCTGGCCACCAGCGTCAAGGAAGGCCATGCCTTCTGGGCCAAGGTGGTCAAGATCACAGGATTCACACCGGAGGACTGAAGCGATGCAGAAAATCAACCTGGCGCAGGCCAGCAAGATGCTGGAGGTGGCCCTGGCCAAGGCCTCCAGCGCCCACTACCCGCCCATGGGCATCGTGGTGCTCGACGAGGGCGGTCACCTGATCGCGTTTGCCCGGCAGGACGGCGCCAGCATGTTCCGCTTCGACATCGCCCAGGCCAAGGCCTGGGGCAGCGTCGGCATGGGCGCGTCGAGCCGCACCCTGGGAGAGCGCGCCAAGAACAACCCCAACTTCTTCGTGTCCCTGTCCTCGACCTCGGACGGGCGCTTTCTTCCGCAGACCGGCGCGGTGCTGGTCAGGGACGCGGCCGGCAACACCGTGGGGGCGGTCGGCGCCAGCGGGGGCACGGGGGACCAGGACGAGGAGATCTGCCTGGCGGGCGTGTTGGCCGCGGGCTTTTTCAGCGACCTGCCGGCTGCGTGAAGCGGCAGCGGGGCCTGGCCAGAAATGGCCCAGGCCCCTGCCCTGCCAGGCAAGGCTGCCTCAGTGCGCGAAGCGCAGCACCAGACTGCCTGCGGCCAGCGCCTTGCCCTGGAGCGCCTCCATCAACTGGGCCTTGGTGAGCCCTTCGGGCAGGGCGTCGGGGGCCAGCGAGGTTGCAATCAAGGTGAAGACGTAGTGCTGCGGCGCATTGCCCTTGCGCGGGCACGGGCCCAGGTAGGCCCTGTCGTTGAGCGTGTTGGCGCCCATGACGAACGCCGCCGGGCGCTGCGCGGCAGCCCCCTGGGGCAACCCGCGCAGGGTGGCGGCCATGCCATAGGCCGTCCAGTGGTTCACCCCCAATCCGGCCCGGCCCGCCTGGTCTTCCATCACGATGGCAAAGCTCCGGGTGCCCTCCGGCACGCCCGTCCAGGCCAGTGCGGGCGAGAGGTTCTCGCCCACGCAGTTGGGGTTGGCAGGATTGCGCCCCGCAAACGGGCGCTCCAGCAGGGCGTTGTCGCTGCGCCCCGGTGAGCTCAGGGCCAGGCCGGTGATGGCGGGCGCTGTCGCCGCGGGTGCCGGTGGCACCGCAGTCGGCGCGCCGGCGCAGCCCGCCAGCACCGCCAGGCCGGCAAGACGGGTCGCTGGAATCCACTTCATGGCTATCTCCTTCGGGTTGGACAGGATGCGAGGGCGGATCAGCGCTGCTGCCACTGCGTGAGCAACTGCGCCATTTCGGCAGCGCTGGACGCAGCGCCGTAGGTGTAGTGGTCGGGGCGCACGATGGCCGCGTGCACGCCGTGGCGCAGCATCCAGGAAGACACCACGCCCTGGGCTTCGGGTTCGGAACGCATGTCGATCGGCCGCAGCCCTGGCGGCACCTCGATCGGCAGGGCGCCGTCGGTGACCAGGCGCCAGCCACTGCCAAAGCGCTGGTCCATGAGTTCGCCGCTTTGCATCCGGGGCTGGGGAAAGAGCGTTCCGGCACCGGCCGTCGGCGCGACCAGGCCCGTGGTCAGGGCGGGGAGAATGTCCTGGCGCGGTGTGTCCTTCACCACCCCGCCGCACTCGGCCAGCAGCCGGGCATCGCGTTCGCGGGCCTTGTGCGGGTCGCGCTCGCAGATCACCTCGCCGACATGCTTGATGCGGCGTGTGAGCTCCATGACATGGGCCTTGCGCTCGCTGCCGTAGGTGCCGAGCAGGCGTTCGGCGGCTGCGCCGCACACCTCGCCCTTGGCCACCGACGCCAGCTTCCACGTGAGGTTGGCGACATCGCGCACGCCCTGGCACATGCCCTGCCCCAGAAACGGCGGCTGCATGTGGGCCGCGTCGCCCGCCAGGAACACGCGGCCCGCGCGCCAGTGCTGCGCCACCAGGGCATGGAACCGGTAGCTCGACTGGCGCCACAACTCCCCGTCCTGCGGGGTGATCCAGCGCGACAGCAGTTTCCACGTCTCCTCGGGGGTGGCCATATGCCGGGGGTCTTCCCCGGGCTGGAGGCTGATCTCCCAGCGGCGGTGGTTTCCCGGTCCGATGACATAGGTGCAGGGCCGTTCCGGCTCGCAGTACTGCACACTGGTCTTCGGAAGCCTGGCCAGCCCCTGGTCGTTGACCAGCACATCCACCACGAGCCATGGCTCGTCGAAGTCCAGGTCTTCCAGTTCGATGCCGAGCATGCCCCGCAACGCGCTGGCGCCGCCATCGGCAGCGATGGCCCAGCGTGCCCGCACGGTCTCGCCGCCGATGGTGAGCGACACGCCATCGGCATCCTGCGAGAGCGCGGTGCACTCGGCGTTCTCCTGCACGGTGACGTTGCCCAGGCGGGCCACGAGTGCACGCAGCGCGCGCTCGACCGGCGGCTGGGTGAAAACGATGGAGGGGGTGTAGCCCTGGGGGTACGGGGGCGCCACCATGGTCATGCGGCGGATCAGCTGGCCGTCTGCCCCGAAGTACTCCGACGGCGTGAAGGGCTCGCAAAAGCGCTGCACCTCGTCCACGACGCCCAGGCGCTGGAATACCCGCATGATTTCGTGGTCCAGCGCAATGGCGCGCGGGATCTCGTAGACGCCCTGGCGGCGGTCGCACACGTGGACCTTCAGGCCGGCCTGGCCGAGCAGCCCGGCCGCAACCGCACCCGCCGGACCAAAGCCGACGATGGCAACGTCGTACATGGCTCAGGCCTCCGCGACGATGGGGTTGCTCAGGAGCCCGATCTTCTCGATCTCGATCTCGATGGTGTCGCCCGCCTTCATCCAGACCGCTGGTGTGCGCGCCTGGCCCACGCCAGCCGGGGTGCCCATGATGATCGCGTCGCCGGGCTCCAGGGTCAGGCACTGCGAAAGCAGGTGGATGGTCTCCGCCACCCCCCAGATCATGTCGGAGGTGTTCGCATCCTGCATGACCTGCCCATTGAGCCGGCTCTGTATGCGCAGGCCGGTGGCCCCTGGCGCCAGTTCGTCGGCCGTCACCAGCACCGGCCCGAAGCCGCCGGTGCCATCGAAGTTCTTGCCGATCGTCCATTGGGGCGTGCGCTTCTGGAAGTCGCGCACCGACATGTCGTTGAAGCAGCTGTAGCCAAAGACGTACTGCAGCGCCTCGTCCTGGGGCACATGCCGCGGCACCTTGCGGCCGATCACCACGGCGAGCTCGGCCTCGTAGTCGAACTTCGTGGACACCCGGGGCAACAGCCCCGGCTGGGCATGCCCGATCAGCGAGCTCTTGCCCCGGTAGAAGAACCAGGGGTACTCCGGCTTCTCGCGGCCGCCTTCCTTGGCGTGGTCGAAATAGTTCAGCCCCAGGCAGATGGTCTTGCCCGGCTCGGGCAGCAGCGGCGCAAAGGCCAGGTCCTTCACTGCCAGGCGCGGCGCGTCCGACTGCAGCGCGGCGCGGCCCATGGCCGCCAGGTCATGGCCGGCTTCGAGCTCGGCACGCAGATCGGCGGCCAGGTCCACGGCCGTATCGCCGTCCACGACCGCCAGGCGGGGTTGGCCGTTGTGCAGGTAGGTGGTGAATCGCATGGGGAGAATCCTCAGAGGGTGGGAACAAAGAAAACGGTGCGCTGGGCCTCTTTGAGGCGCGCGCTGGGTGGCTGGGAAATGCCCCACTGGTCCACGCGGCCGGGGGGCCAGGTCCAGTCGGCGGGGGTGCCGGGGCGGTAGCTGTCATCGATCTGCTCGACTTCGGCCGTGTATTCGATGACCAGGCCGAAGGGATCGATGAAGTAGTTGAATGCGTTGTCCCCCGGGCCATGGCGCCCGGGGCCCCATTCGGTGCCATGCCCCGCATCCTTCATGCGCCCCGCGCCCCGCATTACGGCATCCAGCGTCGGCATGACGAAGGCGATGTGGTTGAGCGCGTCGTTGTCGGAGTCGCCCAGCGCCAGGGTGTGGTGGTCCGCATCGCAGTTCATGAAAGCCATGATCCGGGTGCGGTCGGCGAGCACGAAGCCCAGCGCCTGCTCCAGGAAGGCCTGCGTGGCGGCCACGTCGTGGCTGTTCAGGACCGCATGCGCCAGGCGCTGGGGCTGGTCTGGGGGGGCCGGCTCGGTGGGTGCGTTCTGCATGTCGCCATGCACCACCTCGAAGCGGCGGCCGTCGGCATCCCGCACCACGATGCGGGTTCCACCTGCAGGGTCTGTGGCGGGTCCCACGTCCTGCTCCACCCGCCCGCCCGCAGCAAGTGCCGCCTGCGCAATGGCGGCAAGTGCCTGGGCGGTGCGCGCGCGCAGGGTGACATGGCGCAGCTGCGGTGTTCCGGGGCGCTCGTGCAGTGCCAGCAGGTGGTGGTCTGCGCCGCTGCCGCGCAGGTAGAGGGCGCCGTCGCCGCGCGCCGCGACCTGGAGCTGCCATACCTGGGTGTAGAAGCGCTCGGCCGCCGCGAGATCGGGCACGATCAGGGACACGCTGCGCAGCGATTGGATCCAGGGGGATTTCATGGGAGTTCCTTGGAAGAAGTGGGTGATCGGCCCAGGAAGCGCCGGGCATTTTCGAAGGCCAGCGCATCGCAGGTTGCGGCCGACAGCCCGGCCTCGTGCAGCCGCGCCAGCGGCCGGCGCTCGTGGAAGTTGAAGGGGTAGTCCGTGCCGAGCATCAGCGCCTGCTCGCCAAAGCAATCGATCAGGTAGCGCAGGGCGGGCGCATCGAACACCAGCGTGTCGAAGTACAGCCGCCGGGCCTGCTCCTGCGGCGATTGCGCCATGCCCTGCGCCAGGGCCGGAAACACCTGCCAACCTTGCTGCAGGCGCGGCAGCAGCATCGGCAAGGTGCCGCCGCCATGGCTGAAGGCCATGCGCAGCGCGGGCAGCCGCTGCAGCAGCCCGCCGGTGATTACCGATGCGGCCGCCAGACCGACGTCGGTCGGGTAGGCCAGCACCTGCTGCAGCGCGGCCGGGCCCACCAGCCGCTCCATGCCCGCGGGCTTGAGGGCGTGCACAAACACGGGAACATCAAGCTCCACGCACGCCGCAAAGAAGGGCTCGAAGCGTGGGTCGCCGATGGCCGTGCCATTGACATTGCTGCCCACCTCCACGCCGACCAGTCCCAGCGAGCGCACGGCATACGCCAGTTCGGCAATCGCCGCACCGATGTCCTGCAGCGGCACCGCCGCCAGGCCCAGCATCCGGCCCGCGCTTTCGGCACACAGCGCCGCCGTGGTTTCATTGAGGAAGCGGATCAGGGGCTGCGCATCGGCGAGTTCCAGCCAGTAGCTCAGGAGCTCGGGCATGGGCGACACCACCTGCGTGGCGATGCCCATGTCCGGCAGGTCGGCCAGGCGCCGGGGCGCCGACCAGCACTTCTCGCTCACCGTGCGGTAGTGCTTGCCCTGCACCAGCACATGCCGATGGCACAGGCCCTGGGCGTCGGGTGCGTGCGCGGTGGTGGGCCACGGCGCGGGCAGCGTCTTGCCCAGGTAGGCGGGAAAGGCCTCGGGCACGACATGCGCGTGCACGTCGATCCCGCAGGCGCAGGGGTTCAGCCAGGCCACGCATTCACTCCGGCAGGATGCCGAGGTTCTTGACCAGCGTGGACCATCGCTCGCGCTCGGACCGCATGAAGGACTCGGCCTCCGGCACGGACATGCCGGGCTCCACGATAGAGCCGAGCGCCTGCATGCGCTGCGCGACCTCGGGCGCCCGCAGCACCGTCTCCAGGTCGCGGTTGACCCGGGCCACCAGTTCGGGGGGCGTCCCCGTGGGCGCAAAAAGGCCGTTCCAGCCGGTGTATTCGAACCCCGGAAAGCTCTCGGCCAGGGCCGGCACCTGGGGAAGGTCCGGCAGGCGCCGGGGCGTGCTCACCGCCAGCGGCCTGACCTGCCCGGCCTTCACATAGCTGCTCAAGGCCGCATCGGGAAGGCACACCAGCTGCACCCTCCCTGCCAGCACGTCCTGCATGGCGTCGGACGATTTCGTGTACGGAATGTGGTTGAACTTCACGCCCGCCAGGTGGGCCACCGCGTCGGCCAGCATGCCCGAGAAGGTGCGCCCGCCCTCGGTGGCGATGGTCAGCACGCCGGGCTGTGCTCTGGCGTCGGCCAGCACCTCGGCCAGGCCCTTGCCCGGGAGGGCAGTACCGGCCGCCAGCACGAAGGGGCTGCGGCCGATCAGGCGCACAGGAACGAAGTCCTTGGCCGGGTCATAGGGCAGTGACCTGAAGGTCAGCGGGTTGGTCACCATCGCCGCGGTGGTGGCGTAGTAGAAGGTGTAGCCGTCCGGTGCCGAGCGCGCCGCCGCCTGCGCCCCGATGACGTTCTGCCCGCCGGGGCGGTTGTCCACCACCACCGGCCGCCCCCAGACCCTTGCAAGCTGCTCGCCCACGTACCGGGCCAGGATGTCCGGGCCCGCTCCGGCGGCTTGCGACAGGATCCAGCGCACCGGGCGCTGGGGCCAGGCGGATGCCTGCGCGCGCAGGCCCGGGGTGGGGGTACTGGTGGCCAGGGCGGCAACCGCCCCTAGAACATCGCGCCGCAGCATGCTTGTCTCCTGGTCTTGTGGGTATGGGCTGATCCTAGGCAGAGTGGAAAAATTTGAACAGCCGATACAGTGGATACATAAAATCCATGCCATGGATATTCGTTCTATCGACCTGAACCTGCTCGTGGTCTTCGACACCATGGCCCGGACCCGCAGCGTGAGCCGCGCCGCCGAAGCCCTCGGACTGAGCCAGCCGGCCACCAGTGCCGCCCTGGCCCGGTTGCGGCAGATGTTCGACGACACCCTGTTCGTGCGCACCGGCGCCGGCATGGAGCCCACGCCGCGCGCCCAGGAGATCGCGCCCCTGGTGCGCCAGGTGGTGGAAACCATCAGCAGCGAGATCCTGCAGCGCGCCGGCTTCGACCCCTCCCGTGCGCAGCGGGGGTTCACCGTGCTCACGCCGGATATCGGGGAGGTCACCTTTCTGCCGGGGGTGCTCAGGCACCTGCGCCAGGAGGCGCCGCAGGTGCGCCTGTACGCCATGGCCAAACCCAAGGCGGCGGCGGCCCAGGCGCTGGAGTCGGGCGAGGCGGATCTGGCGATCGGCTTCTTCCCGGACCTGCAGAAGGCCGGCTTCTACCAGCAGCTGCTGTTCAAGACCTCGTATGCCTGCATCACCTGCACGCACAACGCCGCGATCGGCGACCGCCCCACGCTGCGCCAGTTCCTGGGCGCCAAGCATGTGGTGGTCCGGCCCGACGGGCGCGAGCACCAGATTGACAGCTTCCTGTCGGACAAGGGGCACCAGCGCCAGGTGATGCTGGAACTGTCGCATTTCATGAGCCTGCTGGCCCTGCTGCCCGGCTCGGACCTGGTGGCCACGGTGCCACAGGACATCGCCGATGCTGTGGCCCGGCATGTGCAGATCCGCCGCATCGCCCTGCCCTTTCGCCCTCCGCAGATCCAGGTGCAGCAGTACTGGCATCGCCGCCAGCACGAAGCCCCGGCCAATCGCTGGCTGCGCCAGGTGTTCTACCGCGTGAATCGCCGCGACATGCCCGCCGACGCGGCCCCGTGACGGCCGGCCGCCGCCGCC
>NZ_AKJX01000045.1 GCF_000276605.1 Acidovorax sp. CF316 | reverse complement strand
GGGGGTTTTGCGTTTGGGGAAACGAAAATTGCGCTTCGTCTCGCAGGGGGATGAGCAAAAATTGCAGCACGCGCTTGCACACCTGGCCTCTGGCGGGTGTGAACGACGATCGGGTGTCGATCGGACGCGTGTGCGCCCCTGGGATCAGCAGCCTGGCCGCTGCCCGTCCACGAAGACCAGCAATTCACCTTTGCCGAAGGCCGTCCAGTCTTCGTTGACCGTGAGCGGAGCCGTCACGATGATGGCCACGCGGTCGGAGGCGGTGGTCTGGGTCGCGAAGTCGATGCGCACGTCCTCGTCGGACAGCTGCGCTTCACTGAACGGGTGCTTGCGCTCGATGTAGTACAGGTTCGTGGACGCATGGGCCCACAGCGCCTGCCCATTGGAGAGCAGGAAGTTGAAGGTACCGTGCGGCGCGATGCGCGCGGCCAGTTCCTTGAGGGTGAGGGTCAGCTCGGCAATGCTGGGCACGCTGGCATGCGACTTGGCCAGCTCCTGCATGATCCAGCAGAACGCATGCTCGCTGTCCGTGTCCCCTACGGGGTGGAAATGCGAATGCAGGCGCGGCCGGAAGTCCTTGAGGTCGCCGTTGTGGGCAAACACCCAATAGCGTCCCCAGAGCTCGCGCACGAAGGGGTGGCAGTTCTGCAGGCTCACCAGGCCCTGGGTGGCCTTGCGGATGTGCGCGATGACGTTGCGGCTCTTGATCGGGTAGCGGCGGATCAGCTCGGCCACCGGCGAATCCACGGCCGGCAGGTGGTCCACGAAATGCCGCAGGCCCCGGTCCTCGAAGAAAGCAATGCCCCAGCCGTCGGCATGGTCGCCCGTGTTGCCCCCGCGCTGTGCAAAGCCGGTGAAGCTGAAGGTCACGTCGGTCGGCGTGTTGCAGTTCATACCGAGCAGTTGGCACATGGTCGAAGGAGGTCCGGATCAGTCGGCCATCAGGCCTGGGGTGGAGAGGGAGTGTCGCTGGTCGGTGCCGCAGGCGCTTCGCGCAGCTGCCAGGCCGCCACCAGGGCCAGCAGGCACAGCGCGGTCAGCATCAGAAAGGTCTCGCCAAAGGCGGCGATGCGTGCCGGGTTGCTGGCGCCCGCTGCGAGCGAGGCCCCATGCGCGCCCATGCGCCATTCGAGAACGATGCCGCACAGGCTCACCCCGGCAGCCCCGCCGAGCATGCGCAGGAAGCCGATGGCACTGGAGCCTTGCGATATCAGCGACTTGTCCAGCGGCCGCATGGCGCCCAGGTTGAGCGATGGCAGGATGAAACCCAGCCCGATGCGCCCGAGGATCGCGAACACCACCAGCATCCACAGCGGGGAACCCAGGCCCACCACGACCATGAGGCCGAAGGACAGGGCCAGCAGGGCCAGGCCGATGCTCACCAGCAGGTGCGTGGGCTGCCGGTCGGCCAGCCGGCCCACCAGCGCGATTGTGATGGCCAGCACGAAGCCTGCGGGCAGCATGATGGTGCCGACATGCGATGCCGACAGCTGCAGGCCGAGCTGCATGAACACCGGCAGCAGGTAGGTGGATCCGAACAGCGCCGTGCCATAGATGAAGGCCACGATGCTGCCCATGGCGAATTGCCGGTACTGGAAGAGCCGCAGGTCCATCAGCGGCTTGCGGCCCTGCCCCAGTTGCCGGCGCTGCCAGCCGATGAACAGGCCCGTGGCCACCACGGCCCCCGCCAGCAGCAGGATGGCCTCCGACACGGTGCCCCCATGCAGGGCCACCAATCCGTTGAGCAGGCACAGCGTGCCAGCCGTGCCCAGTGCCAGGCCGCGCCAGTCGAGCGCTTCGCCGTTGCGGTTGGCGGCCACGCCGCCCGGAGCCGTGACCGGCACGAACTTGTAGGCCAGCCAGATCGAGGCCAGGCACAGCGGCACCACCATGAAGAAGATGGAGCGCCAGCCGAACCAGTCGACCAGCAGCCCCCCGATGCTCGGGCCGATCGCCGGCGCCAGCACCACGCCCATGCCGAAGATGCCGCTCGCACGGCCCTGCTCATGGGGTTGGAAGGCGTAGAGGATGATGACGGCAGGAATGGGCTGCACCACACCGGCCGCGAGGCCCTCGGCCACGCGCGCCAGCAGCACCAGGCCGAAGTCGCGCGCCAGCCCACCGCCGATGCCGCCGGCCAGCAACAGCAGCATGGCGCCCACGTAGGTGGCGCGGTAGCCATAGCGCGACAGCAGCCAGGGCGTGGTGAGCATGGACACCGTGGTGGCCACCATAAAACCCGAAGTCACCCACTGGGCGCGTTCCTGGCCCAGGGTGAAGTAATGGCTCATGTCCGGGATGGCCACGTTCACGATGGTCGAGGACATGATCGACGCCATCGTGCCGACCATGACCGAGAGCAACAACAGCCAGCGGTAACGCTCGCCATGCCGTTCGCGCAGGGCGGCGAGGGACCCGGAAGACGGCTGTGTTGTCATGGAGGGGTTGGGCTGGCTATCAGTGGCGAAGAGGGCCGCCGAGAAAGGGGCGAAGAGGCGCAGCGCCCCAGGGGCATGTACCTGCTACGTCCGCTCCGACCACAGCTTGCCGCCCGTAGCCCAGTTCTCGCGCTTGATGTCGGTGATCAGGATGTCCACCGACTCGGGCGAGCCACCCAGCACCTCGACGGACACACGGGTGATCTCCTCTACCAGCTTGCGCTTTTGTTCGACCGTGCGGCCTTCCATCATTTCGACGTGGTACGTGGGCATGGTGTGCTCTCTTTAGGAAAAGGGGGTTGTGAAAAGCGCAAATCATATCGGCTGGGATCCCGGCGTCCCGTTCGCTGCAGCGCTGCCGACCGGCGCGCGCGCGCACTCCGGGCAGATGCAGGCGAGGCCCCGCTGCTCGGCGGGCAGGCGTGCCAGCGCCACGGGCGACACCGGGGTGCTCATGCACCAGCACTCCTGCGCTGGCAGGCCGGCCGCCACGGCGCATTGGTTGGGCTGGCCGCACAGGGGACAACGGGACGGGCTGGAAGGCGCGAGGGTGTCGTGGGACATGGCCTGTGCAGTGTAGGTGCTGGCAGTGCCCTGTGGGGGGCACCAGCCGGGGTTCCCGAGGTCGGTGAAAGGGCGCACCGCGGCATTGGGTTCCTGGTTCAGGATCGGTATCGGGTTCGGGCTGCATCCTCCTGGTGTGCAGCTGGCTAGAATGGAACGCACTTGCAAGGGTAAAAAATACAATGTCCACCATTGCTGCCAAAGTTCAGTCCCAGATCTCCGAACTGATCATCAGCGGTCAGTTCAAACCCGGCACCCGCCTCGACGAGCGGGTGCTGGCCGAGCACTTCAACGTGTCGCGCACTCCCGTGCGCGAGGCATTGCGCCAACTCGCCGCACGTGGGCTGACGCAGCTGCTGCCCATGCGCGGTGTGGTTGTCATGGAAATCAGCGTCAAGGAGCTGGCCGAGATCCTGCACGCAGACTGCGAGCTGGAGGCCCTGTGCGCGCGGCTGGCCGCAGAGTCCATGACCACCATGGAAAAAACCGAACTGCGCTACATCCACGAGCGCTCCAACGAATACGTGGCCAATGGCGACCTCGACAAATACCTTGAGGCCAACCGCGAACTGCATCGCCTGATCCTCGAAGGCGCGCACAACGCGGTGATCAGCCAGATGGTGGGCGAGATCCGTGATCGCCTGAGCCCCTACCGCCAGTACCACCCGGCCGAGACGGACCGCCTGGTGACATCGCACGATGCCCACAAGGAGATCGTCGAGGCCATCGCCGAGGGCCACGGCGAGAAGGCCTACCTCGCCATGCGCGCACACAACGCGCACCTGGGCAATGCGGCGCTGCGGGCCCTGCGCCAGGCGAAGGAGGCCGAAAACACCGTGGAGCAGGCGCCCTCCCCGACGCCGCCAGCAGGCAAGCGTGCCCGTTCGACGGCTGCGCCCTCGGCGAAGATGGGCGTGCCCCCCGCTGCACGCAAGGCCAAGATGCCTGCCTCAAAGAATACCAAAAAATAATTTGGTATACCAAATGATGAAGATCGCCTAGAATCGCGGCAGCTTCTTCAGAAGGTGCCGTGCTCGGTTGCGCGCTGTCGGTCCTGCTTTGCAGGGCGGCCCGGCCATCGGCCGCAGGCGCGTCTTCCACCGTCTCTGCCGGCGCAAGCGCCGTCGGGTCGTGGTGGGTGCCGGCGACCGGATGGGGGCGCTCGCACTCTTCAACTTCGACAAGGACTGGTGATGCTCGACAAGGCAGGCATGCACGCGCTTTTCCAGGGCGCGCGTTCGCACAACGGATTCCTGGACTCCCCGGTGCCCGAGGCACTGTTGCGCGATCTGTACGACCTGGTGAAGTGGGGCCCGACCAGCGCCAACTGCACGCCCCAGCGCATCCTCTTTCTGGTCACGCCCGAAGCCAAGGCGCGCCTGCTGCCTGCACTCAGCCCGGGCAATGTGGCCAAGACGGCGTCTGCACCCGTGACCTGCATCCTGGGCTATGACCGGCGCTTCCACGAACACGCCGAGACCCTGTTTCCGCACAACCCCGGGCTGTACGACAGCTTTGCCCGCGACGAGCGCCATGCCGAGACCACGGCCTTTCGCAATGCCACGCTGCAGGCCGGTTACTTCCTGCTGGCGGCCCGGGCCCTCGGGCTCGATTGCGGCCCCATGTCCGGGTTCGACGAAGACCTGGTCAACACCCGCTTCTTCCCGGACGGCCGATGCCGCGTGAACTTCCTGTGCAACCTCGGGCAAGGCGATCCCGCCCGGCTGTTCGGCCGGCTGCCGCGGCTGCC
>NZ_AKJX01000044.1 GCF_000276605.1 Acidovorax sp. CF316 | reverse complement strand
TGGCCAAGGAAAGCCTGATGGACGACCTCGACATGTACGAGCTGCAGGCCAAGTCCTCGCGCGGCGAGAAGCTCGACAAGGTCGAGGAAATGCGCCTGGAGCTGTACCACAAGGTCAACGCCCTCGGTATCGGCGCCCAAGGCCTGGGCGGCCTGACCACGGTGCTGGACGTGAAGATCAAGATGTACCCCACCCACGCGGCCAGCAAGCCCGTGGCCATGATCCCCAACTGTGCGGCCACGCGCCATGCCCACTTCGTGATGGATGGCTCGGGCCCGGTGTACATGACGCCGCCTTCGCTGGACCTGTGGCCCAACGTGAACTGGGCACCCGACTACAACAAGAGCAAGAAGGTCAACCTCGACACCCTGACCAAGGAAGAAGTGGCCAGCTGGAAGCCCGGCGACACCCTGCTGCTCAACGGCAAGATGCTCACCGGACGCGACGCCGCGCACAAGCGCATCAAGGACATGCTGGCCAAGGGCGAGAAGCTGCCCGTGGACTTCACCAACCGCGTGATCTACTACGTCGGCCCGGTGGACCCGGTGCGCGACGAGGCCGTGGGCCCGGCCGGCCCGACCACCGCCACGCGCATGGACGGTTTTACCGAGATGATGCTGGCCGAGACCGGTCTGATCGCGATGATCGGCAAGTCCGAGCGCGGCCCGGTGGCCATCGAGGCGATCAAGAAGCACCAGAGTGCCTACCTGATGGCCGTGGGCGGCGCCGCCTACCTGGTGAGCAAGGCCATCAAGACCGCCAAGGTGCTGGGCTTTGCGGACCTGGGGATGGAAGCCATCTACGAATTCGACGTGGTGGACATGCCGGTGACGGTGGCGGTGGATGC
>NZ_AKJX01000043.1 GCF_000276605.1 Acidovorax sp. CF316 | reverse complement strand
CTCGCCCTGCCGGCGGGCCTGGTCTCGGCCAGCGGGCTGGCGCTCATCGGCTTTGCGCTGCTGGCGGCCGTGATTGCGGGCCAGCGCCACACGCCGCGGGGCCTGCTCGGGCTGCTGGTGGCGGGCAATGCCGCCTGGGCCCTGGCCAGCCTGGGCCTGTTGCTGTCCTCGGCCGTGGCCCCCACGGGCTGGGGCCAGGCCTACCTGGTCGTGCATGTGGTGTCGGTGGGCCTGCTGGCCGAACTGCAGTGGTTCGGCATGCGCCGCCTGCCGTCGATGGCCGCTGCTGCCTGAAGGCCTGCACGCACGCGCATCGGCCACAGGACCTGTGCCTGCATGGGGCGTGAGAGGGGGGCCTTGGCCCCCCTTTCGGCGTGTAGGCGCCCACCGCTTTCATGCACATGCATACCCCCACCGTTTCATCCGCCACGCGGGACTGACAGAATAGGCCTTGTCGCATCACAGGAGTCAGCCATGGCCACATCGACCAAGTCGTCGCCCCAGCCCGCCCGCCACGCTTTTGCCAGCACGCTCAAGAACTTCAAGACCGCGTCCGGCAAGACCGGACAGTTCTATTCGCTCCCTGCGCTCGCCAAGGAGTTTCCCTCGATCAACCGCCTGCCGGTATCCATCCGCATCGTGCTCGAATCGGTGCTGCGCAACTGCGATGGGCGCAAGGTCACGCCCGAGCATGTGCGCCAGCTGGCGCACTGGGGTCCCACGGCCGAGCGCAAGGACGAGATCCCCTTCGTGGTCTCGCGCGTGGTGCTGCAGGACTTCACCGGCGTGCCGCTGCTGGCCGACCTGGCCGCCATGCGCAGCGTGGCCGCCAAGCTGGGCAAGAACCCCAAGAAGATCGAACCCCTGGTGCCCGTGGATCTGGTGGTGGACCACTCCATCATGGTCGACTACTACGGCAAGAAGAATTCGCTGGACCTCAACATGAAGCTTGAGTTCCAGCGCAACCGTGAGCGCTACGAGTTCATGAAATGGGGCATGCAGGCCTTCAGCACCTTCGGCGTGGTGCCGCCGGGCTTCGGCATCGTGCACCAGGTGAACCTGGAGTACCTGGCCCGTGGCGTGCACAAGACCAAGGCCGGCGTGCACTACCCCGACACCCTGGTCGGCACCGACAGCCACACCACCATGATCAACGGCATTGGCGTGGTCGGCTGGGGCGTGGGCGGCATCGAAGCCGAGGCCGCCATGCTGGGCCAGCCCGTGTACTTCCTCACGCCCGACGTGGTGGGCTTCGAGATGACGGGCCAGCTGCGCGAGGGCGTGACCGCCACCGACCTGGTGCTCACCGTGACCGAACTGCTGCGCCAGCACAAGGTGGTGGGCAAGTTCGTCGAATTTTTCGGCGAGGGCACGCGCACGCTGGCCCTGCCCGACCGGGCCACCATCGGCAACATGGCTCCCGAGTACGGTGCCACCATGGGCTTCTTCCCGGTGGACGAGAAGACCATCGACTACTTCCGGGGCACGGGCCGCACCAAGGCCGAGATCGAAGCCTTCGAGGCCTACTTCAAGGCCCAGGGTCTGTTCGGCGTGCCGCTGGCCGGCGAGATCGATTACTCGCAGGTCGTTCGGCTCGACCTGGGGACAGTCACCCCCAGCCTGGCCGGCCCCAAGCGCCCGCAGGACCGCATCGAGCTGGGCAAGGTCAGCAGCCAGTTCGTCGACCTGTTCAGCAAGCCCAATGCCCAGAACGGCTTCAACCGCCCGGCCGAGCTGCTGCACACCCGCCACCACATCCACCGCGGCCAGGAGATGGTGCAGGAGGCCGCACCCAAGGACAAGCCCGCACCCGCGGGCGCCCCCCGCTCGGTGGCCGAGATGGAGGGCAACAAGCCCGCGCTGGCCACCGCCCATGCCGATGCAGCCGCGGCCATGCCCACCAAGGGGGCCGATCCCACGGTGGGCAATGGCGACGTGCTGATCGCCGCCATCACCAGCTGCACCAACACCTCCAACCCCAGCGTGCTGCTGGCCGCCGGCCTGCTGGCCAAGAAGGCGGTGGAGGCGGGCCTCAAGGTGCAGCCGCACATCAAGACCTCGCTGGCCCCGGGCTCGCGCATCGTCACCGACTACCTCACCGAGACCGGCCTCTTGCCCTACCTGGAGAAGCTGGGCTTTGCGCTGGCCGGCTACGGTTGCACCACTTGCATCGGCAATGCGGGCGACCTCACGCCCGAACTCAACGAGGCCATCACCGGCAACGACCTGATCTGCGCGGCCGTGCTCTCGGGCAACCGCAACTTCGAGGCGCGCATCCACCCCAACCTCAAGGCCAACTTCCTGGCCAGCCCGCCGCTGGTCGTGGCCTATGCCATTGCCGGCACGGTGCTCAAGGACCTCATGACCGAGCCCGTGGGCAAGGGCAAGGGCGGCAGGGACATCTACCTGGGCGACATCTGGCCGACGAGCGACGAGGTGCACCAGCTCATGAAGTTCGCGATGAACGGCAAGGCCTTCCGCGAGAACTACGCCAAGGTCGCCACCGACCCCGGCAAGCTCTGGGAAAAGATCAAGGGCGTGAGCGGCAACGCCTACACCTGGCCCGCCAGCACCTACATCGCCGAGCCGCCGTTCTTCGGGCAGTTCACGCTCGAACAGGGCGCTGCGACGGCCTCTGCCGTGCATGGCGCACGCATCATGGCGCTGTTCGGCGACTCCATCACCACCGACCACATCTCGCCCGCAGGCTCCATCAAGGCCACCTCGCCCGCCGGCCAGTGGCTGCAGCTCAACGGCGTGCAGAAGGCTGACTTCAACAGCTACGGCGCGCGCCGCGGCAACCACGACGTGATGATGCGCGGCACCTTCGCCAACGTGCGCATCAAGAACCTCATGCTCCCGCCCACGGCCGATGGCTCGCGCGAAGAGGGCGGGGTGACGGTATTCCAGAACGAGGGGCCCCTGCAGGGCGAGAAGATGTTCATCTTCGACGCCGCCATGCAGTACATGGCGCAAAAGACGCCCACGGTGATCTTTGCCGGCGAGGAGTACGGCACCGGATCGAGCCGCGACTGGGCCGCCAAGGGCACGCAGCTCTTGGGCATCAAGGCCGTGGTGGCGCGCAGCTTCGAGCGCATCCACCGCTCCAACCTGGTGGGCATGGGCGTGCTGCCGCTGCAGTTCAAGGGCTCCGACTCGTGGGAGTCGCTGGGCCTGACCGGCAACGAAACCATCAACGTGCTGCCCGACCCGGCGCTCACGCCCCAGAGCGATGCCACCCTGGTGATCCGCCGCACCGACGGTTCCAGCCAGGAGGTGGTGGTCACGCTGCGCATCGACACCCCCATCGAGGTGGACTACTACCAGGCGGGCGGCATCCTGCCCTTCGTGCTGCGCCAGCTGCTCGAAGGCTGAGCGGGTGCAGCGGGCGGACGCGGCCTGGAGCCCGCGCCCGCCCGCCAGGCCACCACCAGCCGGCTGGTGGCAGCGATTGTGGCGCACATGCTGCGCGCGTTTCGCCCGATGACCGCTGGCGCTTACAGCCCGATACACTGGTGAGGTGCAGCTGACGCCCTATCCCCCACAGCTCCTATGAAACCCCCAGTCCACTGCTCAGAGCGGATGCTCGTCTCGGACGCTCCCGCCGCCACGGTGGTGCTGGCCGTGGGGGTGCTGGCGCTGGTGATGGTGTCCCTGGGCGGCATCCTGGGCGAGGGAACCGACCGCCAGCATGGCCTGGAGCCCTTCATGGAGCTGGTGGCCATCCTGCTGGCGCTGCTGGTGGTGTCCGTGTCCCTGCATGTGCTCGACGAGCAGGGCCAGGGCCGTGCCAACGTGCTGGTCGCCGGGTTCGGCGTGGCCGCGGTCTGCAATTTCCTGCACGGCGTGCTGGCCCATGCCACGCCGCAACCGGCGTCTGCCCTGGTCACCGACATGGCGCTGTGGCTGGGCGCCTGGGTGCGCGTGGCCGAGTGCGCCGCACTGCTGCTTACGGCACTGCATGCCTCCCTGCCCGGGCCTGCCCGGGTGTGGGCGGTGGCGGCGGGCGCGTTTTCCCTGGCGCTGGTCTGGGCGGCCGTGGGGCCGCTGGCCCGTGGGTTTGCCCAGGCGTCGGGCGGCATGCTGCCGACGCTGATGGCCGCCGTGCTGTGCCTGGGACTGGTGGTGGCTGCCGTGCGCCTGCACCGCGACGCGGCGGCGGGCGACAACCGCACGCGCGGGCGCCTGCTGGCCTGGGCGGCGGCCGCCTTCGCGGTCGCAGAACTCCTGGTGGGCCTCTCCGGCGCAGGGCAGCTCGGCTGGGCCGACATGCTGGCACATGGTGCGCGCGTGGTGGGCTACGCGCTGCTGTACCAGGCCGTGTTCGTGGTCGGCATGCGCCAGCCTTTCGAGCGATTGCACCAGGCCGAAGCCCAGCTGCGCGAGAGCGAGACGCGGCTGCAGCTGCTGGGCCGCAACCTGCCGCTCAGCGTGCTCTACCAGGTGGTGCGCGAGACCGACGGCCGCATGCACTTCGTGCACATCGGCGATGCCATCGAGCGCCTGAACGGCCTGCGCGCCGAAGACGTCCTGCGCGACCCGGGTGTGCTGTACCAGCAGATCCTCCCCGAAGACCTCCCCATGCTGGAGGAAGCCCGGGAACAGTCGCTGCGCACCATGGGGCCCATGGAGGCCAATTTCCGCATGCGCGTGTCCTCGGGGGCCGTGCGCTGGATCCACCTGAGTTCCTCGCCCCGGCTGCTCGATGGCGGGCGCGTGATCTGGGACGGCGTGCAGAGCGACATCACCGCCGAGCGCGAGGCCGAGCAGGCCGCCCACGCGCACGAGGTGCAGATGGCCAACATGCTGCGCCAGGTGCCTGGCGGGGTGGCACGGCTGGACCGCGACCACCGGGTGCTCTATGTGAACGAGCAGCAGGCCCGTTGGCTGCACCGCACACCGGAGCAGTTGCAGGGGCAATTGCTGCAGGACGTGATCCCCACCGCGGTCATGGCACGCATGCAGCCCCAGCTGAAAAAAGCCTTTGCCGGCGAGACGGCGGTCTTTGAAAACCGCATCGATGGCCTGGATGGCGCCCAGTACCGCCACACCACCCTTGTGCCCGAGTCCATCACCGACCAGGGCGTGATGGCGGTGGTGGTGTTCGCCTACGACCTGACCGAGCTCAAGCGCATCGAGAACGAGCTGGCCCAGCAGAAGGCCCATCTGGCGCGCGTGGTGAACGCCATACCGGACATGGTCTTCCTCAAGGATGCGGACGGCGTCTATGTCTCCTGCAACCCGGTGTTCGAGCGCTTCGCGGGCAAGCCCGAGCGCGAGGTCATCGGCTGCACCGATTTCGACATTTCGCCCGCGGCCGCGGCCGAGCAGTTCCGGGCCTACGACCGGCGCGCCATGCAGGCCTGGCAACCCCTGGTCTATGAAGAACAGCTGACCTTTGCCGAGGACGGCTACCAGGGGTACTTCGAGACCATCAAGACGCCCATCCGCGACCTGCATGGCCGGGTCACGGGCGTTCTCGGGGTGTGCCGCGACATCACCGACCGCAAACGCGCAGAGCAGGAGATCGAGCGCCTGGCGTTCTACGACGCGCTCACGGGCCTGCCCAATCGGCGCCTGCTGCTAGACCGCCTGCAACGCTCCATCGCCGCCTGCCAGCGCAGCAAGAACCTCGGTGCCCTGCTGTTCATCGACCTCGACAACTTCAAGGACCTCAACGACACCCTGGGCCACGACATGGGCGACCAGCTCCTGTCCCAGGTCGCCACCCGGCTGGTGGGCAGCGTGCGCGAAGCCGACACCGTGGCGCGCTTTGGTGGCGACGAATTCGTCGTCATG
>NZ_AKJX01000042.1 GCF_000276605.1 Acidovorax sp. CF316 | reverse complement strand
CTGGCGGCCGCCGAGCCGCGGCAGGATGCACCCGCACCGCGTGCCAGCCTGTCGCGGCGCGCGCAGAACATGCCGGCGTTGCCGGGCTCCGAAACCTCGGCCGCGTTCGCCCCGGGTGTGCCGGCGCTGGACGAGTTTCCGGTGCTGCGCTGGCGGCGCACGCTGGACAAGGCCTGGGCCTCGCTCAAGCCCGCAGAGCTCAACTATGCCGACCCGGCGGGCGAGCCTGCGCTGCGCGAGGCCATCGCCGGCCACCTGCGCGTGGCACGCGGCGCGCTGGTGGAGGCCGCGCAGGTCTTTATCACCGACGGCACGCAAGGCAGCCTGGACCTCGTTGCCCGCGCATTTGCCGATGCGGGCGACAAGGTGTGGATGGAAAACCCCGGCTACCAGGGCGCGGTGGCGGCCTTCCGCGCGGCGCAGCTCAAGACGGTGGGCATCGTGGTCGACGGCGAGGGCATGGCCCCCACCGCCAGCGACTGGCTGCGCCAGCGCCCGCGGCTCATCTACACCACGCCCTCGCACCAGTACCCGGTGGGCAGCGTGCTGAGCCTGGCGCGGCGCCTGGCACTGATCGACGGCGCACGCCAGGCCGGCGCCCTGGTGGTCGAGGACGACTACGACAGCGAGTTCCGCCACGACGGCCCGCCCATGGCCTGCATGCAGGGCCTGGCGGCCGATGCGCCCGTGGTCTACCTGGGCACCTTCAGCAAGACGTTTTTTCCGGGCCTGCGCATCGGCTTCATGGTGGTGCCCACGGCCCTGGCGCCCGCGCTGGCCCTGCTGCTGGACCGCGCCGCGCCGCGCGGGCGCACGGCCGAGCAGCGCGCGCTGGCCGAGTTCATCGTGAGCGGCCAGTTCGCCCTGCACCTGCGGCGCATGCGCCGCCTGTACCGCCAGCGCCGCGACGCGCTGGTGGCCGCGCTGGCGCAGCACCTGGGCGACATGGCCAGCGTGCACGGCGGCACGGCCGGCATGCACCTGGCCCTGCGCCTGCACGATGGCGCGGCCGACGACGTGGCGCTGAGCGCGCGCCTCATGGCGCAGCACGGCATCATGGCCCCGGCCCTGAGCCTGCACGCCGTGGGCCTGCGCGCCCAGCCCTGGCGCGGCTTTCTGCTGGGCTATGCGCAGGTGCCGGTGCAGGCCATGGAGCCGCTGGTGAAAAAGCTGGCGGGCGTAGTGCGGGGCTAAACCGCCGCCATCCTGGCGAGGTTCAGGGGCGCTGGATCAGAGGAGACATCGGCAGGAGCCGGAACGCCAACGAAGCCATCGCCAGCCAGGCCGCAATGGCCAGGCACACCGTCTGGTAGGGCTCGACGCCCCATCGCCCGGCCCAGGCGGCCACCACGCCGGTCACCGATTGCATCAGGGCCACGCCCAGGAACATGGACATGGTGTACAGCGACAGTGCGCGCCCGGTCATCTCGGCCGGATAGGAGGCGCGTGCGTCGCTGTACTGCAGCACGCCATAGCCGGACAACAGCCCCATGAGGAAGATGAGCGCCACGGTGGCAGCACCATGGTGCAGGAAGGCCAGCACCGCGAACAGGCTGGCCATCAGCAGCGAGGCGTTGCCGATCCAGGCGCGGCGCCGGTGGATGCCCGGGTCCATGCGCCCGAACGCAGCCGGGGTGAAGACCGCAATCAACGAAAGCGCCAGCGCCACGTTGCCGCTGTCCAGCAGCGAGAAACCGAAACGTTCGGTCAGCAAGGGCCCCAGCCACAGGCCGCGCAGCGTGAGGAATGCTGCGTAGCACGACATGCCCAGCACCACGATGCCCCAGGTGTGCGGGACGGTGAGCAACTCGGCAAAGCGCGCGAGCGACTGGCCCCAGCTTTCCTGCGGCGTGGGCGCTGCATCAGGCACCGCGGGCTCATGCACTAGCACGAAGATCAGAAGCCACGACAGCGCGCTCAGCACGGCGAGCACGCCGAAGCCCGTGCGCCATCCCCAGTGCTGCACCACCCAGGCCAGCGGTGTGCCCGTGAAGATCAGGCCCAGGCTGCCCACGCCCATGCTTACGCCCGAGTAGAAGGCAAAGCGCTCGACCGAAAAATACCGTGCAATGAACAGCGTGCACGCCACGAACGCCGGTGAGTAGCCGACCCCGATCAGCACCTGCCCGGCCATCAGCCAGCCATGGCTGGGCGCCAGCGCCGACAGGGCGGCCCCGGCAATGCCCAGCGGCGCGGCTGCGAGCACCGTGCGGCGAAGGCCATAGCGGTCCAGGCCAATGCCCATGAGCAGTTGCGCCACGCCGAACGACAGGCCGAACAGTCCGGCAAATGCGCCCAGCGACGAGGCCCCCAGGCCAAAGTCGGCCTGCAGCCCCTGGGCCACGATGGAGGCGGTGGTGCGGTAGGCCTGGCTGAGCGCAAAGCCTGACAGCAGTGCCAGGAGCATCAGCCAGAGGGGTTGTGTACGTGGTGAGGGGTGGGTCGTGGGAGAGGAAGGCTGCGGTGGCATGCAGGGATTGTGCAGTGCGCGGGCTTGGGGCGCAGGGAACTGGTTGGTGATCCCCTGGGCGGCTTCGCTGATTCATTCTGCGCTTCCCGCTCTGGCAGGTGGTACCACCATGAACCTCCTTGAATCCCATTCAGATCGGGTCATTTGGCAAATGAAAGTCGAAGGCCGCTTCGCGCGTGTGAAAGCAAAGCGATAGGGTTGCCTGAGCGGCCAGTCTGTCCAGCAAGATCGCGTCTGCCTCATCTTCGGATCGCTGCGAGAGAGACAGCAAAGAACAGCCGGGTTGCTCAGCAACACGCTGCTGTGGGCACACAGGACATCGCGGTCGAATGGCGCTGCGCTTTTGCTAGGGCCTGCTAGTCGTCTTCGCGCACCCGGTACTGCCCCATCAGCGTCTGCTGGACGGCCGGCGGCACGGCCTCGTAGTGCGACAACGCGATGGTGTAGCGGCCCTGGCCGCTGGTCATCGCATTGAGCCGCGACTGGTAGTTGGCCATCTCAGCCTCGGGCACCTGCCCGCCGATGGCCACCGTGCCGGCACCCAGGCCCGACGATGTGCCGGTGACCATGCCGCGCCGCAACGACAGATCACTCGTGACGTCGCCAACGGAAAGCTCGGGCACGGCGATCTCGATCTGGACGATAGGCTCGAGCACGGCCGGCCGGGCCTCGCGAATCGCCGCCATGAAGGCCTTGCGGCCGGCGGTCGCAAAGGCGATGTCCTTGCTGTCCACGCTGTGGTGCTTTCCGTCGTACACCACGACGCGCACATCGACCACGGGGTAGCCGGCGATCGCGCCGCACGCCAGCACCTCGCGCACGCCTTTCTCGACGGCGGGGATGAACTGGCCCGGGATCGTGCCGCCCCTGACTTCATCGGCGAACTCGAAGCCCGCGCCGCGCGCGAGCGGCTCGATGCGCAGGAAGACTTCGGCGAACTGGCCGGCGCCGCCGCTCTGCTTCTTGTGGCGGTGGTGGCCTTCGGCCGGCGCGGTCACGGTCTCGCGGTAGGCGATGCGCGGTGGCCGCGTCTGGACCTCGAAGCGGTACACCTCGCGCAGTCGTTCGAGCACGATGCGCAGGTGCAGTTCGCCCAGCCCGTAGAGCACCGTCTCGTTGGTCGCGGCCACGTGCTCGATGCGCAGGCACGGGTCTTCGGCCGCGAGCTTGCCGAGGATCTCCCAGGCGCGCTGCTCGTCACCATGGCGCTTGGGCTCCACTGCCAGGCCGTACACCGGTACCGGAAACGCCAGCGGCGCGAGATGCACATGGCTGTCTTCCTCCGCATCGTGCAGCACGGCATCGAAATGGATCTCGTCGACCTTGGCCACCGCCACGATGTCGCCCGGCGCCGCGTGCGACACCTCGACATGGTCCTTGCCCTGGAGCATGAACAAATGCCCCACCTTGAAGGGCTTGCGGCCGTCGCCGATGTAGAGCTGGCTGTCGCGCGTGACCGTGCCCTGGTGCACGCGGAAGATGCCCATCTTGCCGAAAAAGGGGTCGATCGTGACCTTGAACACATGCGCCAGCACGTGCAGCGTCGGGTCAGGCTTGGCCTCCATGGGCATGGCCTCTGCGCCCTCGCCAACGATGAAGCTCGGCGGGTTGGCTTCGGTCGGATCGGGCAAGAGCTTGACGATCACGTCCAGCAACTCGGCCACGCCGGCGCCGCTGCGCGACGAGACGAAGCACACCGGGATCAGGTGACCTTCGCGCAGCGCCTGCTCGAGCGGCGCGTGCAACTCGGACGGGTCCACGTCGCCTTCCTCAAGGTAGCGGTCGACAAAGGCCGCATCGACCTCGACCACCTGCTCGACCAGCGCGCGGTGCGACGCCTCGACGGGGCCGAAGTCGGAGCGCCCGAAGCGGTTGAAGAAGCAGTCGATCACCTGTCGGTTGACCCCGTCGGGCAGGTTCAGCGGCAGGCACTCGCGGCCGAAGGTCGCCTGAATGTCGGCCAAGAGGCCCGCCAGCGAGACGCCCTGCGCGTCGATCTTGTTGACGATGATCATGCGGGTGAGGTGGCGCGAGGCCGCGTACGCCATCATGCGCACCGCCATCGGCTCGATGCCGGTGGCGGCATTGATGACCACCGCCACCGTCTCGACCGCCTCCAGCGCCGGCAGGCTCTGGCCGAGGAAGTCGGGGCCGCCGGGCGTGTCGATGAAGTGGATGCGCGTGCCGCCATGCGTGAGGTGCATCACCGATGCATTGAGCGAGTGCTGCATGCGGCGCTCCAGCGGGTCGTGGTCGCTGACGGTGCTGCCGCGCTCGATGCTGCCGCAAGCGCCGATGGCGCCCGCTTTGTACAGCAAGGCCTCGGCCAGCGAAGTCTTGCCGGCGGCCGCGGCGCCCACGAGCGCCAACGTTCGCACGGCTTTCATTTCGGCCGCGAGGCCGTTCGATCGGCTTGGCATGGTTGGACTCCTTTGCACGTCCGGAAGGCCGGCCCGGCGGCCCGAAAGGGCTCAAGCGTTGCGTGTGGACGTCGGGGCAGCGTACGGGATTGGCCGCGCTGATGCAAGTGGATTGCGCCGCCGACTTCCACTACCTGACCGGCATGCATGCCGCGTTGACCGCCCCCTTGTTGCCAGCGTGCACAGACCAAAGCCCGGCTGCTATGGCCAGCCGCTGGGAAAAAAACTGGCGGGCATGATGGAAGGGCCCCATCGGAACCTGACACAGCCCGCCACAGCGACCAAGGCACCACCAAAGCCACCAGGAGAGTGCAGTGCCTTGCGCAAACGAAACGGTCCGCGGCCTGGCCGCGCCGCGGTCGTCACTCCATCGTGATCTTGGAGCTGGTCACGATGTCCCGGTACAGCGCGGCCTGCGGCTTGATGAAGGCCTTGAACTCGGGCCCGGCCATCGGCGCCACGGTGATGCCTGCGTCCAGCAGCTTTTGGCGCAGCTCGGGCTGGGCCAGCGTCTCCTTCAGGGCCTTGTCGTAGGCAGACACGGTGGCGGTGGGTGTGCCGGCCTTGAGGAACAGGCCTTGCCACAGTGGCAGGGCCATGCCGGTGAAGCCGTCTT
Organism: Acidovorax sp. CF316; assembly: GCF_000276605.1. GTDB lineage: Bacteria > Pseudomonadota > Gammaproteobacteria > Burkholderiales > Burkholderiaceae_C > Acidovorax. The sequence goes on along the minus strand of NZ_AKJX01000042.1, from coordinate 13,324 downwards.
CCTCGCCGATGCGCTTCACGTCGGGCAACTGGGGCACGCGCACGGTGTCGGACACCGACAGGGCCTTGATCTTGCCGTCCTTGAGGAAAGGCATGGCCGTGGACAGCACCAGCATGGCGCTGTTCACCTGGCCACCCACCAGGTCGTTGGTGATGTGCGTGCCACCGCGGTAGGGCACGTGCAGCATGGACACCTGGGCCTGCTTGTTGATCAGTGCGCCGTACAGGTGCTGCATGGTGCCGATGCCCGGCGTGGCGAAGTTGATGCTGTCCTTGCCGCCCTTGCGCAGCGCGGTGACCAGGTCGGTCAGGCTGGTGTAGGGCGCGGCCTTGGGCACGGCGAAGACCATGGGCACGGTGCTCATGCGGCCCACGGGCACCAGGTCGTTCTCCCAGTCGAGCTTGACCTTGGCGTTGACCATGGGCACCACCACCGTGTCGGTGCCGCCCATGTAGAGCAGGCTGCCGTCGGTGGGGCCGCCCAGCACGCGCTGCGCGGCCAGCATGCCGCTGGCGCCGGCCACGTTCTCGATGATGACGGTGCGCGCCAGGCGCTTGCCCAGCTCCGCACCCACGATGCGCGCCACCAGGTCGGCGCTGCCGCCGGCCGAGTAGCCCACGATGAGCGAGATGGGCTTGCTGTTGTTGCTGCTGTCGCCCTGGGCGCGTGCCACCAGTGCGGGTGCGAGTGCGCCGGCGGTGATGGCGCCCGCCTGGCTCAGGAGTTGTCTGCGTTGCATGGCATGCCTCCTGGTCAGAACGTGTGCTTCACGCCGAAATCGATCGCCGTGGTGCGGGTGAGCCCGTCGCGTTGGGCCGTGCCCAGATTGGTGTAGAGCAAAGTGCGCTTGCTCAGGTCGTACTGCAGGCCCAGGCCGATCATCTGCGAATCGAGGTGGGTGGCGGGCTTGAGGCTGCCGTACATGATGTAGGTGCGGCCAAAGCTCAGCGGCACCAGGGCCGAGACGCTGTAGGCCGTGGCATCGCCGTTGAGCCCGCCCTTGGCGCGTGTGTAGCTGGCCTTGGCCTGCACCACGCCGAAATCGTAGCCGCCGGCCACCAGCGCCATGTGGGTGCTGGAGTCGAGCCGGTCGAAGGCCGCGCCCAGCCACACCGGGCCATTCTTGTACTGCAGGTTGCCCGAGGTGGCGTTGCTGCGCGTGCCCTCGCCCAGGGCGGCGGCGATCTCGGCGCTCACGCCCGCGATGGTGGGCGACTTGTAGCCGACCGTGTTGGCCCAGCGGATGTTGGAAGCCTCCACCGTGGCGGCCACCGGCGTGTAGTTGGCGTAGGTGTAGGCCGAGCCGAGTTGGCTCACATAGCTCCAGTAGGTCGGGTCGGCGTTCAGCGCCACGGTGTAGGCGGCCGAGTATTCGCGGCCGGCATACACCTCGCCCCAGTCCTTGCTGCCCACGGCCACCACCGAGCGGCCCAGCCAGTACACGCTGGCGTTGCTGGGCGCGCCGGTGTCGGCGGCGAAGCGGTGCTCCAGCTGAAAGCGCGCGTACAGGCCGCCACCCATGTCCTCGCGCGCCGCAAAGCCCAGGCGCGAGGTGTTGCCGGCCTTGAGCGTCCACACCAGCGGCGTTACGCCGCGGCCGGGCAGCAGTGCACCCGGCGTGGTGCCGCCGTTGGCGCGCGCCAGGCCCTGGTCAACGATGCCGTAGATGGTGAGCGAGGACTGCGCCTGCGCTGCGCCGCAGGCGCCAAGGCCGGCCAGGGCCAGCAGCAGGGCGAGAGGGGTGGGGCAGGCGAGGGTGCCTGCCGGGGAATGCCGTGTCATGGATCTGTCTCCGATTGGATGGGGTTTGTGGCTGACGGGCAAATTGTATGTATTGAATTTGAATTGTGCAATACAATGCAATTCAATCGATGCAGCGCCCAGAGCGACAGATGACTTAAGGCGCGCCGGTTTTCATAGGTAAATCAATACAATATAAGTGCAATCCAGGGACATACCCTAGGTTGTATGAACGGAGCACACATGGCGGTCGGAATGTTCGAATCCTTCATCACGGGCCACTGGTTCAGCGCACAGGCCAAAGCCCTGTGGAGCGATGGCGCCACCCTGCAGGCCTGGCTGGACGTGGAGGCCGCGCTGGCCCGCGCGCAGGCCGAGCTGGGCGTGATCCCGCCCGAGGCGGCGCCGGTGATTGCCGCGAACGCGCGTGCCGAGCTGTTCGACCTGCCGCAGCTGGCCGAGGCGATCGCCTTTGCCCAGCACCCGCTGGTGCCGGTGCTGCACCGTTTCGAGCAGCTGTGCGGTGAGCCGGCGGCCGGCTACATCCACTGGGGCGCGACCACGCAGAACATCTTCGACACGGCCAGCGCGCTGCAGATGCAGCGCACGCACACATTGCTGGCGGGCCACCTGGATGGCGCCATCGGTGCGCTGGCCGCACTGGCCCTGGCGCACCAGGCCACGCCCATGGCCGGGCGCACGCATGGCCAGCATGCGCTGCCCATGACGCTGGGCTTCAAGCTCGCGGGCTGGGTGGACGAGCTCGACCGCAGCCGCCAACGCCTGGCCGAGCGGCTGGCTACCTCCTTCCCGGCCAGCATGGGCGGCGCCATCGGCACCTTTGCGGCCACCGGGCCGCTGGGGCCAGCGGTTCAGGCACGGCTGGCCGCGCAACTGGGCCTGTTGCCGGCGGACATGCCGCTGCGCTCGTCCTACGACCGGGTGGGCGACTACGTGGCGGCGCTGGGGCTGCTGGCCGGCACGGCGCAGAAGATCGCGCAGGACCTGGTCTTTTTGCAGCGCACCGAGATCGGCGAGGTGGCCGAAGCCTTCCACCTTGGCAAGGTGGGCAGCTCCACCATGGCGCAAAAGCGCAACCCTTCCACCGCCTTGCAACTGGTGAGCCTGGCGCGCATGCTGCGCACGCGCACCGAGGCTGCGCAGGACACCATGGTGCGCATGGACGAGGGCGACTCATCGGCCACCAACGTGGCCGACACCCTGTTGCCCGAGATCGCGATCATCGCCACCTCGGTGGCCGAGACGCTGGCGCGCCTGGCCCGCGGCCTGGTGGTGGACGAAGAGGCCATGGCGCGCAACCTGGGGCTGACGCAGGGGCTGATCGCGTCCGAAGCCGTGATGATGCGGCTGACCCAGCGCATGGGCCGGCACGAAGCACACCGTTTGCTCTACGCCGCAGCGCAGCGCGCGCAGTCCGAGGGCCTGCCTTTTGTGGACGCGATCCGCGCGCTGCCGCCATTCGAGGGGGGCGCGCTGCCGGCCGACCTGCTGCAGGCGCTGGATGCGGCGGCCTATGTGGGCGAGTCGGTTGCGCTCACGGTGCAGACCGTGGAGCGCGTGGCGCCCGGCTGCTCAGGCTAGCGCCGCCACCGATGCACCTGCGCGCCGCACCACGGGCGTAAGGTGCACGCCGTAGGGCCGGCCGGCATCGGCCCAGCGCGCGGCAATGGCGCCGTGCAGCGCCTCCACCTGGTCGGCCACGCTGCAGCCCACCACGTCGAAGAAGTCGGCATGCTCGTTGGCCAGGTCGGTGCGGCCCAGCAGCACCACGCTCAGCGGCGCGGGCACGGCGATGCCGGCCTGGGCCAGCAGGCGCTGGAAGAGGGCCCCGTCCTCGATGCCCCAGGCCACCAGGGCGCTGAAGGGCAGGGCGCCGGCGGCATCGGCACGGGATTGCAGTTGCTGCACCAGGCACGCGGTGTAGTCCTCGTGCGGCAGCGTGTCCTGCGTGATCTCGGTCAGCTCCAACCCGGGCAGGGTGTGCTGCAGATGGGCAAAGCGCCGCCGACCGAGTTGGGTGGCCAGAAAAGGATGCGCCGTGGTGGCATAGGCGATGCGACGGTGCCCTTGCTGCACCAGCTGTTCGATGGCTGCGGCCAGCGGTTCGCCCCATTCGGTACCCACGGCCTCCACGTCAGCACCCACCAGCGCTGCGCCATCGACGGCCAGCACCTCGCACTTGTCGCGCAGCGCGGCCAGCAGGGCGATGGGGATGGCCTTGAAGGTGGACTGCACCACGCAGGCATCGAAGCGCGGCAGGCCCTTGAGCACCGTGAGCGCATGGTCGGGGTCGGTGTACGACAGCTCCAGCACCCGGTGCCCCTCGGCGGCCAGGCGGCGCTGCAGCCCTTCGACGAGCACCCGGCCGCGCGCGATGCTGATGGAGCGGCGCAGCAGCAGCACGGATTTCACGGTGGAGGGCGTGGCGCCGGCCGCGGGGGCCCTGGTCCGCTCGCTGTCGACAGGCGCAGGAGCAGTAGCAGGGGCTCGTGCGCTGCCCGTGCCCCGGAAGTAGGTGCCCCGGCCCACCTGCGAATCGATCAGGCCCCGGTCCTTGAGGCCCTGGAAGGCGCGCTGCACCAACATCTGCGAGGCGCCGAAACGTTTCATCAGCTCGCGGATGGTGGGCAGCCGGTCGCCGGGGTGGGCCCCGTGGGCCAATTGGTCCAGGAACTGTTCAAGATCGGGCGGGGAGCTGCTGCGCATGGTGTCCATACAATACACCACAAATTGCATGGCATCGCCGCCAGTTTGGCCCGGGGCGGGCGTCCTGGGAAGGGGCGGCCGCGGCCTTCAGCGTCGCTTCCAGTCGAACGCCGCGATGTGGATGCGTTGGTTGAATGTGCCGTCCCACTGCACCTGCAGCCCGGCGCGCCGCAGTTCTTCGGCGACCCACTGGCCGATGCGCGGGCCTTCGGTGTCCTCGGTGCGCGCATCCATCGTGCCGAAGGCCAGGAACAGCCCACCGCCGTCCACGGCGCGGGCCAGGTCCTGCCCATGGTAGAAGCAATAGCCCGTGATGTGGTCCCGGTCCGGCGCACCGGCATGGGCTTCCCGCACATCGCTGTAGCCATCGCTTTGCGTGTACCCGGCGTTGTGCAGCGCGATCACGCCGCGCTGTGCCAGCGCCTTGAACGCGGCATCGAGCCGGTCGCAATCGGTGGTGGCAGGCCAGCCCTTCTTCGATTGCTCGTGCTCACGCAGTGCCGCATCCACGGCCTGCTCGACCGCGTCGGCATCGAGCTCGCCGGGCTCGTACATCTCCTCGGTCAGGATCTCGACCATGCGCTCGCGGTCTTCGAAGCCGCCGCGCACAAGGCCCTGGATTTCTCGGAGCACGTCGGGGTCAAGGGCCATGGCGGGTCTTGGTAAGGGACTGGGGGATGGGGCGTGCCGCTCAGTACAGCAGGCGCAGGCCGCCGGGCATGCGCACCTCCGCCCGATAGCGGAATGTAGCGCCCTTTTCCACCTGGGGCGCATGCACGAGGCCCAGCGCCGCGTACAGGTCCTGGACCATGGCGGGATCGGGGTGCTCGAGGGTGAAGCGGGCAAGCCGCGCTCCCAGGTCCGGCATGGCTGCGATCGGTGGCGGGCGCTGGCCCCGGTCGATCACCGAGGGGGCCACACCTGCGAGCGGCAGCCCGCCCCCGGGCGGAATGGCAAAGAAGTAGGGCGGCGCGGCCCCGGCAGACAGCTGGGTCTTGCGGCCCAGCAGGTGCCCGTGCTGCGCCAGCACCGCGTCCATCTGCTGCGTGCGCGCCACCCAGCCGCGCAGGCGGTGGCCACGGTGCCATGCCTCCCGCACGGCATCCTGGTCGTCCAGCCCGAACCAGCGGGCCTGCGCTGACGGGGGCGCCGCGGGGTTGAGGGCGATCACCTCCAGGTAGACGTCGTCGCCCAGCCGCAACAGGCGGTTGTGGGTGCCCATGTCGGGGTGCTCGCGGCCGGCTGGCAGATCGATGCCCAGGCAGGCGTGCACGTGTGCGGCGCCGTCTTCGAGCGAGGGCGCGATGAGGGTCAGGTGGTCGAGGGTGAGCATGACCATGGCTCCACAGTGCCCTGCGGTGAGAGAAACCATTGGTCCTTCAGCCCATACTCCTGCCGCAACGCTGCGTCTCGCTGCGGATCGAACGGAACCACACCTGCCTGCCGGAGCCTCGCACAGTGCTCGCTTGCATAGCGGTGCGCATAGTCTTCCTTCTGCGCCGAAGGGCGGCTGTCCCACTCCTGAGCAGAGAAGCGCCGGTAGTCCACATGGTGGCCCAGTTCGTGCAGCAAGGTGCGGTACAGCACAGTGTTGCGCAGGCTGGCCGCAGTGGGTGCGATGGTGATGGAGCGCCGTGTCTTGCGGATTTGATGGCCGTCGGCATGCAGCCTGTCCAGCTCACGCTGGTCTTGCGGGTCCAGTGCTTTGCGCCAGACGGTGGTCTCCAGGGGCTGTGCTTCGAGCACGATGGCGGTGCCGGCATGGGGGCCTTTCTCGAACGCAAAAACCGCGCGCCCCCACACGGGCCGCAGGATGCGCTGCTTGCGCGTGGGCTGGCGCATCACGATGAAATCGAGGACCGCGAGGTCTTGTGCGGGTACCTGGGCAAGGATCTCCAGCGCATCCTCCACCGAGCAGGGGTGGAACCAGCCGGACCGGGTGGGCTCCACAAAGAATCGGAGGCAGTGGCCGTTGACCCGCTGCGTGAAGGTGGCGCACGCACCCAGGCGCTCGTAGAAGACGCTGCGGTCGTGCCACGATTGCGGGATCGTCAGCCGGTTGTCCTCCCCGTGTCCCTGGGCCGGGGTGCCGATGTTGCGGTTGCGTCGAACGGGGTTCCAGCCAGGGCGCATGGGGTCTCCGGGTTGCGGGGGGCCGAACATGCCCCCGGGCCGATGCCATTATCGGGGCACCCCGGTCGCCCGGGTCCGGCGCCTGCCTTGGTTCACCCCAGCTCCCGCAGGTCCACCACATGCACCGCGCAGGCGTTGCGACCGCTGTGCTTGGCCGCGTACAGGGCGCGGTCGGCGGCCAGGAGCAGGTCGGTGGGGCGCACGGGCTGCTCGCCGGGGGCGAGGTAGGCCACGCCCACGCTGGTGGTCATCTGCCGGGGCATGTGGTGGTGCTGCATCGGCATGGGTTCACGGATGGCGTGCAGCACCTTGTCGGCCACGGTCTGGGCCTCGTCGCACGATGACAGGTGGGGCAGCACCACGGCGAATTCGTCGCCGGCGATGCGCGCCGGGAAGTCCGTGCTGCGCACGGCTTCCCGCAGCCGCTCGGCCATGGTGACCAGGGCCGCGTCCCCGGCGGCGTGGCCCCAGGTGTCGTTGATGGCCTTGAAGTGGTCGATGTCCAGGAACATCAGCGCCATGCCGGTGCCCGAGACCTGGCTGGCCTGCAGGGCCGCAGCCAGGTGGATGTCGAACTGGCGCCGGTTGGCCAGGCCGGTGAGCGTGTCGGTCATGGCCAGCTCCTTCATGCGGCGCTCGGACTGGCGGATGGCGGTCACGTCGGTGGTCAGCGTGTAGATGCCCAGCACCTCGCCCACGGCCAGCATGTCGGGGATGTAGTCGGTCTGCAGGATGCGCCGGATGCCCAGGGCCTCGGACTCGACTTCGAACTGCACGCGCTGGCCCGAGAGGGCGCGGCGCAAGGGGTCTGCGCGCTGGGCATACAGGGCCGGGCCGATCACCTCGGGCAGCGGCTTGCCCAGGGCATGCTCGATGGGAAGACCCGTCCACTCCTCGAAGGTGTGGTTCAGGAACTGCAGCCGGTGGGCGCGGTCGATGTAGGTGATCATCACCGGCAGGTTGTCGGCGATGGCGCGCAGCCGCCGCTCGGTGCGTTCATGGCGCAGCTGCAGCTCCTTGAGGGCGGTGACGTCGAAGGACATCAGGTAGAAGCCCACCACGGCCGGCGGGGTGCTGCCCTCCCCATCGTCGGCATCGAACTCGGGGATCAGGTGGCTCTGCAGGTGCCGGGGCGTGCCCTCGTGGTCCACGCAGCCCTCGAACTGGGCGCGCCGACCAGCCAGCGCCTCCAGCAGGTAGGGCAGGTGCAGCGCGTACTGCACGTCGCCGAGCAGCTCCTGGGCGTACAGGCCGACCTGCGGGCGCTCGATCAGCCCGCGCGACTGCAGCGCGTAGTCGTTGGCGAACAGGCAGCGCTGGCGGACATCGAAATGGCAGACCACGGCTGGCAGGTTGCACAGCACGTCGCGCAGCCGCTGCTCGGTGCGCGCCAGGCGCTGCTCGGCCTCGCGGCGCGCGCGGATGTCACGCAAGAAGGCATTCGCCACGGGGCCGCTGGCGGTGGACTGCACCGCCATCATCATCTCCACCGGCACCTCGCTGCCATTGCGGTGGCGGCCCAGCAGCTCGGCGGGGCGGCCCGAGGCCAGGCTGCGTCCCAGGTCCAGCAGCTGGGCGTGGGCCGTGAGCGGTGCATGCGGGGGAATGCGTGGCCCGATCAGCGCCACCATGTCCCGGCCGATGGCCTCGGCCGCGCTCCAGCCGAACATGCGCGCCGCCTCGGGGTTCCAGTCGGTCACGCGGCCATCGGCCCCGACGGCGATGAAGGCGTCGCCCGCGGTGCTCAGGATGTCGGCGGTGCGCTGCTGCTCCTGCACCAGCGTGGCCAGCAGCGGCTGCACACGGCCGCGCAACGCCCAGGTGCCGGCGGCCACCAGGCCCAGCACCGACAGCGCGATCAGGTGCAGTTGCCCGCGCAGCGGCGCGTACAGCGTGGTGACGTCGGTCTTGAGCACCAGGCCCAGGCCGTAGCTGCCGATGGGGCCGTAGCCGGCCGCCACCGGCACGCCGCGCAGGTCACGGGCATAGCTCACCCCGCTCTGGCCCAGCAGCGCCAGGCTGATGGGCAGGCTGGGCTTGCCCGCGGCCGTCCACAGCGGCACGGTGAAGGGCGCGGTGTAGAGCCGGCTCGGGGCGCAGGCGGCAACGTCGGCGCGGCGGCTGCAGATCACGGCGTCGGCCGATTCGGTGGAGCGGCGCATCTGGTCCATCAGGCGGTCGAACAGCCGAAGCTTCTGCTCCATGACCACCTGGCCCACCACCGCACCGCCCTGGCGCACCGGCACCAGCGTGCGCAGCACATAGCCGGCGTTCCAGCGCAGCTCGGCCTGCTGCGACCCGTCCATGTCCAGCGGCTCGATGGAGCGCGCGCTGTCGCCCAGGAACAGGCCGGCCGAACGCAGCAGGTGCCCGCGCGCATCGAGAAAACGCACCCCGTCCACACCACCCACTAGGAAGTCGGCCGTCTGCGCGTCCAGCTGCTCGCTGGCCTGGGTGTCGCGGGGCGCGGCGTTCAGCCGTGCCATGGCCTGGGCCAGCGCGGGGCCGTCGCCAGCGGCGGCCGACAGCGCCAGGCTGCTGCGCAGCGCATCGTCCAGCGCCAGCGCATAGGTGCGGGCCGACTGCTCCATGGCCTGCAGCACCGATTTCTCGAAGGTCTCGCGCATGGCGACAAAACCCGCGATGCCCCCGCCCACGGCGACCAGCGTGAGCGCAGTGATGGCGCGGTAGGTGATGCGCCGCTCCAGCCACTGCGGGTCGCGTGTCCGGTCGACGGGGACCCTGTCGCGCAACTGCCAGATGCCCGCACCCAGCACCAGCAGCGCCACGGCCGTGCTCATCGGTACCTGGTTGTGCGAGGCTACGCGGTACAGCAGCTCCAGCCCCATCAGGTGGCCGGCCAGGCCCAGGGTGGCCACGGTGGCCAGCAGCGCCAGCGCCATCCGCCCGGCGCGCCGGTGGCGGGGGCGGCGCATGGGGGCGGCGCACCACAGGGCGGCCGCGCACGCCATGAAGGCCACGCCGCCATTGGGCGAGATGCTGTGGGTCCTCGCGGCCTGCAGGCTGCCGCCGCTGAGGAAGCCGGGCAGGGTGGCCGCCGCATCGGGCCCTGCCAGCGCGCGCCACAGGGCCAGCACGCTGTACAGGCCGGCCGCCAGCGCCAGCAGCGAGGCCGCTGCCTGGGCAGGTCGGTGTGTATCGGGGAAGGCGCGCAGGCACAGGGCGGCGCCCAGCAGCAGCAGGATCATCGCGGCGTGGATGCCGGGCTCCACCGCATCGGCGAAACCCCTGCCCAAGGCCAGCTGCGGGAAGACCGCGCGCAGGACCAGAACGAAGGCAAAAGCACTACCCAGGGCCCCCAGTGCCATGGAGGTCATTGCATACCGGTCGCGCAGCGTGTGTGCCATCGCACTGCCCCCGTGTTTGTGACAACAGGTTACGCTTCGGGCGCTGGTTGCGCTAGGCGGGATAAACCCCCGAAAACGCAACGGTCCAGGGCCCACCGCGGGGCAGGCGCCGGGTGCGCGGCCTGGATTGCGGGTGGAGAGGGTGGTAAAATGGCAGCGCTTGCGCACCCTGCGCCAGCCAGGCCGTGGACGACTTCGGCCGTGTACCGACACCGGGGGACGGCCCTTGTTTTCCCCCTGGTGGACGACATGGACAGGCCGAACCCTCTCACCCCCCGCACTCCCCGTACCCCCGGTACCTCCCGTACTTCGCGTCGCAGCGCTGTGGCGCCTTCCCATCCGTCGGTCCCTCCAGCCCCTGAGGCCCGGGCGGCAGCTCCGGGTCCTGCGCGCCTGGTGGCGCCCGCCACCTGGGCCCTGCTGGCCGGCGCGTGGCTGGTGGCCGGTCTCTTCATCGCCTTCGGCAGCACCTGGCTGGCGGCGCCGCTGGGCCCGGGTGTCGCGGCCGTCGCCTTCGGCGTGCTGTTCGCCACCATCCTCGCGGCCTCGTTCGGGGTGGTGCACGAGGCGGACCACCTCGCGCAACAGCTCGGGGAGCCCTATGGCACGCTGGTGCTCACGCTGTCCATCGTCTCCATCGAGGTGATCCTGATCGCCTCGGTGCTGCTCGGCCCGGGCGACTCCTCGGCCATCGGCCGTGACTCCATCTTCGCGGTGATGATGATCATCATGAACCTGGTGATCGGCATCTGCCTGGTGGCCGGCGCGGCGCGCCACGGCGACCAGGAGTACAACGCCCAGGGCGCCTCGGCCTACCTGGGCATGATCGTGCTGCTCACCGGCACGGCGCTGGTGCTGCCCAACCACCTGGGCGGGGCGGGCGCGTTCTCCACGCCCCAGGCGCTGGGCATGGCCGCCCTCACGGCCTGCCTGTACGCGGCCTTCCTGTGGCTGCAGATGCGCAGCCACCGGCGCTACTTCCTGCAGCCTGCGGCCGGCAGCATGGCGGTGCCGGCATCGGCATCGCCGCCGGCGCTGGCACTGGCACCGCAGCAGCCGGGCGCCGGCCGGCGCGCTGCGCTCGTGCATTCGATGGTGCTGCTGGCGCTGGTGCTGCCCATCGTGCTGCTGGCGCACTACCTGGCCATCGTCACCGACTACGGCATTGCCGCGGCCGGCGCGCCTGCCGCCGTGGGCGGGGTGCTCATCGCCATCATCGTCTTCACGCCCGAATCCATCACCGCCGTGCGCGCCGCGATGGCCAACGAGATGCAGCGCACCCTCAACCTGTGCCTGGGGGCCTTTGTCTCCACCGTGGGCCTCACGGTGCCAGCCGTGCTGCTCATCGGCGTGGCCACGGGCCAGCGCATGGCCATGGGCCTGTCGGGCACCGAGGTGGTGCTGCTGGTGCTGACGGTCGCGCTCTCCATGCTGGGCTTCAACGGGCAGCGCAGCTCGCCGATCCAGGGGCTGATGCACCTCACGCTCTTCGCCGTGTTCGGGCTGGTGCTCTTTCTCCCCTGAGGCGGCGCCAGAGACACCGGGGCCCCGGGATTTCCCGGAATGTCATCGCATCGACAGTCATGCACGGCGGCCATGCCTAGCATGCCGCCATGACCTGTTCACCCCTGCCCACGGCCGCGCCCGGCCCCGCCATCGCACACCCCGACCGCTCGCCCGGTGCGGCCCCCATCGAGGCCAGGCCGCTGCGCCAGGCGGTGGACTGGGCCATCGTCTCGCGGCGCAGCATCCGCGCCTTTTTGCCCACACCGGTGGGGCCGGACGAGGTGCATGCCATCCTCGACGTGGCGCGCCATGCGGCCTCGGGCATGAACACCCAGCCCTGGCGCGTGCATGTGCTCACGGGTGCCGCCAAGGAGCGGTTGAGCGCCGCCATCGTCGCCGTCGACAACGACGGCGATGCGGCGGCGGCCCTCACCGAGCCCTACCACTACTACCCCATCGACTGGGTTTCGCCCTATGTGGACCGGCGCCGCAAGGTAGGCTGGGACCTGTATGGCCTGCTCGGCATCGCCAAGGGCGACAAGGCGCGCATGCATGCCCAGCACGGCCGCAACTACCGCTTCTTCGATGCGCCCGTGGGGCTGATCTTCACGGTGAGCCGCGCCTTGCAGGCCGGCAGCCTGCTCGACTACGGCATGTTCCTGCAGAGCCTGATGGTGGCGGCCCGCGCGCGCGGGCTCGATACCTGCCCGCAGGTGGCGTTCACCAGGTTCCACCAGGTCATCCATGCCGAGCTGCGCATCCCCGACACCGAGATGGTGGTCTGTGGCATGGGCCTGGGCCATGCCGACCCGGCCTGCATCGAGAACACGCTGGTGACCGAGCGCGAGAGCGTCGAGTCGTTCACCACCTTTCACCCCTGACCGCGCCCCCAAAAATGGAGACCCGCATGAGCCATATCCCCCACCGCAGCCCCTACCAGCAAGGCTTGGAACGTACTCCCGCCAACCACCTGCCGCTCACGCCGCTGGGCTTTCTGGACCGCAGCGCGCAAGTGCATCCCGATGGCATTGCCGTGGTGCACGCGGGCAGCATGCAGACCTGGGCACAGACACGCGAGCGCGCCTACCGTTTGGCCAGCGCGCTGGCCAGGCGGGGTGTGCAGCGCGGCGACACCGTGGCCATCCTCGCGCCCAACACGCCCGCGATGCTGGAGGCGCACCTGGGCATCCCCCTGTGCGGTGCGGTCATCAACGCCATCAACTGCCGGCTCGACGCCGAGGCCATCGGCTTCATCCTGCGCCATGGCGAGGCGCGCGTGCTGCTGGTGGACAGCGAATTCGCGGCGCTTGCGGCCCAGGCCGTCGCCGGCCTGGCGCAGCCGCTGCTGGTGGTCGCCATCCACGATGCGGGCCTGCCCGCTCAGCCGGCCTTTGGCGTGCTCGACTACGAAACCCTGCTGGCCGAGGGCGACCCGGTTTTTGAAGGCCTGTGGCCCGAGGACGAGTGGGAGCCGATCGCGCTGAACTACACCTCGGGCACCACCGGCGACCCCAAGGGCGTGGTGCCCAGCCACCGCGGCGCCTACCTCATGAGCCTGCTGCAGATGACCGACTGGGCGATGCCGCGCCGGCCCGTCTACCTGTGGACGCTGCCCATGTTCCACGCCAACGGCTGGTGCTTCACCTGGGCCGTCACGGCAGCGGCGGGCACGCATGTGTGCCTGCGCAAGGTCACAGCCCGGGCCATCTTCGAGGCCATTGCCGAACACGGCGTGGACCATTTCTGCGCCGCGCCCACGGTGTTGGCCATGCTGGCGAATGCGCCGGCGCACGAGCGCATCGTGCTGCCGCGCCCGGTGCGCGTGCTCACGGCGGGCTCGCCGCCGCCCG
>NZ_AKJX01000041.1 GCF_000276605.1 Acidovorax sp. CF316 | reverse complement strand
CGCAAGCTGACGGCGGAGTAGCAGGGGCCGGCAGGTCGGCACGCACCAGTCCATCGCGCAGCAGCCCGGCCAGCCACTGCGCCAGCACCTCGGGCGCGGGCAACAGGCCCTGGGTCTGCAACCGCGCGCAGGCCTGCTCCACCGAGGCACCCGCCTGCAGATGGCCTACCCAATCGGCCTCCGGCGCCTGCAGCGTGCGAAAGTGTGGCTGGTGGCCTTGTCGCCACACCAGCAGGCTGACCGGCGCCGGCAATGCCATGGCTTCAGGCACCTCGTCGTCGGCGTGGATGGCATTCCACAGCGCGACGGCGTTGGTGGTCAGCGTGCGCAGCAATGCACTGGGGTGCAGCACCCCGGCGCGTGCCAGCCAGGGGCTGGCGCCAGGGGCCGTGGCCGCATCCAGCGCCGGCACGTCCGCCCCATCGAAGCGCGTACGCAGGTCCCAGTCCAGCTGGGCCAGTTCGTGCAACTCGGGGTTGTCGGGGTAGAGCGTGCGCAGGGTATCCGTGAAGCCTTCGCCATAGCGGTTGAGGCTGCGCACCCTGGGCGGGTGCGCCACCGCATAGGCGCGTGCATGGGCCTCGAAGGTGTCCGACCCCATGTACAGCCAGGTCTTGGCATAGGTGTCGGCCAGCACCTCGGCCAGCCGCGCGCGGTAGGCATGGTGGTAGATGCCCAGGCGGCCCGTGACCGGGGCATCGGCGTCCAGGGCCTGCATCGGCTCGGCCAGGATGCGGTCCGCCAGATCCTGCTGCAGCGCCTGCAGGGGCTGGGCAGGCACGGACGTGGCGCCTGGCCAGGACAGTGGCGCAGGGTCCTTTGCGCCCGCCTGCGGCACATGCAGGGCGGCAATGCGCCGCGCCACGGCCATCTCGTCCAGCAGCTCGGCCAGGGGCGGAATGCGGTCGTCGCGCTCGACCATCGTGGCCACGGCGCCGAAGCGTTCGCAGGCCTGCGCATACAGGTCCCACACGGGCGGAGCCACGGGGTGGTCGTGGGTGTCGATGATGTGGTCGCCCAGGTCCGAATGGCCGGCCAGGTGGATCTGCTGCACGCGGTGCGCGGGCAGCGCGTCGAGGTAGGTGAGCGGGTCGAAGCCGTGGTTCACGCTGCTCACGTGGATGTTGTTCACATCAACCAGCAGCAGGCAATCGGCCTCGTGCGCGATGTAGGCCAGGAACTGCCATTCGCTCGCGCTGTCGCCCGCATGGCGGATGTAGCTGGAGACGTTCTCCAGCACCAGCCGGCGGCCCAGCACGTCCTGCGCGCGGCGCACCTGGGCGATCACATGGCGTGCCGCGGCGTCGGTGTAGGGCAGCGGGTACAGGTCGTGCAACTGCTGATCAGGGCCGGGGCCGATCCAGCACAGGTGGTCCGACACCCACAGCGGCTCGATGCGGTCGGCCAGCGCCTTGACCTGGCGCAGGTAGGCGGTATCCACGCCCTGCGCTGCACCGATGGACATGGCCACGCCGTGCATGGCCATGGGGTAGTCGCGCCGCAGCGCATCGAGCACTGCCAGCGGCTTGCCGCCCGCGACGAGGTAGTTGTCGGTGATGATCTCCAGCCAGTCCAGCGGCTGGGGAGCAGCGAGGAAATCCGCATAGTGCGGTGTGCGCAGGCCCAGGCCGAAGCCGGTGCCGCGCACGGCGATGGGGTCGTGTGCCATGGTGCGCAGGCGGCCGCGCCGTGGCGCAACCGCCAGGGGCCATCACCCCTTGATGTCGCCAATCGTGCCCTTTTCGCTCAGGCATTGTGCGGCCGTCTTGGCCTTGAAGCCATGGCCCTTGCAGGCATTCTGGCCCTTGCAGCTGTGCTCGGCGGTGGAGCAGTCGCTGTTGCCCTTGCAGTCGTGCACGTTGTAGCAGTGCACCTTGTCGTTGGCGGCAACCGCTCCGCCCTTGGAGCCCTTGGGGGCGTCGGCGGCAAAGGCACCGGAGGACAAGGCCAGCAGCGCGGCGGCCAGGGCGAGGGAAGCAGCGGAGGGATTCGATGTGGACAGCATGGTGGAAGACTCCGTAAGGTGAGGGAGGGGTCGAAACAGGGGGTGTTCAGATCGCGCGGCGCCACGCTCTCTGCCTGTTACTTCGCTCCGCCCACCGCGCGGGTTACATGCGGCGCCACAAATAGTTGCAGCGCACCCCGCGCAGGCCTCTTCAACCCGAGGTCTGGGTCACCGAGATATCCGTGTGCACCAGCGACACCGGGTAGCGCTGGCCCGCCAGGTAGTCGGCCAGGCACTGCAGCAGCAAGGGGCTGCGGTGGCGCTCGGGGCAGGCGCGGATCTCCTCGGCCGTCATCCACACCGTGCGCACGATGCCTTCGTCGAGCGTGCGCCAGGCGTGGTGCGTGCCCAGGGTGCCGGCAAAGGCGAAGCGCAGGTAGGTGAGGTCGTCGCCCGTGCGCGTCTTGGTGAAGCGGTTGAGGTAGACCCCGATGATGTGCGTGGGCTCGAAATCGAACGCCGTTTCCTCGAGCACCTCGCGCGCGCAGGCACTGGCGGGCGACTCCCCGGGGTCGAGGTGGCCGGCCGGGTTGTTCAGCTTGAGGCCATCGGTGGTTTCTTCCTCCACCAGCAGGAAGCGGCCATCGCGTTCGATCACGGCGGCCACGGTGACATTGGGTTTCCAGCGGTTCGGCATGTCAGCCATTATGACCACGGCCCGCGACGGATGCCCGGGGCGTGGCGCCGTCAATACAGCGCCGGCGGATGGGTTCAGCGCTGCACAGCCACTGCCCCAGGGACGGCTGCCGGCACGGGCCGCAGCACCAGCCACAGCGCCAGCGCGATCAGCACGCCGCCGGCCGCATGGGCCAGTGTGGCCACCTCGCCCAGCACCAGCCAGCCCCAGGCCACGCCGAACAGGGGGATCAGAAAGGTCACCGTGAGCGCCTTGACCGGCCCCACGTCGGCAATCAGCCGAAAGTACAGCACGTAGGCGAACGAGGTGCACAAGAGGCCCAGCGCCAGCATGGCGCCCCAGACCGTGGGGCCGGCATGCAGCCAGTTGGCCACGGGCTGATGCGCCGCCTCCCACAGCGCGAAGGGCGCGAGGGCCAGCACGGCCCCCCACTGGCTGCCCAGTGCCACGAGCCGGCTGTCCAGCCCGCCGCGCTGGGTGATCCAGCGCCGCGTGAGAAAGCCCGCCAGGCCGTAGCAGGCCGTGGCCACCAGGCAGGCGGCGATGCCGCCGAGCACCGGCGCGCTGAGCGCCACTGGCCCGGCCTGCGCCAGCACCGCCACCCCGGCCATGCCGAGCAGCACGCCCCCCACGCGCGCCGGCGTGATGCGCTCGCCGAAGGCCAGCGCACCGATCACCACGCCCATGAGCGGCGTGGTCGCGTTGAGGATGGCGCTGTACCCCGCCGGCAACACGCGCGCGGCCAGCGCGAACATCAGGAACGGTAGGCCCGAGTTGATGGCGCCCAACACCAGCGCCGCGCCGAGCTTGCCCTGGAACGCCGGCCGCAGCCGCACCACGGCCAGCAGTGCGAGCAGCCCCGCCGCGCCCAGCACCACGCGGCCGAACGCGGTGGGCACGGCGCCCCACACCGGCGCAGCGATGCGCATGAACAGAAAGCTGCCACCCCACAGGGCGGCCAAGGCGAAAAGGCGGATCAGGCTGGCAAGGTTCATGCCCGAATTTTCGGCACACGCAATAGCCTGGACAAACCATTTATCCTCAACAGCTGTTTAGCCAAGCTATACGATGCACCCATGCGCCTGCCTCCCCTGATCGCCGTCCGCTTCTTCGAGGCCACCGCCCGCCATGCCAGCGTGCGCCGCGCGGCCCAAGAGCTGCACGTCACGCCCGGTGCCGTCTCGCAGCAGGTGCGCAAGCTCGAGGACTTCCTCGGCTGCGCGCTGTTCGAGCGCCAACCGCGCGGCCTGGCGCTCACGGCCGCCGGGCGCGACTACCAGGTGGCCTGCGCCGAGGGCCTGGCGATGATCGGGCACGCCACCTCGCGCATCGCCTCGGCGAACCGGCGCCAGGTGGTGCTGGTGAGCTGCACGCCGGGCTTTGCCGTGCAGTGGCTGGTGCCGCGCCTGCAAGGCTTTCTGCAACAACACCCCGACATGGACGTGCATGTGGGCAGCACCAACCGCACGGTGGACCTGGCTGCCGAGGGTGTGCACTTTGCCGTGCGCCACGGGCAGGGTGCCTACCCCGGCCTGCAGTCCGAGGTGCTGGTGGCCGATGACCTGGTGCCCGTGTGCAGCCCGCGCCTGCTGGCCCCACGCCGCACGGCGCGCGTGGCCGACATCACCAGCGCCCGGCTGCTGCACGACGAGCACCGCGGCGACTGGCGCCTGTGGTGCCAGGCGCATGGTGTGGCGGATGTGGACTGCGAGGGCGGTGTCGTGTTCGCGCATTCCAACGCTGCCATCGAGGCCGCCGTGGCCGGCCGCGGCTTTGCCCTGGTGCGGCACGCACTGGTGCAGCAGGAACTGCAGGCGCGCGAACTGGTCTCGGTGCACTGCAAGCCCCTGGCGACCCCGCTGGCCTACCACCTGGTGTACCGGCCCGAGGCGCTGATCGACCCCGGTCTGCGCCGCTTCCACGCCTGGATCGTGGCGCAGGGCAGCAACACTGGCTAGAGCCCGCGCACCATGTAGACCGCGCCCTCGCCATAGCCCGCCAGCCGCTCGCGCTGCAGCGCATCGGCGAGAGGCTGCACGGCGTAGCCATGGCGCTCCCAGTAGCCCTGCGAGCCCTGCACCGACACCAGGGCCGTGTGGCGCAGGCCCCAGGCAGCGCCCTGGGCCCACAGAGGTGTGAGCAGCGCCTGCGCCAGGCCCTGGCCCGCACAGGCCGGCAGCACCGCCATGTCGTGCAGGTACAGGGTGTCGGGCGCGCCGGGCGGGCCCTCGAAGTCGCCGTGCAGCGGCGTGACCTTGCCCTGCACCGAGCGGTAGGCCGCGAGGTAGGCACAGACCTGGCCAGCACGTTCGAGCACCAGCGAGCAGTTCACCGGGCTGGCGAGCCGGCGCGCAAACACCTCACCGCTTTCGACGAAGTCTTCGCCATAGCAGGCCAGCTGCACCTGCAGCAGGCCGGGCAGGTCGTGCAGCTGCAGCGCGCGCGGCGCACCGGGTACGGGGGAAGGGGGAAGCAAGGAATTCGGCATGCAAGGCCCGGATTATCCCGCTGTGGTCCCCGGCGCATGACGCGCCAGGTCATCGACGCAGGCGGGGCCGCCGCGAAGAATGGGCTGCGTGGGATGCCCGTGCATCCGACACCTCTTTCTTCCACCCCTTGCCTTCAGGAGTTGCCATGAACACCGTTGAATCCTCTGCACCGACCGCCGCCAGCGCCGCCCCCGACATCGCCGCGCGCTACATTGCCGCATGGAATGCCACCGACACAACCGAACGCGGGCGCCTGGTGCGCGGCGTCTTCAGTGCCGATGTGCACTACCTTGACCCGATGATGGAAGGCCGGGGCCATGACGGCCTGGCTGCGCTGATCGCGGGCGCACAGCAGCGCTTTGCCGGCTACCGCTTTGCGCTGCTGGGCACGCCCGAGGGCCACCACAGCGTGGTGCGCTTTTCCTGGGCGCTTGCGGCCCCGGGCGCCGAGCCCGTGGCGCGCGGCACCGACGTGGCCGAACTGGATGCCGACGGGCGCCTGCGCCGCGTCACGGGCTTCCTCGACTACGTCGCCGACTGAGCCTCAGTGGGGAAGCACCGGCGGCTGGACGAAATCTTCGAGCGAGAGGCCCTTTTCCTTGAGCAGGGCTTCGAGCACGGGCTGCAGCCGGCCCAGGCTTTCCTGCACAGCCTCGCGCACGGTGTCGACCACCACCTGGGTGCTGCGCTCGATCTCGATGTTGAGCTGGTCGCCGGCCTTCTTGCCCTCGAACACCGTGGCACGGCGCGTCTCGGGGATCAGCCAGACCTCGAACCAGCCCTCGGCGCGGTTCACCTCGGCCACGGTGAGGCTGGCGCCATGGATGGCGATATAGCCCTTGGCGAAGACGTAGCGGCGGAACTCGGGCGGCACGGCCACGCGCCACACCAGGTTGTTGTCGAACTCGCGCACGCTGGCCAGCGTGCCCGAAAAATCGATGTGGCCCGACAGCGGGTGGCCGCCGATCTCGGCGCCGTCCTTGGCTGCGCGCTCGACGTTCACGCGGTCGCCCTGGCCATAGCTGCCCAGCGTGGTGATGTTCAGGCTCTGCTGCATCACATCGAAGTTGGCCTGTGTCGGCGAGAGGATCTCGGTCACCGTGAGGCACACGCCATCGGTGGACACACTGGCACCAATGGCCAGGTCCTGGCAGAAGCCTTCGGGAAAATCGAGCGTGAAGGTGCGCAGGCCTGCGCGGTCATGGATGGCGGCAATGCCTGCCGTGGCTTGAACGATGCCTGTGAACATGGTGGCGCGGCTTTCAGGGTGTGGCCGCCGATTTTGCCACCCGGCCCCGCAACGCGCTGCCCGCCATGCAAAATGGCTGCCTCCGGGGCAGCCCTTTGCGCAAGGAGCACAGTGGCGCTTGCTTACTTCGCGCGCAACAGCTCACCCACCTCGAGCAGCACCAGCTCGTTGTCGTCGGCCTTGTTCGGCTCGCGGCTGGAGCTGAAGGGCAGGTTGTTGTCGTTGCCGACCACGATGTGCGTGCCGTCCACCACGTCCACGTTCTCGATGGTGAAGAACGGGAAGGTCAGCACGCCGTTGTTCAGCGGCTTCTTGGCCAGGCGCTGCGGGTCCTTTATGGACAGCAGGTCGATGTAGCCCACCTTGCGCAGCGGGCCGCCGACGTTGGCTTCGGTCAGCTCGATCTTGTAGACGCGCTTGAACTTGGCCAGGTCGTGGAAGCAATCCGCGCGCTTGGCGCCTTCGGGGCAGGCCTTGTCGGCCGTGCCTTCGCCGTTGTCGCGCTCGATGATGAGGCCGGTGGTGCCGTCGATCATGTTGAAGTCGCCGATGGCGTGGTGGTTGGCTTCCAGCACGTACTTCCAGTGGCGGCCGGTCCACTGCTCGGCCTTCACGTCGAACTCCAGCACGCGCAGGTACTGCTTGCCGTCCACGGCTTCGTAGGCCTTGCCGGCCTCGTTCCACAGCGGCCCTTCGAGCAGGGCATAGAGCTTGCTGCCGTCCTTGGACGAGGCCATGCCTTCATAGCCCTTGGAGCGCTTGGCCTCGAAGGCCGGGGCCTTGGCATCGGGCGCGCCGGCGGTGGTGATGGCCGGGTGGTCGGGCGAGCGCACGACCTTGCCATCCACCTGCGTCTCGAACACGGCGAGCACGCGGCCCGACAGGTCGGCCTTGATCAGGTAGGGCCCGAACTCCTCGCCGATCCACAGCGCGCCGCCGGCGAACTGGAAGCTCTCGGGGTCGAAGTCCGCGCCCGTGAGGTAGCGCTTGTCCGTGCCTTCGTGGACGATGCGGAACGGCACCTTCTTGTCCGGGTCGTGCAGGAACACCGTGGCCTGGCGCTTGAACTGGCCGGCCTTGAAGTCCACCTGGTAGTGGCTCAGGTGCAGCATGAAGTCGGGCGAGTTGGCCTTGGCACCGGCGCCGTTGTCGGTGAGGATCCAGAACGAGCCATCGGCCATGCGCTTGATGCCCGAGTGGCCCTGCAGCGGCTGGCCCGCGAAGGGCAGGGAGATGCCGGTGGGACGGCCGCCCGACAGGCCTTCGACCGAACCCAGCGCCTCCACGCGCTTGCCCGTGGTGAACTTGCCACTGACCTGCAGGTCCTGCGGTGCATCCTTGGGCGCGGGCACCAGGCTCATGGCGGGCATCACCGCATGGCCGGCCAGCGTGGCGGGGTAGGCTTGCTGGGCCTGGGCGGTGAGGGAAGCAGCAGCGGCAGCGCAGGTGAGCAGGGCGCTGGCGGCAATGGTGGAGAGTCGGGACATGGTCGCAGACGGCAGGAAATGTAAACCGGCGACGATGCCCGGCGCGCGTGACGGGCGCGTGACAGAACAGGGCGGCCTCAGGGCACGATGCGCACCGGCGTGCCCACCGCCACCCGCTCGAACAGGTCCACCACATCGGCATTGGCCATGCGCACGCAGCCGTGCGAGGCGGGCACGCCCAGCGGCGTGCCGTCGGGGCAGCCATGCAGGTAGATGTAGCGGCGCAGCGTGTCCACCGCGCCGCCGCGGTTCACGCCCGGCTCGCAGCCCGTGAGCCAGAGGATGCGGCACAGGATCCAGTCGCGCCCCGGGTGCTCGGCAGCGAGCCCGGGCGAATACCGCTCGCCCGTAGGCCGACGCCCGACGAACACGGTGGCGGCATCGCAACCCGCGCCCACCTTGGCGCGCACCCGGTGCAGGCCGCGCGGCGTGCAGCCACTGCCGTTCATCTCGCCAACGCCCTGCAGCGCCGTGGACACGGCATAGCTGCGCACCAGGGCATGGCCCGCGTACAGATCCAGCTGCTGGCGCGGCACGCTGATGTGCACGTGCACGCCGCCGGGCCCTGCCTGCGTCATGGCGACGGTGCGGGCGGCAGGTAGGCGCCGGTGGCGAAGAGCTGGGCCTCGGCGCTCTCGATGCGGCCGATGCCGGGCTTGCCCGCGCGGCTGACCAAGAGGCCCAGCAGCGCCTCCGACAGGGCCTGCGCACCCGCGATGGAGGGAAAGAACGACGGGCTCTGCGTGGAGAACAGCAGCACCTCGTTGGCCAGCAGGGCCAGCGGCGAGGCGGGCGAATCGGTCAGTGCCAGCACCTGGCAGCCGGCCTCGCGCGCCTGGCGCGCCACGGCGATGGCCTCGCGCGAATAGGGACTGAAGCTGATGACCACCACCGCATCGACCTTGTGCAGGGCACGCAGCTGCATCTCCAGCGAGCCGCCCATCCCGTCGAGCAGGTGCACGCTGTCACGGAACAGGCGGTACACGTACATCAGCGAATAGGCCACCGGGTGGCAGGCGCGAAAGCCGGCCACGTGCACGGCGCGCGCCTTCTCCAGCAGCGCCGCGGCGCGCGGCAGGGCATCGCCGTTGGCGTGCTCGGTGGCGTCCAGGTTCTGGTGGTGCACCGCGAAGATCTCGCCGGCCAGCCCGCCGCCATCGCGCGCGCGGTCCACCAGGCTGCGCGCCTTGTGCGCATAGGGCTCGGAGCCCAGGCCCATGTCCTGCACCAGCGCCGCCTTGAGCTCGGGCCAGCCGTCGAAGCCCAGCAGCTGCGCAAAGCGCACCAGCGTGGCGGGCGGGATCCCAACGCGCGCGCTGACCGTGCGCATGGAGGCCGTGACCACGTCGTTCGGGTGCTCCAGCACGAAGCGTGCGGCCTTCTGCTGCGTGGCGGTCATGCCGTCGAACCGGTCACGGAGGGTGTCTTTCAGGCCCATGGCGGGTGGCGGTGCATGCGCAGGAGTGGTGGTCGCAGCACTGTAGCGGATCACTTCCCGGTGCAGGTGTTCCACCTGGCCCCAGCAACAAAACACATGTTCCATTTAATTTGATTTTACGGTACATTTGTTCCATCAATTGTTTGCACCTGTTCCGGAGACCCTGGCATGACCCACGTTTTTCACCGCCACCTTCTGCACACCCCGCCCGTGGCCGTGGGCGGGCAGGGCATGTACCTGCGCGATGCTGCGGGGCGCGAATACCTCGACGCCTCGGGCGGTGCGGCCGTGTCCTCGTTGGGCCATGCCCACCCCGACGTGCTGGCCGCCATGCACGCGCAGATCGACCGCCTGGCCTATGCCCACACCAGCTTCTTCACCACCGAGGTGGCCGAGCAACTGGCGGAGCAACTGGTGCGCACGGCCCCGGACGGCACCAGCCACGCCTACTTCGTGAGCGGCGGGTCCGAGGCCGTGGAGGCCGCGCTCAAGATGGCGCGCCAGTACTTCGTGGAGATCGGCCAGCCCGAGCGCACGCACTTCATCGCGCGGCGCCAGAGCTACCACGGCAACACCCTGGGCGCGCTGGCCGTGGGCGGCAACGCCTGGCGGCGCGCCCCCTTCGCGCCCCTCCTGGTGGAGGCCACGCACGTGGCGCCCTGCTACCCCTACCGCGAGCAGCAGGCCGGCGAGACTCCCGAGGCCTATGGCCTGCGCCTGGCACGCGAGCTGGAGGAGGCCATCGTCGCGCGCGGCCCCGATACCGTGCTGGCCTTCGTCGCCGAGACGGTGGGGGGCGCCACGGCCGGCGTGCTCACGCCCGTGCCCGGCTACTTCAAGGCGGTGCGCGAGGTCTGCGACCGCCATGGCGTGCTGCTGATCCTGGACGAGGTGATGTGCGGCATGGGCCGCACCGGCACCCTGCATGCCTGCGAGCAGGAGGGCGTGGTGCCCGACCTGATCACCGTGGCCAAGGGCCTGGGCGGCGGCTACCAGCCCATCGGCGCGGTGCTGGCGCAAAAGCACATCGTGGACGCGATGTCGCAGGGCAGCGGTTTCTTCCAGCATGGCCATACCTACCTGGGCCACCCGGTGGCCTGCGCGGCCGCGCTGGCGGTGCAGCAGGTCATCGAGCGCGACGGCCTGCTGGCCAAGGTGCGCGAGGACGGCGATTTCCTGGGCCAGGCGCTGCGCGATGCGCTGGGCCACCACCCGCATGTGGGCGACATCCGCGGGCGCGGCTTCTTCTGGGGCGTGGAGCTGGTGGCCGACCGGGCCAGCAAGGCCGCGTTCGATCCCGCGCAGAAGGTGCATTCGCGCCTCAAGAAGAAGGCCATGGACCTGGGCCTGCTGTGCTACCCCTTCGGCGGCACGGTGGACGGCAATGTGGGCGACCACGTGCTGCTGGCCCCGCCCTACATCGCCTCGCGCGAGCAGCTCGCCACCATCGCCGCGCTGCTGGCCCAGGCCGTCGACGCCGTGACCTCGACCGCCACGCTGCCGCGCCAGCCCAGCCCCTGCTGATCCGATCTCCCCAACCCGCGTCACTTTGACCTGAAAGGTGCTCCCATGCCGATGAAGACCCTGACCACCACCCTGATGCTGGCCTCTCTGCTGGCCTGCGGCGCCAGCCAGGCGCAAAGCCCCGCCGGCGGCACGCTCAAGAAGATCCGCGACAGCGGCTCCATCACCTACGGCCACCGCGAAGCCTCTTTCGGCTTTTCCTACCTGGACGGCGGCGGCAAGCCGGTGGGCTACAGCATCGACATCTGCAACCGCATCCTGGAGGCGATCAAGGCCGAGCTCCAGCTGCCGCAGATCGCGGTGAAGTACCAGAACGTGACCTCGCAGAACCGCATCCCGCTGGTCGCCAACGGCACGGTGGACATCGAATGCGGCTCCACCACCAACCTCATCGAGCGCCAGCAGATGGTGGCTTTCTCGCCCGACATCTTCCGCTACAACGTGCGCATGGCCGTGCGCGCCGACTCGGGCATCAAGGGCGTGGCCGACCTGCAGGGCAAGTCGGTGGTGGCCACCAGCGGTACCACCTCGCTGCGCCTGCTGCGCGAGGCCGACAAGGGCAAGAACCTGGAGATCACGCAGCTGGCGGGCAAGGACCACACCGACTCCTTCCTCATGGTCGAGACGGGCCGCGCCGCCGCCTTCGTGCTCGACGACATCCTGCTCGCGGGCCTGATCGCCACCCATCGCAGCCCCAAGGACTTTGCCATCGTCGGCGAGGGCCTGCGCACCGAGAACCAGTCGCTGATGTTCCGCAAAGACGACCCGGAGTTCAAGGCGCTGGTGGACCGCGTGGTCACGGGCATGATGAAGTCCGGCGAGATGGAAAAGCTGTACAACCGCTGGTTCATGCAGCCCATTCCGCCCAAGAACGTGAGCATCAACTACCCGCTGAACGCCGAGACGCGCGACGCCTTCGCCAACCCCAGTTCCAAGGGCATCTGATTGCACCGCGCCCCGCCATGTCCCGCATTGCCCTCATCCACGCCCTCGCCCATTCGGTGGCGCCGATCAACGACGCCTTTGCCCAGGACTGGCCCGAGGCGGTGCGCATGAACCTGCTGGACGACAGCCTCTCGGCCGACCTGGCACGCGGGGGCAGGGGGCTGGACGCGGCCATGCACGCGCGCTTCGAGGCCCTGGCGGACTATGCCGTGGGCACGGGGGCCGATGGCATCCTGTTCACCTGCTCGGCCTTCGGGCCCTGCATCGAGCGCGTGGCGGTGCGGCACGCGCAGATCCCGGTGCTCAAGCCCAACGAGGCCATGGTCGAAGAAGCCGTGGCCACAGGCCGGCGCATCGGCCTGATCGCCAGCTTTGCGCCCACGCTGCAGTCCATGCCGCCGGAGTTTCCGCCCGGCACACCACTGCAACTGGCCCTGGCCGAAGGGGCCATGGCGGCCCTGAACGCGGGCAACGGCGACCTGCACGACAGCCTGGTCGCCGCGCAGGCCCAGCGCCTGCAGCGCGAGGGCTGCGAGGTGATCGCGCTGGCGCAGTTCAGCATGGCGCGCGCACGCAGCATGTGCGCGGCGGTCACCGGCCTGCCGGTGCTGACCACGGTGGACAGCGCGGTGGCTGCATTGAAGCGCCGCTTGGCCTAGCCTGCTGCCACCAGCCCCGCCGCATGGCCGCGTGTGAAGGCTTCCTCGAACACCGAATACCCCGACCAATCGCTGTGCGCAAACACCAGGCGCGCCGTGGCCGGCGTGGGCAGCACGGCCACGCGCTCGCCGCCCGCCAGGCGCACGCGCTTGTCCGGCGCCCGGTAGCGGCCCGGCTGGTGCAGCCAGCCCAGCAGCCCCGGCGTGGGGATGGACATGGCATGGCCGTAGCGTGTGATGTCCATGCGCGTGGCGCGCTGGGCCAGGTCGGGGTGCGGGCCGGCCAGTGACTGCATTGCCGCCTGCGCCCAGTGGGTCCAGGGCTGGGTGGCCAGCTGCTGGCGGCCATCGGGCAGGTCGCCCAGGGCCTGGTAGTAGGTGAGCACCGTGGGACCGGGGCGCGGGTCCAGGCGCTGGTGGCCGGCGTCCACGTAGCCCAGGCCGCCGGGGTTGGCATCGGCATACAGCACGTTGTCCCACGCGGGGGCGGCGCCCGCACGGTCGGTCAGCGGCGCATCGATGTGGATGTTGGCCACCAGCCAAGGGGCCCAGGACAGGCGCTGCGCCGTCTCGGCAAGGAAGGCGGGCGGGTTGCGCACCATGCGCGCGGCCAGGAACACGGGCAGCGCCACCACGCAGCGCGGTGCCTGCCAGCGCTCGACATTGCCCGAGGCATGATTGAGCGCATCCACCTCCACGCCATGGCGCCCCTCGGTGATGCGCAGCACGCTGGTGCCCGTGGCCAGTTGCCCGCCGCCCCGCAGCGGCAGCGCCAGGCGCTGGGTGAGCCAGCCATTGCCCTCGGGCCAGGTGAGCACGCCCTCGCGGTCCTCGCTGCCCGCGTCACCCGGCGCATGGAAGCCATGGCGGCTGGCGAAGTAGTGGATGCCGGCCCAGGCCGACACGTGCGCCGTGCCCGCACCGTAATCGTCCCGGCAGCAGTAGCCCAGGTACCAGCGCAGGTGCGCATCGTCGAGGCCCTCCTGGGTGAGCCAGGCGTCGAAGGAGAGGGCATCGAGCGCCTGGTGCGTGGGCGGCAGCGGCCGCCGGCCGTCGAAGGCCTTGAGCATGGGCATGGTGAAGCGCGCCGCCTTGGACAGCGCATCCACCCGCTCGGAAAAGCGGCGGTACTGGGCCAGCGTGGCCTCGCCCACGCCCTGCACCGGCAGCAGGCCTTCCTGCCATTCGCCCTCGAAGTACAGCCGCTCCTGCGGGCTGTGGCACAGGTGGCGCTCGTCGTAGCGCCAGCGGCCGGCCACGCGCTGGCGCAGGCCCAGTTCCTCGAGCAGGTCCTGCACCTCGCTGGCGTCGTCGCCGGGCACGGGCAGGTAGTGCGCGCCCATGGGGCAGGCGATGCCGCCGACCAGGCCGCCGCGGCTGTTGCCGCCGGCCTGGTCTTCAAGCTCCAGCAGCGCGAAGTCCTCCACCCCCGCCAGGCGCAGCGCGCGCGCCGCCGCCAGGCCGGCCACGCCGCCGCCGGCGATGATGACCTGCGCGCGCCGCACCACGGCGGGCTCGGGCAGGGAGCCCTTTTGCAGCATCTCGCGCAGCGCATGGCCGCGCTGCATGTCGATGCCGGCAAAACCGCCTTCGAGCGTGCGTGGCACCTTCTCACAGCCGGGCAGCGCGGCCCCCGCGGCCAGCAGGGCACCGGCCTGCAGCAGCTGCCGGCGGCGCGATGAGGGCAGGGAAAGGGGGGACGCAAGGGACATGGGGCCGTACTCTACGTCACCCGCAAGCCCTCCTGGCAAGACAAGGGTCAGTCTTTCCAGCGTGCCTGGATTTCGAGCAGTTGGGGCAGCTGCGCGATGAACACCTCGACCATCGCCGGATCGAAATGCTTGCCCGCCTGCGCGCGCAGGTGGGCCACGGTGTCCTCGGTGCTCCAGGGCTCCTTGTAGGGCCTGCGCGCGGTGAGCGCGTCGAACACGTCGGCCAGCGCGACGATGCGCGCCTCCACGGGAATCGCCTCGCCCGCCAGTCCCTTCGGGTAACCGCTGCCGTCCCACTTCTCGTGGTGCGTGAGCGCGATGGCATGGGCCAGGCGCAGCACGCCCCCGGGGTGCTCGCCGATGATCTCGGCGCCGATCTGCGGGTGGCGGCGCATGGTCTCCCATTCGCCCGCATCGAGCGGGCCGGGCTTGCGCAGCACGGCGTCGGGGATGCCGATCTTGCCCACATCGTGCATGGGCGCGGCGTTGAGCAGGTCTTCGGCCCAGGCCGGCGAGTGGCCCAGCGCCAGCGCCAGCACATGGGCGAAGTGGCTCATGCGGATGACGTGCATCCCGGTCTCATTGTCCTTGTACTCGGCCGCACGGCCCAGGCGCTGCACGATCTGCAGCCGGGTCTCGCGCAGCTCCTCGGTGCGCACCAGCGACAGGTGGGTGCGCACACGGGCGCGCACCACCGGGGCGCTCACGGGCTTGGTGATGTAGTCCACACCGCCCACGTCGAAGCCGCGCGCCTCGTCCTGCACGTCGGTGAGCGCGGTGACGAAGATCACCGGGATGTTCGCGGTGGCCCGGTCGGCCTTGAGGGCCTGGCACACGGCGTAGCCGTCCATCTGCGGCATCATCACATCGAGCAGCACCAGGTCGGGCCGCTGCTGCTGGGCGATCTGCAGCGCGCGCGCACCATCGGTGGCGAACAGCAGGCGAAAGTCCTCCTGCAGGATGTGGCGCAGCACCTGCAGGTTGGTGGGTTCGTCGTCCACCAGCAGCAGGCGCGGGCGATGGTCTTCGGGGGTGGCCGTCATGGGGCTTCCTTCGGGTGCCGGGGGCAAAGGGTGCAATTGTCAGACATGCGTTTGCCCCGGCTGCAACGGTGCCTGCAGATGGTGCTGCAGGGCCTGCAGGCAGGTGCGCGCCTCGTCGAAGTCGAAGCGGTCGAGCGCCTCGTGCAGGCCGTTAAGCGTGACCGCGGGCAACTCGCCCTCGAGCACCGCCAGCGGCGCGTCGGCCAGCTCTCCCTGCGCCAGGGCGGCGGCAAGGGCCGCGATGGCGGCCAGCACGCGCTCGCGCTGGGCCTGCTGCAGCGGCGCAGGCGCTGGCGCCGAACCCTGCCGCTGCGCATCGGGCGCCTGGGGGCTGAGCAGGGCACCACCCACGGCATCGAGCGCCGTGGCCAGGGCCAGCAGGGCCACCTGCACCGAGCCGGCATCGCGCTCGCGCGCCGCCTGCTCGATCTGGCCGGAATACTGCTGCACCGCAGGCAGCGCCAGGTTGGCGGCCGCACCGCGCAGGCGGTGGGCACGCGCCGCCAGGCTGTCCCAGTCGTCGGCCTGGTGCGCGGACAGCAGGCCGGCCAGCGCCACGCCGCTCTCCTGCATGAAGCGCTCGATGGCTTCGCGCAGGTAGCGTGCCTGCGTCCACAGCCGCACCCCCCGCTCCCATTCGATGGCGGGTGCCACCGGGGCCGTTGCCGGTTGCCGGGCGGGCGGGGCCAGCAGCCCCTCGCCGGGAGGCAGGGCGCCGAAGATGCTGGCCACGGCGAACACCGGATCACCGCCGTCTTCGCGCACGCCGATCACGCGCGCGACCTCGGCCATGAGCCGCACCGGCTCCACCGGCTTGCTGGCAAAGCCATCCATGCCGGCGGCACGGGCGTTGCGGCGGTCCTGTTCGAGCACGCTAGCCGACAGGGCCACGATGGGGGTCGGCTTGCGCCGGCGCGCCTGCTCGAAGCTGCGCAGGTGGCGTGTGGCCTCCAGGCCGTCCATGTCGGGCATCTGCAGGTCCATCAGCACCACGTCGAAGCGCTGCTGCGCGAAGGCCTCGAGCGCCAGCGCGCCGCTGCCCACAGCCGTGAGCTTGTGGCCACCGCGCTGCAGCGTGATCTGCAGCAGCTCCAGGTTGGCGGGCACGTCGTCCACGGCCAGCACGCGCAGCGTGGGCAGGGGGGCGCGCAGCCAGTCGCGGGTCGTCGAAGGGCCGGCATCCGCCGGCGGCT
This sequence comes from Acidovorax sp. CF316, assembly GCF_000276605.1. Lineage (GTDB taxonomy): Bacteria > Pseudomonadota > Gammaproteobacteria > Burkholderiales > Burkholderiaceae_C > Acidovorax. The sequence continues at coordinate 5,008 of NZ_AKJX01000041.1, read as the reverse complement.
GGCCGGTGCGCAGCGGCAGGCGCACGGTGAAGGTGCTGCCCTGGCCCATCTGGCTGACCACCGCAATGCTGCCGCCCATCAGCTCGGCCAGCTGGCGGGCGATGGTCGTGCCCAGGCCCGTGCCACCGTAGCGGCGCGTGGTCGAGGCATCGGCCTGCGCGAAGGGGTCGAAGATGCGCTCCACACCGGCGGCGTCGATGCCGATGCCGGTGTCCACCACCTGCAGCACGAGCTGCGCATTGGCGCCGGCCACGCGCAGCGTGACCCGGCCCTCGTGCGTGAACTTGATGGCGTTGCCCATCAGGTTGAGCAGCACCTGCTGGATGCGGAAGGCATCGCCCTGCCAGTGGACAGGCACGCCTTCGGGATAGTCGAGCACGACCTCCAGCCCCTTCTTGGCGGCGTTGATGCGCAGCGAGGCCAGGATCTGGTCGCACAGCTCGCGCAGGCTGAAATCGGCGACCTCCAGTTCCACCGCGCCCTTTTCGAGCTTGGCGGTGTCCAGGATGTCGTTGAGCAGGCGCAGCATGGAGCGCGCCGCATGGTGCACCGTGCCCAGGTGCCGGCGCTGGGTGCTTTCGAGCGGCGTATCGAGCAGCGCCTCGGTGAAGCCGATGATGGCGTTCATGGGCGTGCGGATCTCGTGGCTCATGTTCGCCAGGAAGGTGCTGCGTGCTGCGGCCGCATGCTCGGCCTGTTCCTTGGCCGTGCGCAGGTCCGTCTCCATGCGCCGGCGCATGGTCAGGTCGGTGGCGAACTTGACGATCTTGAAGGCCCGCCCCTGCGCGTCGAAGATCGGGTTGTAGGTGGCCTGGATCCAGACCTCGCGCCCGCCCCGGCCCAGGCGCAGGTACTCCCCCGCGTTGAACTCGCCCTGGCCCAGGCGCGCCCAGAAGGCCTGGTAGGCCTGGCTGCCGGCGTACTCCGGCGTGCAGAAGATGCGGTGGTGCTGGCCTGCGATCTCGGCGAGCGTGTAGCCCATGAGGTCCAGGAAATTGCGGTTGGCGGTGAGCACCCGGCCCTTGAGATCGAATTCGATCACCGCCTGCGAGCGGCCGATGGCCGTGACCGTGCCCACGAACTCGGCGTTCTGCGCCTTGGAGGCCGTCATGTCGGTGATCACGCCGTCGATCCAGCGGACTTCCCCCTGCGGCCCCGAGACACCGCGGCCCGTTTCGGACACCCAGCGGATACCACCATCGCGCGTGTGCAGCCGGTACTCCAGCACATAGGACGCACCCGCTTCCAGGGCGCGCGCCACCTGGTCCCCGATGCGCGCGGCATCGTCCTCGTGGATGATGCGGCCGAACGAGATGTGCCCGGCCAGGAAGTCCTCGGCCGGCCAGCCCGTGAGGGACTCCACCGCGTCGCTGATGAACAGCATGGACCAGTCGGCGTCGTAGCGGCAGCGAAACGCCACGCCCGGAATGTTGCGCACCAGCGAGCGCAGCTGCTCCTCGCCGCGCCGGCGCTCCTGCTCCATGGCCCGGCGCTCGGTCAGGTCGGTCAGGAAGCCGACGAGCACCGGCGGCCCCGGCAGGTCCACGCGGCCGACCACCAGCCGCACGGGCACCAGGCTGCCATCCTTGCGCACCACGTGGATGTCCTTGTCCTTGCCCACCTGGCGCGCCTCGCCGCGCGACAGGTCGCGCGGCAGGTAGCTGTGCGGCGTGTCGGCATAGGCCGGGTCCACGAGCATGCGCACGGGCCGGCCCACGGCTTCCTCGGCCGTCCAGCCGAGCATGCGCTGCGCCGAACCGTTGAAGGACCGGATGGTGCCGTCCGCATCTGCCATGACGATGGCGTCCATGGCGGTTTCCACCACCGCGCGCAGGCTCGACTCGCTCTGCTCGGACCTGCGCAGCAGCCAGCGGACCCGAAGACCGATGTTGACGGTGGTTACCACCAGCCCCACCAGGACGGCCATCAGCGCGATGGCCAGCGCCATGTAGCGGGCCTGCTCGGGCACCGGCCCCAGGTCTGGCACATTGCCGGAGACACGCACGGCGGCGATGCTGATGAAGTGCATGCCGGCGATCGCCAGCCCCAGGACCAGCCCCCCCAGCAGCGTGCTCAGCCAGGGCCGGCGCGCCCAGGCGCGCAGCATGCCGAAGCGCAGCCACAGCGCCAGGATGGCCATGCCCACCGCGAACGCGAGGGAGGCCGCAAAGCCGCCCACGTCGTAGCGGATCATCGGCGCCATGTCGGAGGCCGACATGCCGGCGTAGTGCATGACGCCGATGCCCGCACCCACCAGGGCGCCGCCCCAGGCGATGGACAGGCCCGTGGGCTGTCTTTGGGTGAGCACGTGCAGCGCGATCCACGACGCCACCAGGCTGGGCAGAAAGGACAGCGCCGTGACCGAGGGCTCGAAATGGCCGTGTGCGCACAGGTCGAAGGCCAGCATGCCCACGAAGTGCATCGACCAGACCCCGCCGCCCAACGCCAGCGAACCGGAGGCGACGGTCAGGTTGCGGCGCAGCCGGTCCGGCGCACGCTGCGCCAGCGCGGCCAGGTGCAGCGCCATGAGGGAGGAAGCAATCGCCAGCGCGACCGACAGGGCCACGAGCCAGGGGTCGTGCCCCCAGAGATTCTGGGGATCCCGCTGTGCGCCGACAACGAAGAATCTCTCAAGCATCGGGGCGGACAAATGTAAGCGTTGGTTTCCATTCTGCCGGCAACCCCTTGAGCGATTTACCCATAGGGTCTTGAAACCCGCCGCCGCGCCGATTTGTTACATCCGCGCGGCATGGATGCAACAGCGCGGGCTTCCAGAGCTCGCCCGCAGGGGGATGTGCCGAATTCAGTGCGCTGCGACCTTGCCCCACTCCCGCTCATAGGTGTGCACCAGGGCCTGGTTGGACAGACGGTTGACGTCCGCCGGCAGGCGCGCCATGTCGAGCGGAAAGTCGAACAGCAGGGGCAGCGTGCCCGCGCTCAGGAAGCGCAGGTCGGGCGGCAGCGCCTCGGGCATGCGCCAGGGCCGGCGGCTGGCCACCACGAAGCCCCACTCCCCGAAGCTCGGCACATGGGCGTGGTAGGGCGCCGTCTGCAGGCCCACCGATTCCATGGTCTGCACCACCGTCCAGTAGCTCTGGCGCGCCACCAGCGGCGAGGTGGTCTGCACCACGGCGTAGCCGCTGGCGGCCAGGCGCTTGTCCAGCAGCGCATAGAAGCTATTGGTGTAGAGCTTGCCGATGGAAAAATTGGTCGGGTCGGGAAAGTCCACCACGATCACGTCGAAGACATCCTCCGCCGCGTCACAGCCCGGGGCCTTGCACTGCTGCAGCCACTGGAAGGCATCGGTGTTGACCACCTGCACCTTGGGCGAGCGCAGCGCCTCGCCATTGAGCCGGGCGAGCGTGGGGTTGTCGGTGAACAGGCGCGTCATGGCCGGGTCCAGCTCCACCAGGGTGACGGACTCGACCGAGGGGTACTTGAGGATCTCGCGCACGGCCATGCCGTCGCCGCCGCCGAGCACGGCCACGCGCCGGGGCGCGCCGTGCGCCGCCATCGCGGGGTGGACCAGCGCCTCGTGGTAGCGGTACTCGTCGCGCTCGGCGAACTGTAGGTTGCCGTTGAGGTACAGCCGGTGGCCCAGCTTGCCGTTGGTGACGACGATGCGCTGGTAGGGCGATGCGGTGCTGAAGACGATGCGGTCCTGGTAGAACTTGTCCTCGGCGAAGCTGGTGATGTGGTCGGCCCCGAGCAGGCCTGCAAACAGCAGCGCCAGCACGGCGACGCAGGCCAGGGCATGCGCGCGCAGGCGGCGCAGCTCGTCGCGGAACAACCACACCGCCCACAGCGCCACCGCGGCATTCATGAGGCCGAACAGCAGGCCCGTGCGGATCAGCCCCAGGTGCGGCACCAGCAGCAGCGGGAAGGCCATGGACACGGCCAGCGCGCCCAGGTAGTCGAAGGTCAGCACCTGCGAGACCAGGTCCTTGAGCGCCACGTTGCGCTTGAGGATGCGCATGACCAGCGGAATCTCCAGACCCACCAGCGTGCCCACCATGAACACCATGCCATACAGCAGCAGGCGAAAGGCCCCGGGCGCGTAGGCATTGGCCAGGAACAGCGTGGCCGGCAGCGCGCCGCCGATCAAGGCCACCAGCAGCTCGATGCGCAGGAAGTGCGCCGGCAGCTGGCGCTCGAAATAGCGCGACAGCCACGAGCCCACGCCCATGGCGAACAGGTAGGTGCCGATGATGGTCGAGAACTGCAGCACCGAGTCGCCCAGCACATAGGACGCGAGCGCGCCGGCCGCCAGCTCGTAGAGCAGGCCGCAGGCGGCCACGACGAACACGCTGGCCAGCAGCGCCACATCGATGGGGCGCGCGCCCGACGGGGCGGAGGCGGAAGGGATGGAGGTAGGGTTCGAGGACAAGCCGCTATTGTGCTGCGAATGGCGAGGGCACCGGCTGCTGGCGAGGTTCTGCCGCCGCAGGGCCCAGCAGGCCCCTGGGGAGGTCCTTGCCCTGGGCTGTGAGCTGTGCCGCCAGGCCTTGCGCAATGGCCTCGGCGCGTGCCCGGCCCTGGGCCACCTGCCCGGGCGGCAGGCGGGCCTCTTCGCGCTGCATGAAGTCGGCCAGATGTTGCGGGCTGCGCGCCATCCGGGCCAGCAGGATGCGGTAGGCATGGCCTTCCACGGGGTCATGGATGGCAGGGGCAGCCGGCACGCTGGGGCCCGCGTCATAGAGCCATGCCAGGGTGCTCACGGCCAGAAAGGGCTCCCCGATCAGGGCCTGCTGCGCATAGCCCAGCACCTCCCGGTACCAGGCGGCCAGTTGCGCATCGCTCTGGGGAGCCCCCGCAAACCCTTCGGGCCCATGGCGGCCCGTGGGCCCCACGTACTGGAAGTGCAGCTGTGCGTCCACATTGCCGGCGCGCGCGTGCAGGCGCAGGATCCCGGTGCGCAAGGCATAGTCTGTGTCCGACAGCCGCGCGCACAGCGCCGTGGCCTGGGCATGCCGAGCATCGAGCTCCTTGAGGCGGGCCGCCGATGCGG
>NZ_AKJX01000040.1 GCF_000276605.1 Acidovorax sp. CF316 | reverse complement strand
GGGGGGGGGAGCCATGCCGCCAGTTGCACCGCATCGGGTGGATGGAGCGGCACGCGCGCTGTAGAGGGCAGTGCGCTGGTGCAGCCCCAGGCCAGCACCTCCTACACGCTCAGCTGCGCCAACAGCGCGGGGCAAAGCGTCACCGCCACGGCCCAGGTCGCGGTGGATGCCGCCAACCCGCGCCCGCCGGTGGGCGGCCTCACGGCCCGCGCCACGCCGCAGGGCGTGCGGCTGGACTGGAACCCCGTGACGAAGAGTGGCAAATGGGTCAACGGCTACTACACCGGCTGGTTCTGGGAGGACTTTCCACCCGAGGCCGTGGACATGAGCACCATGACGCACTTCATTTTCGGCCGCTATGCGCCGGGCCTGGGCTCCCTGCCCGGCGGGCGCGCGGGCGAGCTGATGGAAGGCGCAGGCACCGCGCACACGCAGGCGGAGGACGCCCTGATCGCCAAGGCCCATGCTGCAGGCACCAAGGCCATCATGATGGTCGGCGGTGAATTCGACGGCCCCGGTTTCATGGCCGCCACGGCCAACCCGCAGATCCGCGCGGTCTTCATCAAGAACATCCTCGACAAGGCCGAGCACAAGGGCTATGACGGCGCCGACATCGACTGGGAGGAAAACCTGGACACCGAGCAGGGCCGCGCCCAGGCGCTCGCACTGCTGCGCGAACTGCGCACGGCCGCCCAGCAGCGCCCGCGCTACCAGGCCAACCCCTTCGAGATCAGCTGGCCCGGCTTCTGGGTCAACACCAACTTCCAGGAGATCCTGCCCTGGCACGTGGAGGTGGCCCACGCAGTGGACCGCTTCAACCTCATGACCTACAGCATGGCCGGCGACTGGGGCGGCGGCTGGCTGTCGTGGCACCACTCACCCCTGTTCGGCGAGGCCCCGAGCCACCCCACCTCCATCGCCTCCACCGTGCAGGCCTACCTGAATGCGGGCGTGCCCCGTGCCAAGCTGGGCATCGGCGTGGGTCTGTACGGCCTGTTCTACAACAACCCCGTCACCGGCCCGCGCCAGGCCGCGACCAGCGGTTCCAACGGCGGCGACGGCGTGAACAACTACCGGCGCCTGCGGGAAGACAACGCCTTCGGCCAGCCCGGCGCCGCCTACCACTGGGACGACGTGGCCAAGCAAAGCTACATCAGCTATAGCCAGCCCTGGTGGCGTGCCAGCGATGCGCCCGTCACCTACCTGAGCTATGAGGACGAGCGCTCCATCGCCGAAAAGGGCAAATGGGTGCACGAGCAGGGCCTGGGCGGCACGCTGGTGTGGACCATCAACTACGGCTACCTGCCCCAGCAGGGCGGCACCAACCCGCCGATGCAGGCCATCAAGCAGTCCTTCATTGCGGCCAGTGTCTCGGGCTACCGGGTGTACCGCAACGGGACGGCCATTGCCACCGTGACCAGCGGTGCGACCTACACCGATGCATCGGCACCCAGCGGCAACCACAGCTACCAGGTGGCCATGCTGGATGCGGCGGGCAACGAAGGGCCGCGCTCGGCGGCAGTGACCGTGCAGGTGCCCTGAGCCGCCACACTGTGTGCAATGCAAAAGCCCCCGTTGCCTTCTGGCATCGGGGGCTTTTTTTGTGGGGAGAGGCTATTTGGTGGGCATTCGTGAACTAATTCACGTTTTTCCGCCAATCTGGGTCAGCAGCTCGTCGCGCCCCATGACGCCCAGCCGGTTGTAGAGCTGCCGGCGGTGGTACACGGCCGTGTTGAGGCTGATGCCCATGCGCTGGGCGATCTGCGATTCGGGCAGGCCCCGCGCCAGCCACCAGGCCAGCTCGTGCTGGCGCTGTGGCAGGCCCAGCGTCTGCAGCGCCGACAGCAGCCGTACCCCGCGCGCCACGCGCCGCGTGATGTGCAGGGCCACGGCCTGGCGGTCCTGCCGCTCCTGCTGCGCCGGGGCCAGGTGCGTGGCGCGCAGCGAGAACCAGCCCTGCGCCGTGAACAGTTCCATCGCGGGCAGGGCCATCTCGCCGGGCTGCTGCGCGTTGAGCCGCCGCAGCAGTTCCTGCAGCGCGGGTGGCAACTGGGCGCCGCGACGCCAGCGCCAGCCGAAGGCCAGAGGCATCAGCGCCTCGGCCTCGGACGAGATCCACATCTGCCGCCCCTGGGGCGTGGCGACCAGCACCCCCTGGCCATGCACCTCGCTGCCCTGCGTGTCGCGCTCGCCCTGTTGCAGCGCACGTGCCAGGTGGGCCTCCAGCCGGCCCAGCAGGGCTGCGTCCTGCGGGGTGAAGCCTGGCACCGCCGCATCGCGGAACAGATGGATCACACCCAGGCCCACACCCTGCGCGGTGCGCAAGGCCAGGCTCATGTAGTCCTTGGCGCCTGTGGCCCGCATCACCGCGTCGTAGTAGTCGCTGCGCTGCATTTCGGCCATCGACACCACCATCTGCTCGCGCATCAACCGGGGGCCGTGCTCGTGGCGCACGGTCTCGCCGAAATCGCGGGGACTGCGCACCAGCACCTGGCGCTCGCTGCGCAGGATGCGCGCATCGAAGTAATCCTGCGCCACCGACTGCATGGGCTCTTGCGCATAGCTCATCAGCTCGCCATCGCTGCCGGGGTACAGCATGCAGCCGAAGTCGAAGCCCACCACCCGGCGCAGTTCCTGCAGCAGGGGCTCGATGAGCTGCACGCCACCCGTCTCCAGGCTGGCCATGCGGTGCAGGCGCGCGAGGGCGTGGCGGTCGGGGCGGGGAGGGGAGGGCATGGCGGTTTGAAAACAGGAACGGAAGGCCGCGAATCTAGAACCCGCGCCGCACCTGGTCAACGCGGCATGCGGGCTGCCTGCAACACCCCATCCCTCCCGGGTGGGGCGCCGTGCAGGGTTCGTGGGTAACTTGGGTGGCCGTGGATCTTCGGGCCCATTTTCATGGTGGGCGCTGCCATCGATTGCCACGCACAAGGAGCTTGTGTGACTTTGATCCTGTTTTTCTGCCGATCCGTGGCAGCCCTGGGCGTGCTCTCCCTGGCGTGCCTGTCGTCCGCCCATGCCCAGGTGGAGATCATTGAACCTGCAGGGGACTTCCAGTTTGGCAAGGTGGCGGTGCACTCATCGGCCACGCAGATCCTGGAGGTGGCCAATCGCGGCCCGTCCGCGGTGCAATTGGGTTCGGTGATCTCGTCCATTGCCGCCGTGTCGCCGATCTGCACCGGGATCGGGTGCGGAGTGGTCATTTCCACCGATTTCACCATTCCCGCGGAATCGGATGGCTGCAGCAACACCTTGCTGCAGCCAGGGGACGTGTGCTCGGCCCTGGTGCGCTTTTCGCCGTCGGGCCCGGGCATGCGCGGATCCCAGCTGAACGTTTTCAAGCCCCAGGCGGCCTATGTTTCCCGGGCACTGGGTGGCACGGGCGTCTCCGAGCCGCTGGACTGCGTGCTCGACGGGGCGGAACAAACCTGGCCCCAGTTGCTGACCACCCCGACCATGACCTCCACCGTATCGCCCTACCACCTGCGCTGCTATGCCAAGGGGGCGATCTGTGTCGGCGCCGACGTCGACAACCCCACCGACGTGCCTCGGTTCGACCAGCCCAGCGTCTACGTCTACGACGCGCAGGCCCGACCTCCGCTGCAGCGCCTGGACTACCTGTCGTCGTTGTCGCGCCTGGCGCAGTGCCGATGAGGGGCGATTCGCCTGTCGCTGCTCGGCCCTGATTGGGACGGGCCGGCCCGCTTCAGAGGTATTCCAACCCCTGGCTGCTCAGGCCGACCAGGTTGATGTGCGCCGCATTCAGGTCCAGGTTGGCCACAGCCACCGCAAACGATGCGTTGGTGTAGGCGCCCGACTTGATGACGGCTGCCAGCGACTGGACGGTGGCGGCATCCGCCGCGGAACCGACCAGGTTGGCGTACAGCAGGCCTACCACCTGCTCCGGCGTGGCCGAGGCACCCAGCAGCGCATTGAGGCCGAACTGTGCGACCTGCAAGGGGGTCGAGCCGGCGTCCACCGCCTTGAGCACGATGCCCACCACGCCGCGGTTGTTCAGCCCGGCGGGGCCGACGAGTGCACCGACCAACTTTGCGGTCGTGCCTGCAGCGCCGTCCAGGTCCAGCGCCACGAAGCCGTCCGTGAACTTGATCCGCTCGACCTGCTGCAGCGTGTCCACCCCATCGCGGCTGGGGACCCCGTCGCCCAGCGTCCAGCCGCCCCCGCTCTTGGGTTGCAGCGCGTAGTCGCCGCGGTTGCCGCGCACCACCAGGGTGTCCAGGCCACCCAGGCCATTGAAGGTCTCGTTCGCGCTGGTGCTGGTGAAGGTGTCTGCGCCGGCCGTGCCGGTGGGCGTTGTGGGCGTCGTCGGGGTGGTGGGTGTCGTTGGCGTGGTCGGGGTGGTGGGCGTCGTGGGGAAAGTCAGCGTCGGGCCACTGGTCGAGTTGAACCCGTAGGTGCCACCCAGTCCATCGCGGCCATAGATCCAGTCCAGCGCCAGCAGGTCATAGGCCTGGAACGTGCTCTTGTACGGGCCCGCATCGGTATAGGACATCACCGTGTTGTTGGTGTTGTCCTCGCCGGAGGGCAGGGGGCGTGGGGAGTCGAAGGGATGCGCCAGACCCAGGGCATGGCCCACCTCGTGCAGCAGCACCTCGTAGCCGAGACCGCCGGCCGTGAGCGTGTTGTTGACGCTGGCGAACTCCACGTTGTCCAGATAGACCACCGATTCGGCGTTGAGCGACGTCAGCGTCTGCGTGGCTCCCGTGTAGCCGTAGTTGTAGAACGAGGAGTTCAGCCCCGCTGTCGTGCGGCCCTGCAGGTTGGTCGCCGCGAAATGTAGGTCTGCCTGGGACGAACTGCCCACTTCGGTGAACGTGATGCCCGTGACCTGGCTGGCATAGGCCATGATCTGGCGTGTCGCCTGCATCTGCGAGGAGTTGAACGAAGTCAGGTTGGTGTTCGAATCCTGATCGGCAACGCTGCCCGCGCTCACGTCGAAGGTGTAGTACAGCACCTTGCGGCCATCGGGAAAGAAGTTCCACGGGGCTGGGTTCTCCAGCAGGGAATCGGCCTTGTAGTTGCCCGAGAAGCGGATGTTTTGGAGATCGGAAACGGTGGCCATGGTGGTGTCGAATTTCTCGGCGGTTGGATGGTGGCAACTGGCTGCCCTGTGCCCTTGGACAATGCCGCGCCGAAGACGTTCCCGCCCCAGCGGAGCTGCCCTCGGGCCGCGGTTGCAGATGCCAGGGTATATCCCATGCCTTTGCAAGCACAAACAGAATTTATCACCGCGGTGACCGCTGCGCTGTGACGAAAAACACAATGTCACCATATCTGTTCGGGCGATGGAGGTGCTGCCGGCCCCGGCGCATGGACCACCCACGGCGCCGTCACCTGCGCGACCCGGCCTAAGTGGCATCCCCAATGCAGCGCGGCGGTGGCGCATCTAGGCTGCGGGGCTGAAGAACTCCTCCATCCCCTGGCACCCTCCATGTCCACACGCCCCCACTACGCTTTCTGGCCCCGCCGGCTGCCCCATTCGATCACCCTGCCAGCCACCTCGCTGTGGGACAACCTGGCCATCAACGCGCGGCGCTACCCGGACAAGGCGGCGCTGGTGTTCTTTGGCAGCTCCGTGAGTTACCGGGCCCTGGCGGAAGGCGCCGAGCGGCTGGCCGCACGGCTCGCACAGCTGGGCGTGCAGCGCGGCGACCGGGTGGTGCTGTGCATGCAGAACTGCCCGCAGCTGGTGATGGCGCACTTCGCCATCCTGCGCGCCAATGCCGTGGTGGTGCCGGTGAACCCGATGAACCGGGCCGAGGAGCTCAAGCACTACATCACCGACCCCGATACCAGGGTGGCCTTCACCACGGCCGACCTGGCGCCCGAGCTGGCCAAGGCCAGCAATGCCGTGGCCCCGGGCGAGCGCCTGGCGCACCTGGTGGTGACGCAATTCACCGATGTCTTCGACGCCGAGGTGGCTGGGCCCGATGCCCCGCCCGACGCGTGGAAGGACTGGCTGTGCACGCAGCACCCCTTGCCCGCGCTGGAGGGCGGTACGGTGCACGCCTTCACCGAAGCGCTGGCCTGCAACGAAGCGCCGCCCGCGCTGGTGGTGGGCCCCACCGACCTGGCACTGCTGCCCTACACCAGCGGCACCACGGGCCTGCCCAAGGGCTGCATGCACCTGCACAGGAGCATCATGCACAACGCCGTGGCCAGCGCGCTGTGGGGCACGGGCTCGGTCGACAACGTCACGCTGGCGGTGGTGCCCATGTTCCACATCACGGGCATGGTGAGCGTGATGCATGCGGCCATCTACACCGGCGCCACGCTGGTGATCATGCCGCGCTGGGACCGCGACCTGGCCGGGCGCCTGATCTCGCGCTACAAGGTGTCCAACTGGACCAACATCCCGACCATGGTCATCGACCTGATGAACAGCCCGAACTTCGCAAGCTATGACCTCTCGAGCCTGGTCTACATCGGCGGTGGCGGGGCGGCCATGCCGCAGGCCGTGGCCCAGCGCCTGCTGGAACAGTACGGGCTGCGCTATTCGGAAGGCTATGGCCTCACCGAGACGGCTGCGCCCTCGCACTCGAATCCGCCGGACCACCCCAAGCAGCAATGCCTGGGCATCCCCTTCGTGGGCACCGATGCCCGCGTGGTGGACCCCGACACCCTGCAGGAAGTGCCCGTGGGCGAGCAGGGCGAGATCATCATGCACGGCCCCGAGGTGTTCGAGGGCTACTGGAAGAGGCCCGACGCCACGGCCAGCGCCTTCATCGAGTTCGAGGGCAAGCGTTTCTTCCGTTCGGGCGACCTGGGGCGCATGGACGAAGACGGCTACTTCTTCCTGACCGACCGCCTGAAGCGCATGATCAATGCCAGCGGCTTCAAGGTCTGGCCAGCCGAGGTCGAGGCGCTGATGTTCCGCCACCCTGCGATCCAGGAGGCCTGCATCATCTCGGCCCGCGACAGCTACCGCGGCGAGACCGTCAAGGCCGTGGTGGTGCTGCGCCCCTCGCACCAGGACACGACCGAGCAGCAGGTCATCGACTGGTGCCGCGAGAACATGGCCGTGTACAAGGCGCCGCGCATCGTGCAGTTCGTGAATGCCCTGCCCAAGAGCGGCAGCGGCAAGGTCATGTGGCGCGCATTGCAGGAAGCCGAGCCGGCCTGACAGAAAACGGCGCTCCGGGGCAGCCCGCGCCCCTTCCCTGGAGGGCGCGCGCCCTGCTATTGGGCGGCGCTGTGGGTCAACTCGGCAAGATCACGCTCCAGCAAGGCGGGGTCGCCCAGTTGCAGCTCGATCAGGCGCCGCAGGTGGGTCACGCTATCGAGGTCGATGGAGCGGCACAGCAGGCCGGTATGCAGCCCCTCCAGGTGCGCCACTTCGCAGGACATGCCGATGTGGTTGCCCGTGTCGTGCAGCGGGATGGTGAGCTGGCACAGCATCCCGGCGCGCACGTCCGCCTGCGCGGGCAATGAAATCAAGGCCCCCTTGAGCGACAGGTCCTGCACATGCACGCTGAATGCGTTGCTTGCCAGGGTCAGCAGCGCAGGGGCATCGAAATGGACACGGACGTAGTGGCGGCGTTCGTGGGGCATGGCTGTCTCCGAGGGTTTGACGCATGCTACCGCAAGGCCTGGAAAGCCGGGCAAAAAGATCGGTCCCGGGTTCCAGGCGCCATGCCCAGGTTTTGGTTACTTTTGGATGTTTTAGCAACCTTTGGTTAACATACTGCTTTCAGCCACTGTGGGGATTCCCGATCGTGAGTTCGCGCACATTGCGGTGGCAGGGCCGTTTGGCTGGCTGGCTGGTGGGTGCCTTGTGGGCGCTGCTGCCGGTATGCGCCAGCACGGCTGCACCGGTGCGGGAGGTGCGGGTGGGGGTGTATGCCAACGAGCCCACCGTGTTCATGAACCAGCATGGCCGGCCGGCGGGCATCTTCGTGGACCTGCTCAACCTGGTCGCCGAGCGCGAGCGCTGGACCCTGCGCTATGTGCCCTGTGAACTGCGCGCCTGCCTGGACGATCTGCAAAACGGCCGCCTGGACCTGGTGCCCGATGCGCCGCGTGCGCAGGCGCGCGTGGCGCAGTTCGATTTCACGGCGCTGCCCCTGGTGGACACCTGGTCCGCGGTGTACCGGCTGCCGTCCTTGCCGATCCGCTCGGTGGTGGATCTTGACGGCAAGCGCGTGGCCGTGCAGCGCGGCACGCTGCAGCGCGACCATTTCCTGGCCATGACGCGCCGCTACGGGCTGCAGGTCATGGTGGTGGAAGTGGACTCGCCCGAGCAGGCCTTCAGTGCCGTGGGTGGCAATAATGCCGAGGCGGCCATCTCCAACCACCTGTTCGGCCAGGCCCATGCGCCGGGCCAGGGGCTGGTGGACGCGGGCATCGTGCTCCAGCCAGGGGGGCTGTACGTCGCCGCCGGCAAGGACCGCAACCCCGAACTGCTGGCCGCCATCGACAAGCGGTCGGCGCAGTGGCGCGACGGGTCCGACGCATCGTATGCGCAGGTGATGCGCCGCTGGGTCGGGGCGCCGCCCGCCAGCGCCATCGGACGCCCCGCCCTGTGGGCCTTGGCGGCACTGCTGTTGGCGGGGGCGCTCGCGGTCCTGGCTGTTTTCGTGTGGCGCCGCAGGGTACGCGGGCAATCCCGGCGTTGGCCCGCCAGTGAGCACAAGTTCGGCACCATCCTGGACAGTGTGGAGGCCTTCATCTACATCAAGGACATGCAGCACCGCTACTTGTATGCCAACCAGCACATGCTGGCGCTGCGGCCCGATGCCGCCGATGGCCTGATCGGCGGCGATGACAGCGCGATCTTCGATGCGGCCACAGTGCACCAATTGATAGCCAACGACCGGCTGGTGCTGGAGCGTGGCGAGCGCATCGAGGTGGAGGAAACCAACACCTTCCACGATGGTTCGGTGCGCACCTACCTGTCGGTGAAGATTCCGCTGCGCCACACCGACGGCAGCATCCATGCGCTGTGCGGCATTTCCACCGACATCACCGACCACCAGGGGGTCGCGGAGTCGCTGCAGATTGCGGCCATCGTCTTCGAGTCGTTCGAGGGCATGGTGGTCACCGGGCCCGATCAGTGCATCCTTCAGGCCAACACCTCGTATGCGCGGCTTTCCGGCTACACGGTGGAGGAGCTCGTGGGCAAGACCCCGGCGTTGCTGCAGTCCGGCCGGCACGACCAGACCTTCTACCGGACCATGCACGAGACCCTGCAGTCGGTGGGCTCCTGGCAGGGCGAGGTCTGGAACCGGCGCAAGGATGGCGAGGTGTACCCGGCCTGGATCACCATCACCGCCGTGCGCTCGGCGCAGGGCGCCATCACCCACTATGTGGGCACGCAGACCGACATCTCCAGCCGCAAGGCGGCCGAGGAGGAGATCCGCCTGCTGGCCTTCTACGACCCGCTCACTGGCCTGCCCAACCGCCGGCTCATGGCCGACCGGCTGCAGCACAGCCTGGCCGCCAGCGCCCGCACAGGCACGGGCGGCGCGCTACTGTTCGTGGACATGGACAACTTCAAGGACCTCAACGACACCCAGGGCCATGAGATCGGCGATGAGCTGCTGCGCCAGGTCGCCGCGCGCCTGGGGGGCTGCGTGCGCAACGGCGACACGGTGGCACGCCTGGGTGGCGACGAGTTCGTGCTGCTGCTGGAGGGCCTGAGCGCGCTGCCACACGAGGCCGCATCGCAGGCCGAGATCGTGGGCCGCAAGGTGCTGCAGGCCCTGGGGCAGAGCTACCAGCTGGGTGGCCATGCGCACCACAGCTCCTGCAGCATCGGTGTCACCCTGTATGCCGACCCGCACACCACGGTGGACGAATTGCTCAAGCGCGGCGACATGGCCATGTACCAGGCCAAGGGCGCGGGGCGCAACACGCTGCGCTTTTTCGACCCGCGCACGCAGGCCGCCGTCACGGCGCGCACCGCGCTGGAGGCCGGCCTGCGCGAGGCCTTGCGCGAGGGCCAGTTCCTGCTGCACTACCAGCCCCAGATCAGCCGGGACCACGGCATGGTGGGCGCCGAGGCGCTGCTGCGCTGGGAGCACCCGGAACGCGGGCTGGTGTCGCCGGCCGAGTTCGTGCCGGTGGCCGAGGCCTGCGGCCTGATCGTGCCGCTGGGCGCGTGGATCCTGCGGGCCGCCTGCCTGCAGCTGGTGGAATGGGGGCACGATGCGGCCACCGCCCACTGGACGGTGGCGGTGAACGTGAGCGCATTGCAGTTCCGCCACCCACACTTCGTGGAAGAGGTGGTGGAGGTGCTCAAGAGCACCGGCGCCAACCCGCTGCGCCTGAAGCTGGAACTCACCGAGTCGCTGCTGCTCGACGACGTGGAGGACATCATCCGCCGCATGACCACGCTGCGCGCCCTGGGCGTGCGCTTTTCGCTCGATGACTTCGGCACGGGCTACTCATCGCTGAGCTACCTCAAGCGGCTGCCGCTGGACCAGCTCAAGATCGACCAGAGCTTTGTGCGCGACCTGCTCACCGACCCCAATGACGCTGCCATTGCCCGCACCATCGTCAACCTGGCGCACAGCCTGGACCTGGGCGTGATCGCCGAGGGCGTGGAGACCCTCGAGCAGCGCGACATGCTGGCCAGCGTGGGCTGCCTGCACTACCAGGGCTACCTGTTCGGGCGTCCGGCGCCAGCCAGTGCGCTGCCGCGCATTGCGGCGCAGGTGGTGGTCTGAGCGGTTTGCGCTGCATCATCTCCCCTGCTGGCCGGCGCACCCTGAGCGAGCTGGCTGCGGGCAATGCCGGCGCATAGGCTTTATGCTTGGGCTCCTATGGCCCAAGTCACCTTTTCTCCCCCGTTCACCACACCCTCCGGGACTGCGGCGCAGCTGCACAGCGCGGGATTCGCCGTGCTCTCGCCCGCCGATGTGGCGGCCTGGATCGGCTGTCCGTTGTCCGCGCTGCTGGCATTCAACGCTGATTGGCAGGCCTTGCCGCCCGACGAATTCCTCAAAGACGGCGGGCGCTACCGGCGCCGGCGCCATTCCTGCTTCGTGGTGCAGCAGGGGCAGGTGCAGCAGGTACCGCACCGCGCGCATTGGCAGCCTGTGGAGTACAACGCACTGCATGGCGGCATGGAGCGCTGGTTTGCGCCCATGGAGGCCGGCACCGTGGCGCAGCCCGCGTGGTCGCAGTTGCTGGTGGCACTGGCCGGTGTTTCCGACGCGGTGTTTGCACCGGGCCAGGTGCCCCAGGCCTGGTCCGTGGAGGCGCACCAGTTCCGCATCGACACCGAAGGCGGCATCGGCCGGCCCACGCCCGAGGGCGCACACCGCGATGGCGTGGACCTGGTGGCCGTGTTCCTGGTGGCGCGCGAGGGCATCAAGGGCGGCGAGACCCGCGTCTTCGAGGCCAACGGCCCTGGTGGCCAGCGCTTCACGCTCACCGAACCCTGGTCGCTGCTGCTGCTCGACGACGCACGCATGATCCACGAGTCCACGCCCATCCAGCCCGTCGCCCCCGGCGGCTACCGCGATACGCTGGTGGTCACCTGCCGGCGCGGAGGGTTCCAGGGCGCGGATGTGGTCGGGTAGACCGATCCACGTGTGTAGGACAAGGCGTCGTCATGGTGGGCAAATGGCAGGATCGACCGCTTGCTGTTTGATGTCGATCAAGATGCGATGTATGGTGCAGGTTCACACTGTCCCTCATCGCACCAAAGGCGGCGCCCAGGGCCAGCGGACAGCTGGTTGCGGACACCACCGAGGGTGCATTCAATGCAAGGAGAAGACACCATGTTCAAGCACATTCTGGTTCCCATCGACGGTTCCGACATTGCCTCGCTGGCAGTGGCCAAGGCGGCAGGCCTGGCCAAGACCTTTGGCAGCGACGTGACCGCCTTGTACGTGGTCGATCCCTATCCGTTCACGGGCGTGGGCGCCGATTTTGCCTATGGCCAGGCGCAGTACCTGAGCGCCGCCACGGCAGAAGCCAATGCCGCGCTGGAGAAGGCGCGCACCGAGCTCGCGGCCGCCGGCGTGCAGGTCAGCACCGTGGTGGGTGAAGGCCATACCGTGCACGATGGCATCTTGAGCGCCGTGCTGAGCACCGGCGCCGATCTGGTCGTGATGGGATCGCACGGTCGCCGCGGCCTGGAGAAGCTGGTGCTGGGCAGCGTGACCCAGCGCGTGCTGGGTGCCGTTCACGTGCCCGTGCTGGTGGTGCGGACCTGAGCCTTCGGCGCCTGACAAAAAAATGGCTCCCGAGGGAGCCATTTTTCATGGGTGCGGCAAAAGCGCTTATTCGATTTTCGCGCCCGAGGCTTCCACGATGCCCTTCCACTTGGTGTAGTCGGCCTTGAGCAAGGCGTTGAGTTGTGCGGCCGACATGGCTTCGGGCTCGGCGCCCTGGGCGTGGATGGCGGCCTTCATGTCCTCGGTGGCCAGGAGCTTGTTGATCTCGGCGTTCAGGGCCGTGACCACGCTGGCCGGTGTGCCGGCGGGGGCGAACACGCCGTACCAGGTGCTCACGTCGAAGCCCTTGAAGCCCGATTCGGCCACGGTGGGCACGTCGGGCATGGAGGAACTGCGCTTGGCCGAGGTCACGGCCAGGGGGCGCAGCTTGCCCGACTTGATCTGGCCCATGGCCGAGGGCACGGAGGACATCAGCAGGTCCACGTTGCCGGCCAATGCATCCATGAGCGCGGGGTTGGATCCCTTGTACGGGATGTGGCTGAGCTTCACGCCCGCGGCCTTCTCGAACAGGTCGCCTGCCAGGTGGATGGAGGTGCCGTTGCCGGGCGAGCCGTAGGTGACGGTGCCGGGCGCCGCCTTGGCGGCGGCGATCACATCGGCCAGGGTCTTGTACTTGGAGTTGGCGCTGGTGGCGATGACCACGGGCGTGTAGGCCACGTGGGCCACGGCGGTCAGGTCCTTGGTGGGGTCCCAGGGCAGGTTCTTGTACAGCCAGGGGCCGATGACCAGGTTGTCCTTCTGGCCCATCACGATGTCGTAGCCTGTGGGCGCGGCCTTCACGGCCTCACCGATGCCGATGGTGCCGCCCGCACCCGCCTTGTTGTCGGCGACCACGGTCCACTTGGCGCTTTCGGTGAGCTTGGTGGCCACCAGGCGCGAGAGGATGTCGGTGCCGCCGCCCGGTGGGAAGGGCACGATCAGGCGGATGGGCTTGTTGGGGTAGCCGGCAGCGGGGGCGGGCGCCTGGGCATGGGCGGTGGCGCCCAGGGCGAGGGCCAGCGCACTGAAGGAAATCAGGGTGCGAATCATGGTGAAAGATGTCTCCGTCGGTTCAATGGTTGGGCGCGGTCGCTTGGGCGCACGCTCCACTCTGCTGATCTGGGCCAGCACCTCGCCATGATCGCTGATCCGGCGCGGGTGCTGCCTTGCCAATGCGGGGTGGCAGCATCGCCGGTGGCGATGGCAGCCCCCCGGGTATCAGATGCGCTCGAAGATCGCGGCAATGCCCTGGCCGCCACCGATGCACATGGTCACCAGCGCATAGCGGCCCTGCACGCGCTGCAGCTCGTGCAGCGCCTTCACGGTGATCAGCGCGCCCGTGGCGCCGATCGGGTGGCCCAGCGAGATGCCCGAGCCATTGGGGTTGACCTTGGCCGGGTCCAGGCCCAGGTCCTTGGTCACTGCGCAGGCCTGGGCGGCGAAGGCCTCGTTGGCCTCGATCACGTCCAGGTCGGCCACCGTGAGGCCGGCCTTCTTGAGCGCCAGCTGCGTGGCCGGCACCGGGCCGATGCCCATGTACATCGGGTCCACGCCGGCATGGGCGTAGGCCACCAGGCGCGCCAGGGGCTTGGCGCCGCGCGCCCTGGCGGCACCGGCTTCCATCAGCACCACGGCGGCGGCGGCGTCGTTGATGCCCGAGGCGTTGCCAGCCGTCACCGTGCCGTTCTCCTTGAGGAACACGGGCTTGAGCTTGGCCATGTCCGCAAGGGTTGCGCCAGGGCGGAAGTGCTCGTCGGTCGCGTACTGCACGTCGCCCTTCTTGCTTTTCAGGGTGACTGGCACGATCTGGTCCTTGAACAGGCCGGCTTCGGTGGCGCGCTCGGCGCGGTTGTGGCTTTCCACGGCCAGTTGGTCCTGGTCTTCGCGGCTGATGCCCCACTTGGCGGCGATGTTCTCGGCCGTCACACCCATGTGGATGTTGTGGAAGGGGTCGTGCAGCGCACCGATCATCATGTCCACCATCTTGGTGTCGCCCATGCGGGCGCCCCAGCGCATGTTCAGGCTGGCGAACGGGGCGCGGCTCATGTTCTCGGCACCCGCGCCGATGGCCACGTCGGCGTCGCCCAGCAGGATGGACTGGCTGGCGTTCACGATGGCCTGCAGGCCCGAGCCGCACAGGCGGTTCACGTTGTAGGCGGGGGTGTTCTCGCTGCAGCCGCCGTTGATGGCGGCCACGCGCGAGAGGTACATGTCCTTGGGCTCGGTGTTCACCACGTGGCCGAACACCACGTGGCCCACGTCCTTGCCTTCCACGTTGGCGCGGGCGAGCGATTCGCGCACCACGAGGGCGCCCAGCTCGGTGGGCGGGATGTCCTTGAGGCTGCCGCCAAAGGTGCCGATGGCGGTGCGCACTGCGCTGACGACGACGACTTCACGGGTCATGGGAGTTTCCTTTCTGGAGGGAGGTCTGTTGGTTCTATTGAGCGTCTCTTACGTCGGCCACGGGGTTGGTGCCGAAGTCTGCGCGGTCCAGCCAGGCGAGCACGCGGATGGCGGCGTCGGCGGGCGAGGTGAGCTGGCCACCCGTCTTGAGGTTGGCGAAATTCTGGCGGTCCGGGAAGGCCTCGGGTGCGGCACCGCGCAATTGCACCTGCATGTCGGTGTCGATCACGCCTGGGGCCAGCGAGCATACCTTGGCGCCGTGGGGCTTGTGGGCTTCGTCCAGCGCCACGCAACGCGTGAAGTGGTCCATGCCGGCCTTGGCCGCGCAGTAGGCGGCCTGCGAGGCCATGGCCTTGCGGCCCAGGCCCGAGGAGATGTTGAGCACCTTGCGCGCCGTGGCGGTCCAGCCCTCGGTGGCGTGCAGGAAGGCGGCCGTGAGCTGCATGGGCGACTCCAGGCCCACGCGCAGGGCGTTGGCCAGGTCGGCGGCATCGCTCTCCGACAGCGGGGCGATGCGTGGGATGGTGCCCGCGTTGTTGATCAGCGTGGCGCTGGCAAACCGGCCCGGGGCCTGCGCGGCGAGCCAGGCCTTGAGGCGGGCGGCGGCCTGCTCACCTTGCGAGAGGTCCTGCTGCCATTGTTCGAGTGTGGTGCCAGAGGCCTTGGCGGCGGCGGTCAGCGCGTCCTGGGTGTTGCGCGCCAGGCAGACGAGGGTGTTGCCGGGGCTTTGCAGCAGCTGCTCGGCCATGGCCAGGCCCATGCCGCGCGAGGCGCCGGTGAGGATGAAGAGGTGTTGGGTTTGGGACATCCCCTTATCGTACTGCGCCATGCCGGGCCTGCGGCGCAGGCGGGGCTTCCAGGGCGGCCAGCAGCACGGCCAGCTTGGCGTCGAGCACCGCAAGGTCGGCGGCCTTCAGGGGGGCGAGGATGCGGTGCTCGTTGGCCACATGGGCCTGCACCGCCCGGTCGATCAGCGCCAGCCCTGCGGGCGTGAGCTGCACCAGCATGCTGCGTGCGTCCTCGGGGTTGGGCAGGCGCGCCACGAAGCCGCTGGCTTCGAGCTTGTTCATGCGGTGCGTCATGGTGCCCGAAGTGACCATCAGCGTGGAGAACAGCGTGGTCGGTGCCAGGCAATAGGGCGCGCCCGAGCGGCGCAGCGTGGCCAGCATGTCGAATTCCCAGAAGCTCAGGCCGAACTCCTCAAAGGTTTCGTCGAGCCTGCGCTGCAGCAGGGCCGCGCAGCGCTTGATGCGGCCGATGGGGCCCATGGGGCTGACGTCCAGGTCGGGGCGCTCGCGGTGCCATTGGGCCAGGATGGCATCCACGGCGTCGGGCGGGGCGGAGGGTGCGGGCATGGTGGTGCAGGTTGTCTTGATTTCAAGATTTTATGGTACAGTGATTTATCTTGAATTGAAGATAAAATCATGACCGAGACAACTTCCCGCGTCGCCTGGGGCGATGTTTTGCTGACGGCGCTGGCGCCCGCCATCTGGGGCTCCACCTACATCGTCACCACCGAGCTGCTGCCGCCGGACCGGCCCTTCACGGCCGCGCTGCTGCGCACGCTGCCCGCCGGCCTGCTGCTGGTGCTGTGGTGCCGCCAGGCACCGGCCTGGGGCGATGGGCGCGGCTGGGCGCGCCTGCTGTTGCTGGCGGCGCTCAACATCGGCGTCTTCCAGGCGCTGCTGTTCGTGGCTGCCTACCGGCTGCCGGGCGGCGTGGCGGCGGTGGTGGGGGCCATCGGGCCCCTGCTCATGATGGCGCTGACCTGGGCTGTGGACCACCGGCGCCCACCCGCCCTGGCCATGGCGGCCGGGGCGCTCGGCGTGGCGGGCATGGCGGCGCTGCTGCTGTCCCCCGGCGCCGCATGGGACATGGTAGGCGTGGCGGCCGCGCTGGCAGGCACGGTGTGCATGGCCTTTGGCACCTTTTTCGCGCGGCGCTGGCAGTCCGGCGGCCTACCGGTGCTGGCCTTCACGGGCTGGCAACTGCTGGCTGGCGGCGCCATGCTGTTGCCCGTGGCCTGGGCGGTGGACCCGCCGCTGCCCGCCCTCACGGCCGTGCAGGTGGGTGGCTATGCCTACCTGAGCATTGCGGGCGCGCTGCTGGCCTATGCGCTGTGGTTCCGCGGCGTGGCGCGGCTGCCCTCGGTGGCCGTGTCGTCCCTGGGCCTGCTGAGCCCTGTGGCGGCGGTGCTGCTCGGCTGGGCGCTGCTGGGCCAGTCCTTGCGCGGCACCTCGCTGGTGGGGGTGGTGGTGGTGCTGGCCAGCATCCTGGCCGTGCAATGGGCCATGGCGCGGCAGGCTGAACGCGCCGCTTAAAAGTCTGGCGCCAGATGGAACTGCAGCGGCTCCCCGGTGACGGGATGCGCCAGCGCCAGCTCGCTCGCGTGCAGCAGCAGGCGCGGTGCACACGCCTGCGTGGCGGCATCGGCGTACAGCGCATCGCCCAGGATGGCATGGCCCACGGCGGCCAGGTGCACGCGCAGTTGGTGGGTGCGGCCGGTCACGGGTTCGAGCAGCAACCGCGTGGTGTGGGCTGCCGCGTCGTGGGCATCGGCACGCCAGCGCGTGAGGCTGGGCTTGCCCGCCGCCGCGTCGATCACGCGCAGCGGGCGGCGCTCCCAGTCGGCGGCAATGGGCAGGTCGATATCGGCCCAGGTGCCGCCATCGACCAACCCCATGTGTCCTTGCACCACCGCCACGTAGCGTTTGTGCACCTGGCGCTGCTCGAACGCCAGGCCCAGGCGGCGCTGGGCGTCGATGTGCCGCGCCATGAGCACCAGGCCCGAGGTGGCCTGGTCCAGCCGGTGCACGATGAGTGCGCCGGGCCAGCGCTGCTGTGCACGGGCGCTCAGGCAGTCCTGCTTGTCCGGCCCGCGGCCGGGCACGCACAGCAGGCCCGCAGGCTTGTACAGCACCAGGATGTCCGCGTCCTCGTGCAGTGCCTGCACGGGCAGGGACTCTTCAGGCAGCGCCATGGCCGTGAATGAGCCGGTGCACCGTGGCCACCAGCTCCTCCACATCATTGGGTTTGTGGATCAGGGCGCTCGCGCCTTCGGCCATGGCGGCCTGCTCGATCTCGGTGGTCACATAGCCCGATGCCAGGGCCACCGGCAGGTCCGGGCGTATCTGGCGCGCTTCGCGCACCAGGTCGGTACCGACGAAGCCGGGCATGTTGTAGTCGGTCACCAGCAGGTCGTAGCGCTGTGGATCGGCCCGCAATGCGGCGCTGGCTTCGTGCGGGTCGGTGTAGCCGCTCACCTCGTAGCCACGGCGGCGCAGCAACCGCTGCACCAGGAAGACCAGGGCCTGGTCGTCGTCCACGTACATCACATGGGGCTTGCGCTGGTCGACCTGCGCCGTGGCCAGCGGAGCGGGTGCGGGGGGCGGTACCAGTGCCGGCGCTGCCTCGGTGCTGCCCGGTGCCACCGGAAAGTACAGCGTGAAGCGGCTGCCGTGGCCCGGGATGCTGCTCACGTCGACCGCGCCTTCGTGCGTGCGCATCACGCCATGCACCACGGCCAGGCCCAAGCCCGTGCCCTGGCCCACGGGCTTGGTGGTGAAGAAGGGCTCGAAGATGCGCTGCAGCGTGGCCGCCTCGATGCCAGGCCCGTTGTCGCGCACGGCGAGGGCCACGTAGTGGCCGTCAGCCAGCCCCAGGCGCTCGCTCAGGCGCTGGTCGGGCTGCACGGCGGCGGCTTCCACATGGATGCTGCCGCGCGCGGCGCCGATGGCGTGGATGGCATTGGTGCACAGGTTGAGCAGGGCCTGCTCGACCTGCGTGGCATCGGCCAGCACCGGCGGCAGGTCCAGCTGCAGTTGCATGTGCAGCTCGATGGCCGGGGGCAGGGTCACGCGCAGCAGGCGTTCGGTGTCGTGCACCACCTCCACCAGCGGCACGGCCGTGCGCTTGGGCGGCTCGTTGCGGCTGAAGGTCAGGATCTGGCGCACCAGGTCACGCGCGCGGCGCCCGGCCTTGTCGATCTCGCGCAGGCTCTCCAGCGCGGGCGAGCCCGGGGCGCTGTCGGCCTTGGCCAGCTCCACGTTGCCCAGGATGGCGCCAAGGATGTTGTTGAAGTCGTGCGCGATGCCGCCGGCCATGGTGCCCACGGCCTGCATCTTGTGCGATTCGCGCAGTTGCGCCTCCAGCTCGCTGCGGTGCGCCTCGGCCTTCTTGCGGCCCGTCAGGTCGCGCGCGAACACGGTGGTGGTCTCGCCCTCGGCATGGCGCTCGAACGAGACGCTCACCTCCACCGCGAGCTCCTTGCCGCCGGCCGTGAGCGCCGTCATCTCGCCCAGCATGGCCTGCGTGGTGAGCTGCGCGAAGGTCAGGCCCTGCGTCGCACCGGGCAGGAATCGTTCGAGCGGGCTGCCCAGCGCATCGCTGGCGCTGCACTGGAACAATGCCGCCGCCGTGGGATTGAACACGGTGATGCGCTGGTGCTGGTCGACGCAGATGATGGCGTCCAGGGCGGAGTTGATCACCGCCTCCAGCCGCTTCTCGCTGGCATACAGCTGCTGGTTGCGCTGCTGCAGGGCCTGCGCGCTGTGCTGCAGTGCGCGCCGCTCGGTGAGCAGCGGGCCCTGGTCGATCACCGCGCACAGGTACTGCGACACGGGGGGGCCGCCGCCGGCCTGGGGCGCCTCGATGTGGGCGATGTGCAGATCGCCTTTGATGCGCAGCTCCCCGCCGATGTCGAAAACCACCTCGTTGACTTCGCTGCGCCCCAGGTTCTCGGCCTGGGCGAAGGCATTGTGTACCCGGTCCACGTCGGCTGCACTCACGAAGGGCATCAGGGACGTGAGGGGGCGGTCGCGCTCGGTGGGCTGGAACGAGCGGTGCGCCATGGAGTTGGCCTGCACCACCATGTCGTGCTCGTCGATCACCATCAGCGCCAGCGGCATGCTGGCGAACAGGGTTTCGAAGCGTTCCGAGGCGCTCTCGGCAACGGCCTGGCTGTAGCGCAGCACCTTGTTCTGGCTCTCGAGCTCTGCCTGGTAGGCGCGCAGCTCGGCCACCAGGCCCTCGGCGGGGCTGCCCGCAGTGCTTGCCGTGCCGTCGCTGGCCGCGACCGCATCGTCCGCCGTTGCACCGGATGCAGGCGAACGCCGGGAGGGGTCCAGGAAAGACAGGTCCGGTTCACTCATGGACAGGGGGCGATCAGCAAGGCAGCACCGCGCGAAGAGGGGAGGTGGGAGGAAAAAACAAGTGTAAGCCTCCCTGGAGTCCCCATACCGCGCATGGATGGGGCGATTGTTGTCCGAATCCGAACAATCCTTTTCCCCGCCGCACCTTACCGAACCCATTCCCGTTCTCTACAGTTCATCCATCGGCATTGCGATGCCGTCCACCCAACCAAGATACTTCAGGAACACTGTCCATGACCACAGCCGACCACACCACCGTCGCCAACCCGCTGCTCGACAAGCTGCAATGGCGCTATGCCGCCAAGAAGATGGACTCCGCCAAGAGCGTGCCGGCCGACAAGGTCGAGCGCATCCTGGAGGCTGCGCGCCTGGCGCCCACCTCCAGCGGTCTGCAGCCGTTCGAGATCATCGTCGTGACCGACCCCGCCGTGCGTGCCCGCATCCAGCCCATCGCCTGGAACCAGGCACAGATCACCGACGGCTCGCACCTGCTGGTGTTCGCCGCCTGGGACAACTACACGGCCGAGCGCATCAACATGATGTTCGACCTGACCAACGAGCAGCGCGGCTTCAAGAACGAAGGCTGGGAAAACTACCGCCAGATGCTGCTGGGCATGTACCCCCAGCGCGATGCGGAAGTGAACTTCCAGCACGCCGCCCGCCAGGCCTACATCGGCCTGAGCGCCGCCCTGATGGCCGCCGCCTTCGAAGGCGTGGACTCGACGCCCATGGAAGGCTTCGACCCCAAGGCCCTGGACGAGATCCTGGACCTGAACGCCCGCGGCCTGCGCAGCGTCGCCATCCTGCCCCTGGGCTACCGCGCCAGCGAAGGCGACTGGCTGGTGAACCTCAAGAAGGTGCGCCGCCCACGCGAACAGTTCGTCACCGAAGTGTGATGAAACGCCCCGGCTGGCCCGCGCGGGCCGACCGGGCGCGGTTGCTGCATCTCTCTCTCCTCCGCCGTCTCTGAGACGTTCCGCCCGACACCCCAGGTGCCGGGCGGTTTTTTGCGTTGCTGCGCAGGTCAGCGCACCGCACTGGGCGCATCCGTGACCTGGCGCAGCGGCGTGAGCACGAAGGCCAGGGCCACCAACACCACCAGGGCGCCGCCACTGGCGGCAAACAGCTGGGCCAGCGTGATGCTCTTCATGAGCCAGCCCGTCACGGCCGCCGAGATCGGCGCCAGGCCCATGAAGATGAACATGAACAGGCTCATCGCCCGGCCGATCAGCATGGGTGGCACGCGCTGCTGGATCCAGGTGAACACGCGCACCTGCATGAAGCCACCCAGCAGGCCGATGGCCAGCATCAAGCCAGCGCCCTGCCATGTGGCGTCGATCATGCCCATGGGGATGAACAAGAGGCCGATGACGGCATCGAAGACCAGGATGGTCAGGCCCAGGCTGCCCACGCGCAGGCGCGGGAACATGCCCGAGGCCACCATGCCGGCCAGCGTACCCGCGCCATGGGCGCCCAGCATGGTGCCGAAGGCGGCCGCGCCCAGCGTGGGCGTGCTGCTGGCCAGCACCGGCACGGCGATGTGGATCGGGCCCATGATGAACAGGGCGATGGCACTCCAGTAGAGGAAGCAGGTGCGCAACTCGGCATCGCGCCAGAAATGCGCCAGGCCCTGCGCCACCGAGGCCAGCACGGCCTGCGGTGCCGCCGTGTCGGCAGCTGGCGCGGCTGCCGCCA
>NZ_AKJX01000039.1 GCF_000276605.1 Acidovorax sp. CF316 | reverse complement strand
GGCTGTTCGGCAGCAGCCGCTCCACCAGCGGGTGCAGTACTTTCTTGTGCGCGGCGATGGCAAAGAAGTACTCCTCCACGCCCGCGCAGGCACCCACACGCTTGACCCCGTAGTGGGCCGTCAGCTCGTCGTGCACCAGGCCGGCCATCGGGAACACGCCCATGCCCGCCGCGCCGAAGGTCTTGAGCAGGGCGCTGTCCTCGAACTCACCGGCGAGGTTCGGCCGGATCGCCATGCGTTCGAACCACTGGTCGAGCCGGGTGCGCACGGCGGCATGGGTGGTGGGCAACAGCACGGGCACCTTGGCCAGGGACTGCGGAAAGCCGCGCCGGGCCGCTGCGTACAGCGCAGGCGGCGCATACCAGGCCAGGGCCGAGGAGGTGAGCGGGTGGCTGTAGACCTTGAGGCTGGGGTTGGGTGGTGCGGGGCGGTCGGCCAGCACCACGTCGAGCCGGTGCAGCGCCAGGTCGCCGAGCAGGTCCTCGAACTCGTCCACCAGGCACAGCAGCTTGAGGTGTGGTGCCTGCATCACCGGCTGCATCAGGCTGCGCACCGCCAGCTTGGGCAACTGGTCGGAGATGCCCACCACCAGGCGCACCGTGGGGGCGCCGGCCGCATCGCGCACGGCGGCCGGCAACTGCTCGCCCAGCTGGAAGATCTGCTCGGCCTGGCGCATGGCGGCCAGCCCCGCGTCGGTGAGCGCCACTCCGCGCCCCGAGGGCTTGAGCAGGGCATAGCCGAGCGCGCGCTCGAGCTCGCGCACCTGCGTGCTCACGGTCTGCACCGCCATGCCCAGGCGCTCGGCAGCGCGCGCGACACCGCCCTCCTTGGCGACGACCCAGAAGTAGTAGAGGTGCCGGTAGCTGAAGTCGGGGCCCATGCACTGTCCGGTTTTTCAGAACTGTCGCTTCCCAATTCGCTGCTTTCACAAAGCTGCCACCTGGCTATCGTGGTGCCAGGCACGCAGACCACAGGGTGGCCGTGGGGCGGGCCACCACACCGACCCGTCGGAAGGAGACAGCCATGTTGAGAGTCCTTGTTCCATCGGATGGTTCCGCCAATTCGCTGCATGGCCTGCGCCATGTGATGGGCGAGTTTGCGAAGAACCGGGATCTGGCGATCCATGTCCTCAACGTGCAGCCGCCGTTCTCCCAGCATGTCTGCGATTTCAGCAGCAAGAGCGACCGCACGGAGTTCCACCAGGAGCAGGCCGAACGCGCGCTGGCGCCGGTGCGCCAGGCGCTGGACGGCGCCGGCATCCCTTACACCGTGCACATGGAGGTCGGCGACAAGGCCGACTGCATCGTGGCGGCCGCGCGCCGGCTCGGCTGCGATTGCATCGTCATGAGCACGGCGCGCAAGAGCTCGCTGGTGCGCATGGTCGAGAACTCGGTCACCAACCAGGTGATCGAGCGCACGAGCGTGCCTGTGGAGGTGATCGCCGGCGAGCCCGCATCGAAGCTGGAGCGCTTCGGCATCCCCGCGGGCGTGGGCGCGGGCATCCTGGTGCTGTGGATGGCCGCCAGCTGAGCGGGCACAGGGCCTGGTGATGACCAGCAGCATCGACACCCTGGCCACCGGCCCGATGTGGGCCGGCTTCATCGCCTTCGTGCTGGCCATGCTGGCGCTGGACCTGTTCGTGCTGGGCGGCAACAAGGCGCACCGCGTTGCGCCGCGCGAGGCCGCGGGCTGGGCGCTGGCCTGGGTGGCCCTGGCCTGCGGCTTCGGCGCGCTGCTGTGGTGGTACCTGGACGGCGTGGCCGGGCGCGAGGTCGCCAACCGCAAAGCGCTGGAGTTCTTCACCGGCTACCTCATCGAGCAGGCCCTGTCGGTGGATAACATGTTCGTGTTCGTGATGGTCTTCGGCTACTTCGCCGTGCCGCCGCCGCTGCAGCGCCGCGTGCTGCTGTACGGCGTGTTGGGCGCGATCGCCATGCGCGCCGTGATGGTGCTGGGGGGCGTGTGGCTGGTGTCGGAGTTCGCCTGGGTGCTCTACGTCTTCGGCCTGTTCCTCGTGGTCACCGGGATCAAGATGCTGGTGCTGGCCGAGCGCAAGCCCGACCTGGAGCACAACCCCCTGCTGCGCTGGCTGCGCGGCCACCTGCGCATCACGCCGGGCTTCCACGGCCAGGCCTTCTTCGTGCGCATCGGCGGGGTGCGCCATGCCACGCCGATGCTCCTGGTACTGCTGATGATCGAGGCCAGCGACCTGGTCTTCGCGGTGGACAGCATCCCGGCCATCTTTGCCGTGACCACCGACCCCTTCATCGTCTTCACCTCCAACATCTTCGCCGTGATGGGCCTCAGGGCCCTGTACTTCCTGCTGGCCGACATGGCCGAGCGCTTTCGCCTGCTCAAGTACGGCCTGGCGCTGGTGCTGGTCTGCATCGGCACCAAGATGCTGGTCGCGCCCTGGTACCACCTGCCCACGCATTGGTCGCTGGCGATCGTGGGCGCCATCATCCTGGTGTCCGTGGTCCTCAGCCTGAAGCTCCCCGGCACCAAGCCGTCCACGCGCGCGGGGTGAGCGCCGGGATCGGGATGCACTTGTCCGATCCGAGCCTGGAACTGGCCAGCGCGATCATTCTCACGGCCGGCCCTGCGGGCGATAGTGGCAGCCCTCCCATCCACTGTCCCCCCGCGAGAACCTACCGTGCCCCTCATCAGAAACTGGCTTCCCCTTCTTCTTGTTGTTGTGTCGACCGCCCTGTGCTGCACCGCGCAGGCGCAGCAGACCTACCCTACGCGGCCCATCACCCTGCTGGTGCCGTTTCCAGCCGGCGGCCAGGCTGACGCACTGGCCCGGGCCACGGCACCGGCGCTGCAAAAGGAGCTGGGCCAGCCAGTCATCGTGGAGAACACGGCGGGCGTGGGCGGTGCGCTGGGCGCGCAGCGCGTGCTCAACGCGCCGCCCGACGGCTACACGCTGATGTTCGGCACGCCCATTGAGCTGATCCAGACGCCCATGGCCGTGGCCGGTGCCAGGTATCAGCCCGACGCCTTTCGCATGGTGGCGCCCGTGCTGTCCACCTACCTGATGATGGTGGTGCGCTCCGAGCTGCCGGTGAACAACGTGGCCGAGTTCGTGGCGCTGGCCAGGTCGCGCGCCGCCAACGAACTCAATTACGGCAGCGTGGGCCGCGGCTCGGCCTACCACCTGGTGGCCGAGCGCTTTGCCCAGGACACGGGCGTGAAGATGGTGCACGTGCCCTACCGGGGCGCGCAGCAGATGATCACCGACCTGGCGGGCGGCCAGATCGACATGGGTTTCCTCGCGATGGGTGGGCCGGTGCCCGGGCTGCTGCAGACGGGCAAGTTCAAGGCCATCGGCTACACCGGCACCACGCGCCACCCGGCCTTCCCGAACGTGGCGACCCTCAACGAGAGCAAACTCGTCAAGGACTTCAACTTCGACCTGTGGGGCGCCGTCATGGCCCACCGCAACGTGCCCGAGGCCGTGGTCGCCAAGGTGCATGCGGCCGTGAACACGGCGCTGCGCCAGCCGCAGTTCCGCAAGAACCTGGAGGCCACGGGCGTCATCCCTGCCGAGCCCACGAGCCTGGCCAGGGCGGCCACCTTCTACGCGTCGGAAACCGTGCGCTACCAGCGGGTGGGCAAGTCGATCGACCTGCAGCCCGAGTAGGGCCCCCGGGGGGCCGGGCGTCGCTAAGGGACTTTCCGGGTAGCCGCAGAGGCGCCCACAGGGCACCATCGCGGCATGTACTCCGACATTGCAGAGGGCACGCGGCGCGCGGACCCGGCCCAGGCTGCCATGGCGGCGGTCCAACTCCCCTGGAGCCAGGCGTCCTCGGCCGCGGCGGGCGAGAAGCGCTTCGCCCCCTCCAAGCTCTCGGTGCTGGTCGAGGTGGCCCAGGAGCTGGGCTGGCCCGTGGATGCCGTGCTGGCCGGCACGGGGCTCGACGCGGCGGCGATCCGTGACCCCTTCACGCTCACCTCGCCGTCGCAGTTCCTGCATGCCGCGCGCAATGCCGTGCGGCTGCCCCGCGGCTACGAGGCCGGGGCGCGCGTGGGCGCCCGGCTGCACGCCTCGTGCTACGGCATGTACGGCTATGCGCTGCTGTGCTCCGAGTCCATGCGGCAGATGTTCGACACCGGCGTCCGCTTCCACCAGCTGGCCAACGGCATGCTGCAGATCAAGTGGGTCGAGCAGCAGGGCCTGGCCACCTGGCTGCTGCCCTCGCACGACACCCTGCTCGTGCGCGACGTGGACGAAGCGCTGTACCGCCTGCTCATCGACCTGCAGTTCGCCGTGCATGTCACCCTGTTCAAGGACACCATGGGCCCCTGGTGCCTGCCCCAGGGCGCCAGCTTCACCTGCCCTGAGCCGCCCCACGCGGCGCTGCTGGCGCAGCTGCTCGCATGCCCGCTGGCCTTCGGCCAGGCGCAGAACACGCTGAGCTACCCGGCCGCCTGGCTGGACCGCGCGCCGCAGCTGGCCAACCCCATCACGGCGGCCCATGTCTCCAGCCAGTGCCTGCGGCTGCTGGAGGATTTCCGCTGGCATGCGGGCATTACCCGGCGCGTGTACCAGGAGCTCACGCGCACGCCGGGCCAGTTCCCCGACATCGAGGTCGTCGCCGAGGCGCTGAGCATGACCTCGCGCACCCTGCGGCGCAAGCTGGAGGCGGAGGGCACCTCGTTCACCGACCTGCTGGCCAGCGTGCGCAAGGCCCTGGCGATCGACTACCTGAGCACCACGCGCCTGGGCGCCGACGACATCGCCGCGGCCATCGGCTTCAGCGACGCGGTGAGCTTTCGCCACGCCTTCAAGCGCTGGACCGGCAAGTCCCCCAGCGAGTACCGCCGGGAGGCGGGCTTCCTGCAGGGCTGACCGACCGGTCCGGCAGGGGTGTCCGCAGCGGACACCCATTGGCCGATGGCGTCATTCCGGCGCGCGCCGGGCCCTTCGATACTGGGGTGCGCATCTTGCGATGCACACATAACCAAGAAGGAGACAACGAGATGATGACGATGAAACGCAATGCACTGTGGTGCGCGATGGCGGCCGCATCGGCCGGGCTGATGTCGGGCTGTGGCGGTGGTGACGACGGGCCGCAGCGCGGCGCGCTGCTGGAGGCACCCGCCAGCGTGGCCACGCTCTCGGCCGCGCAGATCGACGCGGCCATGGCGGCCGGCGGCCTGCAGGCGCTGACCGGCAAGGCGCGCTGCGACGTGAAGATCGTCGCGCTGAACTACCGCACGGTGGACCCGAAGAACGCCGACGCCAACGTGTCGGGCGCCATGCTGGTGCCCACGGGCGCCGCCTGCAGCGGGCCGGCGCCGCTGGTGGCCTACGCGCGCGGCACCGACGTGGCCCAGGGGCGCACCATGGCCAGCGCCACCGATGCCGAGACCGGCATGGCCATGGGCTTCCTGGCCGCGCAGGGCTATGCGGTGGTGCTGACGGACTACCTGGGCTACGCCAAATCGACCTTCCCCTACCACCCCTACCTGCATGCCGATTCGGAGGCCGCGTCGGTGATCGACTCGATCCGCGCGGCGCGCAATGCGGCGGCGGGCGTGGGCGCCAACCTGTCGGGCAAGGTCATGCTGGCCGGCTACTCGCAGGGCGGTCATGCGGCATCGGCCGCGCAGCGCAACGGCGAGCGCGACAACGCGGCCGAGCTCAACATCGTCGGCGCCGCGCTCATGGGCGCACCGTTCAACGTGTCGGACTCGGCCCGCCAGCCCATCGCCGGGGTGCAGGTCTTCGTGCCCCTGGCCATCACGGCCTGGCAAAAGACCTACGGCAACATCTACACGGATGTGAACACGGTCTTTCGCAAGCCGTATGCGGACACCATCGAGAACCTCATCCCCTCGCGCACGCTGAACGTCGCCACGATGGTCGCCAGCGGTGCGCTGCCCGGTGCCAACGGCGAATCGCCCGAGCAGGCGCGCGCTGCCATCCTGCAGCCGGCCTTCCTGGCCGACTATGTATCCAACAACCAGAACCCGGTCTACCTGGCGGCCAAACGCAACGACCTGATGGACTGGACACCGCGCGCCCGCACCCTGCTGTGCCAGGGCTCGGGCGACCCGACCATCCCCTACGCGCTCAACCAGAAGGCCTTCAAGGCCCTGCTCGACACACGCGGCGCCACCCACGTGACGGCGGTGGACGTGGACGCCCAGGTGCAGGCCACCTTCGGCACCAACGGCGCGGCGCCCACCGACCCGGCCAACCCGGCCTTCGCCAAGTACTACGGCGGCTACCACGGCAGCTACGCGCCGCCGTTCTGCTTCGCGCAGGCGCGTGCGCTGTTCGATACGGTGAAGTAAACAGACCGCCCCCCAAGGCCATCCCGCCCCGGGTCCGGTGACCTGGTGGTGTCAGGTCGTGCGGAACTGCCTGCGGTAGGCCAGCGGCGAGACCTTGAGCGCCGCCGCGAAATGCTGGCGCATCGAGGCCGGGGTGCCGAAGCCGGCCTTGTCGGCCACCGCGTCGATGGATTCCTCGGTGGTCTCCAGCAGGCGCTGGGCCAGGGCCAGGCGCTGGTGCAGCAGCCACTGGCCCACGGTGGTGCCCATGGCCTCGCGGAAGTTGCGCGTGAAGCTGCGGCGGCTCATCAGCGCCTTGCCGGCCAGGGCATCGAGGTCGTGCGGCTGCTGCAGGTTGTGCAGCATCCAGGCGACCACAGGGCCCAGGCGGTCGCGCTCGGGCGCGGCGCGCACGGGGGTCTCGATGTACTGCGCCTGGCCGCCCTGGCGGTGCGGGGCCACCACCATGCGGCGCGCCGCGCGGTTGGCCGCATCGGCCCCGTGGCGCACGCGCAGCAGGTGCAGGCAGCAGTCGATGCCGGCGGCCGTGCCGGCCGAGGTGAGCACGTCGCCATGGTCCACGTACAGCACCTCGGGCTGTAGCACCACGTGGGGATAGCGCTCGGAAAAGCGCTCGGCCAGGTACCAGTGGGTGGTGGCCGTGCGGCCTTCGAGCAGGCCCGCCTCGGCCAGCACGAAGGCCCCCAGGCACAGGCCGACGATGGTGGCGCCGCGGTGGTGCGCGCGGCGCAGCGCGTCCAGCAGTTCCGGTGGTGCCGCGCGCGTGTCGTCGAACCACGAGGGCACGACGATGATCTGCGCCTTGCGCAGTATCTCGAGGCCGTGCGCGACATGGATCGCAAAGCCCGCATTGGTGCGCAGCCCGCCGGGCACTACGGCGCAGACCGAGAGCGCGAAGCGGTGGCTGCGGTCCTCGTCGCGGTCCTCGCCGAAGACCAGGCACGGCACCGACAGGTGGAAGGGGCTGATGCCGTCGAAGGCGACCACGGCGACGGTCTCGGGCCGGGCGGGGGGCGGTAGGGTCAGCATGGCCCGATTCTATCGATGATTGGCATTCGGGCCGCTATCGGCCAAGAGCGGTGATGCCTAAGATTCACTCCATCGCAACCCCAATGGAAACACCGACCATGTCCACCGCACCCCGCCGCGCCCTGATCGTCATCGATGTCCAGAACGAATACTTCGACGGTGGCCTGCTGCCCATCGAATACCCGCCCGTGCAGCAAAGCCTGCCCCGGATCCTGCAGGCCATGGATGGCGCGCACGTCGCTGGCGTGAAGGTGGTGGTGGTGCAGCACCATGCGCCCAAGGGCGCGCCGGTGTTCCAGGCCGATGCCCACAACGGCCAGCTGCACCCCGAGGTGGCACGCCGCCACCGCGACCACCTGATCACCAAGGCCACGCCCAGCGCGTTCACGGGCACCGACCTGGCGCAGTGGATCGCCGACAACGGCATCGATACGCTCAGCGTCATCGGCTACATGACGCACAACTGCGATGCCTCCACCGTCTTCGAGGCCATGCACCGCGGGCTGGCGGTGGAGTTCCTGGCCGATGCCACGGGCGCACTGCCCTACGAGAACGCGGCGGGCTACGCCAGCGCCGAGGAAATTCACCGCGTGTTCAGCGTGGTGTTTCAGAGCAACTTCGCCGCGGTGGCCAGCACCGAGGGCTGGCTGGCAGCGGTGCGCGATGGCCAGCCCCTGGCCAAGGACAACGTGGTGGTGTCCAACCAGCGCGGCCGCGCACGCGCAGCCCGCGCCTGAGTTCGCCTGGCCACCACCGCCACCATCAACCAGCCAGGTCGCGCAGCGCCCCGGCCAGGGTCGGGTGCTCGAAGCGGTAGCCGGCCTGCTGCGCGGCCCGGGGCTCCAGGTTCTGCCCGTCGAGCAGCAGGGTGGCCATCTCGCCCAGCAACCAGCGCAGCGGCGCCCCCGGCATGCGCAGCCAGACCCGGCGGCCGAAGGACTGCGCCAGCGCCCGGCTGAAGCCCGCCTGCGACGGGGTGTCCGGCGCCACGGCGTTGACCGCGCCCTCCAGCGCCGGGTGTGCCAGGCCGAAGCGGATCAGCCCCAGCGCATCGGCCAAGTGGATCCAGGGCGCCGGCTGCCGGCCCGAGCCGAGCACCGCGCCCAGCCCCAAGCGGGCGCTCCATGCGAGCATGGGGTAGGCGCCATCGCCCTGGCCCAGCACCACGCCCAGGCGCAGCCGCACCACACGCACGCCCAGGGCCTCGGCGCGCCGGGCCTCGTGTTCTATGGCCACACACAGGTCGGACTGGAACTCGCCTGGCCGGGGCGGGCCGTCCTCGGCCAGGGCCGCGCCATCGAAGTTGTTGGCCGCACCGTAGTAGCCCACGGCCGATGCGCTGACCAGTACCTGCGGCACCTGCTGCAGCCGGCGCATCAGCTGCACCAGGGCCATGGCCACCTGCGTGCGGCTTTGGACCAGCTCCCGCCGGCGCGCGGCCGTCCAGGGCCGGCCCAGCACCCGGGCGCCTGCCAGGTGCACCACAGCGCCGATGTGGGTTTCGCTCGGGATCTGGTCCAGCTGCTCCACCACCCACACGCCGGGGCCGAACATGCCCTGCGCCTGGCGCGCATCGCGCGACAGGGCGATGACGCGCCGGCCCTCGGCTTGCAACTGCCGCACCAGGGCGCTGCCCACGAAGCCGGTGGCGCCGGTGACCAGCACGGCCGGCCCAGGTGGCGGCGTGTGCGCCCCAGGGGCGGGCGTCGATGCCTGCTGCGCGGCCGCGCGCCCGAGTCGGCGCACGGCGCGCACATTGCGCACGCTCCACGCCAGCACGCCCACGCCGTACAGCGTGAACAGCCAGGAGACCCAGCCGTGGGGATGGAAGTGCAGTGCGGTGTTCATCGAAGCCCAATCTTGCAGCACCGGCACCATCAGCGCCACAAAGCCCCCATAGCTGATGGTGAGCACGGTGTGCAGCAGGCGCTCGAAGGGCGGCAGCCGGCGCGTGCGGTCCTCTTCCAGAAAGTCGGCCAGGGTGATCAGCACCTCGGCCGCCAGAATCAGCGCCAGCACGCCGGCCATGGCGCCGCGCCATTCGAACCAGGCCAGGCCCAGAAAGACCAGCCCGTACAGGGCCTCGCGCGCGGCATGCAGCGCGAGTTCGCGGCGCGCCGATACGCGCTGCGGCAGGCGCGCCTCCCACTCGTGGTGCCAGAGGTTGTCGAAGGCACCGAGCACGGACTGGAAGGACAGGAGCAGAAAGACGGTATTCATGGTGGACTCATTCACTTATTCATTCATTCATTCAACTTGCAGGGGGTCGGTGAAGACACCCAACTGGTAAAAGGTCTCGCCCCACAGCGGGTGCGCCATGGACAGCGTGAAGCGGAAGTCGCCGCCACCCAGGTCGGTATGGGTCACGCGGCACTGGCCGGGCGACAGCCATTGCGGTACCGGGATGCGCAGCCGGCCCAGCGCCAGGAAGAAGCGGCGGCTCTGGAAGACGAGGCTGCCGTCCTCCTCGAACACGTCGAGGGCCATGGCCAGGCCGCCATCGGTGCGCTCGGTCAGTTGGCCGCCCGTGCCGGGCTCCTTGGTCGAGCGCACGGTGGCCGCGCCAGCTGCTTCTCCGAACACCCGTTCCCACACCACGCCGCCCTGGCTGTTCGCCCGCACCCGCACGATGGCCGCCAGGCCGCGGGCCTGCAGGCCGGTGAGCGGGCTGCCGAAGGCGCGCGACAGGCTGGCGTACACCCGGCCGATGCCGGAGCAGCGCAGGTCCATGCGGCCGGTGTAGTCCACGTCGGGGTGGCCGGCACCGAAGCGCCGCCGCACGGCGGCCGGCAGGCGGGCCCAGCCTGCGGCACCCACGTAGTCGGCCAGGTCGAGGTGCCGCACGGCGTTGGCTGCGGGGGCGAAGGAGGGCAGGGTGGTGGAGGGCATGGCGGGTTTCCTGTGGGGGCTGTCTGCTCCCTCTTCTGCGAAAACCGGGCCAGCCCGCCGCGCTACCGCAAGTCGTTGATTCATTTGGCTTTTTGCCGGCGACCTGCATACTTCGTTTACAGTACGCGCAGGCCCTGTTGTCAACGCTGGCGACAGGTCCTCCCCCCTCGGCCTCCATCCCCGCCCATGCTCATCCGCGCCGTCCTTGGCTTCTCGATCATCGAAACCCTGGCCCTGGCCGGCATGCTGCTGTGGTGGGCCGACCGGGTGGCCGGCGCCCGGCTGCTGGCCGCCTTCCTGACCGGCATCGCCATCTGGATCACGGGCAACGAGCTGCCCAACTGGATCGGGCCGGCACACCAGCCGCTGACCTTCGCGCTGCTGGCCTTTGCGCCCCTCACCTCGGCCTTCTTCTTCCACTTCTGCGTGGTGTTCTGCCGTGTGCCGCTGCCGCGCTGGGGCGTGGCGGCAGCCTATGTGCTGGGTGGCTCGGCAACGCTGGTGGCGCAGGTGCTGCTGCCGGCCGAGCTGGTCTACAAGCCCCACGTGGGCTACATCGCCATAGCCAACACGGTGGGCTGGACAGCCAGCCTGGCCTGGATCCTCCTGGGCACCGGCGGGGTCGCGGTGCTGCTCACGGCGCTCGCGCGCGCCCGGCGGCCGGCCTTCAACCAGATCGCGGCGGTGACCGCGTCCTGCCTGTGGGGCCTCTTGTGCCTGGCCGGCTACGGCATCGTGATCCTGGACCTGCCGGTCTACCCTTACCCGCTGCTGGGGCTGCCGTTCTATCCCGTGATCCTGGTCTACGGCATCCTGCGCTACGGCGTCTTCGTGTCCAACGCCTGGGCGCGCCGTGCGCTCGCCTGGGCCCTGCTGCTGGCCGCGGGCGCGGCCATGGTGGCGCTGATTCCGCTGCTGCCCATCGAATCGCGCTGGGCCGGCGGCCTGGTGGTGGCGGCCAGCTGCATTGCGCTGAACGGCCCCGTGCGCCAGTTCGCCGAGCGCCTGGTCTACCCGGGCGGCGCGGTCTCGGCGGCCGACCTGCAGTCCTGGCGCCAGGCGCTGCAGTCGGCCGACAGCATGCCGGCACTGGAGAGCGAGGCCGGCACCCTGCTCAGCCGCCGCACGGGCACCCAGGTGCGGGTGCTGCTGGGCAATGGCGCTGCCCCGCCGCCCGGCGACATGCCCTGCCTGCTGGGCACGCGCGCGGGCTCCGGCTGGGCCATCACCCTGCACGGCTGGGAGGCTGCGCCCCCCGGGCCGCGGCGCGTGGCCGAGCTGTTCGGCACGGTGGTCGCCGATTCCGCCGAGCGCGTGGCCCAGGGCGAGCAGATCGCGGCGCGCGAGCGCGAGCGCCAGCTGCAGGCGCGCCTGGCCGAGCTGGGCTCGCTGGCCGCCACGGTGGCGCACGACATCCGCAACCCGCTCAACATCATTGCCATGGCGGTGGCCACGGCCTCACCCGAGGTGCGCCGCGAGGTGGCCAGCCAGGTGGGGCGCATCGCCCACCTGAGCAATGACCTGCTCGACTATGCCAAGCCCTGGAAGCTGGTGCCCCAGCGCTACGACCTGGCGGCCCAGGTGCGCGCCGCCGCCGCCAGGCTGCCGCACTGCACGCTGGGCGCTGCCCTGCAGGAGCCGCTCATGATCGACGGCGACCCGCGGCGCGTGGACCAGGCGCTGACCAACCTGCTTGAGAACGCACGCGCAGCATCCGGCACCGAGGCCCCGGTGGCCGTGCACATCGACGCCGAGCAGCGCCCCGATGCCGTGCTGCTGCATGTCTGCGACGACGGGCAGGGCGTGCCCGAGGAGATCCGCCACCGGCTGTTCGAACCCTTCGCATCGCGCAGCCCCGGCGGCACGGGCCTGGGCCTGGCCATCGTGGCGCGCACCCTGTCGGCCCACGGGGGCACGGTGGCGCTCACGCAGCGGCCGCCCTGGACCACCTGTTTCACCCTGAGCTTCCCCTTGAACCATGCACACCCCTCCTGACGCTGCAGACCGCGGTCGCATCCTGCTGGTCGACGACGAGCCGGCCTTCCAGCGCCTGGGCGCCAACTTCTTGCGCGGGCTGGGCCACGAGGTGCTGGTGGCGGGCGACGGCGAGCAGGCCCTGGCCGCCTTCGCCACCCAGCCAGCGCCCGACCTGGTGCTGCTGGACCTGGCCATGCCGCCATCGATGGACCCCGAAGCCGGGCTGGCGCTGGTGCCCCGCTTCGCGCGGGTGCCGGTGATCGTCTGGTCCGGCCACGGCGACCACGAGCTGGCCCTGCGCGCCGCCGAGCTCGGTGCCTGGGACTTCCTCACCAAGCCCATCGACCCGGACATGCTGCGCTTCGTCATCGGGCGGGCGCTGCGCAAGGCGAAGCTCGATGCCGAGCTGCGCGCCCTGCGCGCGGTGCAGGCCGGCGACGACATGGGCCTCATCGGCCAGGCCCAGGCCACCGTGCAGCTGCGCGCCATGGTACGGCGCGTGGGGCCCACGCGGGTCAGCGTGCTGGTGCTGGGCCCCACCGGCAGCGGCAAGGAGCTGGTGGCGCGCGCCCTGCACGCCTGCAGCCCGCAGTCGGCCAGCGGCTTTGTCGCCATCCACTGCGGTGCGCTGTCGGCCGAGCTGCTGGAGAGCGAGCTCTTCGGCCACCTCAAGGGCAGCTTCACCGGCGCCTACCGTGACCAGCCGGGCCTGGTCGAGGTGGCCCATGGCGGCACCCTGTTCCTCGACGAGGTGGGCGAAATGCCGCCGCCCATGCAGGTCAAGCTGCTGCGCTTTCTGCAGGAGGGCACCTTCGTGCCTGTGGGGGGGCGCAGCCAGAAGAAGGCCGAGGTGCGCGTGGTGGCCGCCACGCACCGCGACCTGGAGGCCATGGTGCGCGACGGCAGTTTTCGCGAAGACCTGTACTACCGCCTCAAGGGCGTGGTGCTGCGCACCCCGGCGCTCAGCGAGCGGCCGGCCGACGTGCCGCTGCTGGCCACGCGCTTTTTGCACCGCGTGGCGCCGCGCGCCGGCTTGTCGGGCGATGCCCTGGCCTGGCTGGCCGCGCGCGAATGGCCGGGCAATGTGCGCGAGCTCAAGGCGCTGATCGAGGCCGCGGGCGCGCTGCTGCTCCAGGACCAGCCCGAGGTCGACGCACCGCTGCTGCGCCTGGCCGCAGGCGAGGCGGACGAGGGCCACCACGGCGCCGCCGAATCCGCAGACCCGCTGGAAGGCTTGGGGCCGCTCGACGCGGCGCTGGCCGAGCTGGAGCGCCGGCTGGTGCGCGACGCCATGCAGTCGGCCGGTGGCAACCAGTCCGAAGCCGCGCGGCGCCTGGGCATTTCGCGCGTGGGGCTGATCAAGAAGCTGGCGCGGTTGGGACTTCGCTAGGGCGCTGCCTTGGCCTTGCCCGGCAACCGGCCCACGCGCTCGCTCAAAAAGTCCACCAGCACGCGCACACGCTGGGGCTGGTAGGGGCGCGCGGCGTAGAGCAGGTGCGCCTGCTGCGCCGGGCCTGTGTACCGGGGCAGCACGCGCACCAGCCGGCCATCGGCCAGCAGCTCGGCCACCATCCAGGTGGGCTGCAGCGAGATGCCGGCACCGGCCAGCACGCTTTCGAGCATGGCCACGGCATGGTTCACGCGGTAGCGGCTGTGCACCGGCACGTTCACGGGGCCGGCCGGGCCCTGCAGCACCACCCCATCGTCGCCGGCCGCGTAGCGCAGGTAATCGTGCACCAGCAGGTCCTGCGGCTGGGGGGG
>NZ_AKJX01000038.1 GCF_000276605.1 Acidovorax sp. CF316 | reverse complement strand
GGCTGCTGCCCCTGCCGCGGCACCCGCTGCTGCCCCTGCGGCCGCTCCTGCCCCCGCCGCTGCGGCCGAAGCCGCACCTGCTGCAGCAGCAGCCCCCGTGCCCAACAAGGGCGACACCGCCTGGATGATGACTTCCACCATCCTCGTGATCCTGATGGTCCTGCCCGGCCTGGCCCTGTTCTATGGTGGCCTGGTGCGCAGCAAGAACATGCTCTCCGTACTGATGCAGGTCATGGTCACGTTCTCGATGATCGTGGTGCTGTGGTTCATCTACGGCTACAGCCTGGCATTCACCGAAGGAAGTGCGTTCATTGGCGGCTTCGATCGCCTGTTCATGAGGGGCATCTGGGACAACGCGGCCGGTACCTTTGCCAATGCCGCGACCTTCAGCAAGGGTGTCGTGATTCCGGAAGTGGTGTTCGCAGCCTTCCAGGCCACCTTTGCCGGCATCACCTGTGCCCTGATCGTCGGTGCCTTCGCTGAACGCATCAAGTTCGGTGCCGTCATGCTGTTCATGGTGCTGTGGTTCACCTTCAGCTACCTGCCGATCGCCCACATGGTGTGGTTCTGGATGGGCCCCGATGCCTACACAGGCAAGGAAGTTGTCGATGCCATGACCGGCAAGGCCGGCAAGATCTGGCAGTGGGGTGCGCTGGACTTCGCTGGCGGTACCGTGGTGCACATCAACGCTGCTGTGGCTGGCCTGGTAGGCGCCATCATGGTGGGCAAGCGCATCGGCTACGGCAAGGAAGCCATGGCTCCGCACAGCCTGACGCTGACCATGGTGGGTGCTTCGCTGCTGTGGGTGGGCTGGTTCGGCTTCAACGCCGGCTCCGCACTCGAAGCCAACGGCTTTGCCGCCCTGGCCTTCATCAACACGCTGGTGGCCACGGCCGCAGCCGTGCTGGCCTGGTGCATCGGTGAGGCGCTGGCCCGCGGCAAGGCATCCATGCTGGGCGCTGCCTCGGGTGCCGTCGCCGGTCTGGTGGCCATCACGCCAGCTGCTGGCAACGTGGGCATCGGTGGTGCGCTGGTCATCGGCCTGGTGGGTGGCTTTGCCTGCCTGTGGGGTGTGAACGGCCTCAAGCGCATGCTGGGTGCTGACGATTCGCTGGACGTGTTCGGCGTGCACGGCATCGGCGGCATTGTCGGCGCACTGCTGACCGGTGTGTTCAACGCCCCTGGCCTGGGTGGCCCCGGCTATGTGGCCGACTGGGTCACGGCCACGATGGTGACGTCTGCGGACTACTCCATCGCCGCACAGGTGTGGACCCAGGCCAAGGCAGTGCTGCTGACCATCGTGTGGTCGGGCGTGGTGTCCTTCATCGCCTACAAGATCGTGGACCTCACCGTGGGTCTGCGTGTCTCAGAAGAGGCCGAGCGCGAAGGTCTGGACATCACATCGCACGGCGAAACGGCGTACAGCCGTTGACGGGACCGGCCGGGGCTGCAGTGTCTGGTGGTGCCGCAGCCCTGGCCCCCTGCCTTTTTGAACCGTTTGATTTTTCTGCGAGAGTCTCCTCGGAATCCTCCTGGGATCCCTTGGCCCGCCACCCGGCGGGCTTCTTTTTGAGCAACCCGCCTTTCGGCGGGTTTTTCATTGGCGGGCTGCGCGGGGCCCAGCGCCCATCGCGGGCCTCACGCCGGCCGTTCAAAAAATTCACGGCCACGCCAGGTGCCCTGGCAGGGTGCAGCCGCTACGATGCACGGCATGGATTTCGCCCTTTCCCAGATCACCGAACGCGTGCGCGCCGCTGCTGCCGACCAGACCCCTTTGCGCATCCGCGGCGGCGGCAGCAAGGACTTCCACGGCCTGGCGCTGCATGGCGAGGTGCTGGACACCCGGGTGCTCAGGGGCATCGTCGACTACGAGCCGAGCGAACTGGTGGTCACCGTGCGCAGCGGCACGCCGCTGGCCGAGCTGGAAGCGGCCCTGGCCGCCCAGGGCCAATGCCTGCCGTTCGAGCCCCCGCATTTCGGTGCGCAGCCGCAGGCCGCCACGGTCGGCGGCATGGTGGCGGCCGGCCTCTCGGGTCCGGCGCGCGCCAGCGTGGGCGCCGTGCGCGACTACCTGCTGGGCGTGGTGCTGCTCAACGGCCGGGCCGAATTGCTGACCTTTGGCGGGCAGGTCATGAAGAACGTGGCAGGCTACGACGTACCGCGCCTCGTGGCCGGCTCCTGGGGCACGCTGGGCCTGCTGACCGAGGTCAGCCTCAAGGTGCTGCCGGTGGCGCCTGCCGAGGCCACGCTGCGCTTCGCATGCGGGCAGGACGAGGCGCTGCGCCGCCTGCATGCCTGGGGCGGCCAGCCCCTGCCCCTCAATGCCAGCCGCTGGCAGGATGGTGTGCTGCACCTGCGCCTGCGCGGCGCCGTGGCCGCCGTGGAGGCCGCCTGCCGCAGCATGGGCGGCGAGCGCCTGGAGGGTGCCGCCGTGGCCGCCGACTGGAGCGCCTGCCGCGACCAGTCCCTGCCCTGGTTTGCCGCGCGTGCGCCCGGGCAGGCGCTGTGGCGCCTGTCGCTGCCGGCCACCGCGCCCGCGATGGCCCTGCCCGGTGGTGGGCAACCCCTGGTCGAATGGCATGGTGCGCTGCGCTGGGTGCAGGCGCCCGAATCCGCAGGCGATGCGCTGCGCGAAGCGGCGCGGTCCGTGGGTGGCAGCGCGGCGATGTTCCGCGCGCCCGCGGCGCGCGAGCCCGGCGGCGCGGGGCATGCACCCCTGCCATCGCGGGCCCTGGAGCAGATCCATGGGCGCCTCAAGCACAGCTTCGATCCGGCCGGCATCTTCAATCCCGGGCGCATGGCGGCGGGCTGGTAGGGCCGAGCCGATCCGTCGGCCGCGGCCGAACCCTTCAACTGTCAGGCATGCACCATGCAAACCCAACTGTCCCCTGAATACCGCGCCCGCGCCGATGGCCAGCAGGCCGAGGCCATCCTGCGCAAGTGCGTGCACTGCGGCTTCTGCACCGCCACCTGTCCCACCTACCAGTTGCTGGGCGACGAGCTCGACGGCCCGCGCGGCCGCATCTACCTGATCAAGCAGGTGCTCGAGGGGCAGGCGCCCACGCGTGCCACCCAGATGCACCTGGACCGCTGCCTGACCTGCCGCAACTGCGAAAGCACCTGCCCGAGCGGTGTGCAGTATGGCCACCTGGTGGACATCGGCCGCAAGATCGTGGACGAGAAGGTGCCACGCCCCCTGGGCGAGCAGGCCCTGCGCTGGGCACTCAAGGAAGGCCTGCCCTCGCCCCTGTTCGCCCCGGCGATGAAGGCCGGGCAGATGCTGCGCGGCCTGTTGCCCGCGGCCCTCAAGGCCAAGGTGCCGGCGCCTCAGAACCCGGGCGCCTGGCCCACGGGGCTGCATGCGCGCAAGGTGCTCATGCTGGCCGGCTGCGTGCAGCCCGCGATGATGCCCGGCATCAACACCGCCACGGCGCGCGTGCTCGATGCGGCGGGCATACAGACCCTGGTGGCGGCCAAGGCGGGCTGCTGCGGTGCCGTCAAGTTCCACCTCAACGACCAGGAGGGCGGCAAGGTGCAGATGCGCGCCAACATCGATGCCTGGTGGCCGCTGGTCGAGGCGGGCGGGGTGGAGTGCATCGTCATGAACGCCTCGGGCTGCGGCGTCACCGTCAAGGAGTACGGCCACATCCTCCAGGACGACGCGCAGTACGCGGCCAAGGCGGCGCGCATCAGCGCGCTCACACGCGACCTGTCCGAGTTGCTGCCGGACCTGCTGCCCGAGCTGGCCGAGCGCCTGGCGGGGCGCGTCAGGCTGCCGGACGGCGTGCAGTACGCCTACCACCCCCCCTGCACGCTGCAGCACGGGCAGAAACTGCGCGGCGGCGTGGAGACGCAGCTCGCCAGGCTGGGCTTCACGCTGCGCGTGGCGCGCAACGAATCGCACCTGTGCTGCGGCTCGGCCGGCACCTACTCGGTGCTCAACCCCGGCCTGTCCTACCAGTTGCGCGACCGCAAGCTCGGGGCCCTGGACGAGGCCTTTGGCGAGCAGCCGCCCGCGGCCATCCTCTCGGCCAACATCGGCTGCATCACGCACCTGCAAAGCGGCACGGCGACCCCCGTGCGCCACTGGATCGAGGTGCTGGACGAAGCCATCGCCGCAGGGCGTTGAGCGGCGATGGCGCGCCGGCCGGATGGTCGGCCAGGGCCCGCATTAGGCGCCAGGCGCCAAGGCTGGCATGATTGAGGGTTTTCTTGCCCCCTTCCCTTTTCCGCTACGCCATGACCGACAACGTGCCAGAACAAGAACAGAAGATCGCCGCGCCCGCCGCCGCTGCCCCCACGGCAGACCAG
Source organism: Acidovorax sp. CF316 (assembly GCF_000276605.1). Lineage (GTDB taxonomy): Bacteria > Pseudomonadota > Gammaproteobacteria > Burkholderiales > Burkholderiaceae_C > Acidovorax. Next base: position 25,171 of record NZ_AKJX01000038.1, on the reverse strand, counting down.
GCCGCATCGGCCGCGCCCGCCGTGGCCGAAGCCGGAGAGGGCGCCACCACTGCGCCTGCCGACAAGGCCCGGCGCAACCGCGGCGGCCGGGGTGGTCGCAGCAGCAACAACGGCAATGGCCAGCGCGGCGCACGCCAGCGTGCCCCGGAGGCGGCTGCCCAGGCCGCAGACGGCGCACCAGCGGGCCCGTCGGGCCAGCGCACGCCGCCGCGCACCCACCCTGTGCTGGAGCAGCTGGCCGGCCTGTACCCGCAGCTCTTTGGCGCGGTGTTCCGCCCGCTCAAGCGCGGCATCTTCCAGGACCTGCAGGCGGCCCACCCCGAGCTGTTCGAGCGCGAAGCGCTCAAGGTGGCACTGGGCATCCACACCCGTTCCACCCGCTACCTGCAGAGCGTGGCCGCAGGCGACAAGCGCCATGACCTGGCGGGCCAGCCGGTGGAGGCCATGGCCGCGGAGCATGTGCACCATGCGCTGCTGGAGGTCTATCGCCGCCGAAAGAACAACAAGGCCCGCGCCACCGAAGACCTGTTGCCTAAGCTGCGCAACCGCATGGTCCAGGCCTTCGAAGCCTCGGGCCTGACGCGCGAGGCCTATACCGAGCTGGTGTCCGGCCGCGACGACGAGGCCAATGCCCTGCTCGAAGAGGCCTTTGCCGAGTGGTCGGCACGCAATGCCCGCGACGAAGCCCTGCTGCGCGCCTTCGAGGCCAGCGGCCAGACCCTGGAAGCCTTTGCCGACATGTACGGCATGGCGGCCCGGGCCGTGGGCCAGACGCTGGAGCGCGCCCGCCGCTACCGCGCCGTGGTGGTCGCCGCAGCGGTTGCTGCCCCCGCCCCCGCGGCCGATTGAGCCGGGGCGCCGCTGCTGACACTGCAGTGGCAGCAGCCATTGCAGGGCCTCGAACGGCACTCTTTCCTCTCGCACCTGATTGCAATTTGTCCCCGGTGGCGCCATCCTGCTGACACCAGGTTGTCAGCAGCAGGCCGGCACCATCGGGGCTCATTACAACCAATGAGAGAGAGAAATCCGCATGCCACCCGTTTCTGAAAAGATTCGTGCCTTCCGCGTTGCCGGCATTGCCGTGCGCACCCGCAACAGCGACGAGATGAACCCCGAGACCTCCCGCATCGGAGGCCTGTGGGACCGCTTCTTCAGCGAGAGCTGGGAGCACAAGCTGCCGCGCCCCGGGGCGGACGGCCGCATCTTCGGCGTCTACAGCGCCTACGAATCCAACGAGCATGGCGCCTTCGACGTCACGGCGGGCGTGGATGCCCCCGAGGGCGCGGACATCGCGGGCGGGGCCACGACGGTGGAGATCGAGGCGGGCGACTACCTGGTGTTCCACGGCCAGGGCACCATGCCGCAGATGGTGATCGATGCCTGGGGCGAGGTCTGGCGCTACTTCGGCGAGAACCCGCAGATCAGGCGCCGCTTCACCACCGACTTCGAGGCCTACGCCGGCCCCGACCGCGTGGCCATCCACATCGGCGTCTAGGCCGCTGCACCGCTGCTGCCATGGCCACCAGCTCCTGGCGCGAGAAGCTTGCCGCCTATCGGCACCTGCCGCAGGTCAAGCCCATCCCCGAGCCCCTGCGCGCACGCCTGGGCGAGGGGCGCATGCTGGTGCCCTCGCCGCTCGACGTGGATGCCGCCATGCGCCGTGTTCCCGCAGGGCGCTGGACCACGGTGCGGGCCCTGGCGGCGGACATGGCCCAGGCGCAGGGCGCCGATGTGGGCTGCGTGGTCACCACCGGCATCTTCGCCACACTGGTGGCGCGCGCTGCCGACGAGGCCGAGCAACTGGCAGAGGCCCAGGGCGCTGGCGCCGAGCAGCCGGACGGCACGCCGTATTGGCGCACGCTCAAGGCCGACGGCAGCCTGAACCCCAAGTACCCGGGCGGCGTGGAGCGCCAGATGCAGCGGCTCGAGGCCGAAGGCCATGTGATCGAGCAGCAGGGCCGCTTGCTGCGCGTGCAGGACCCGGCGGTCCCAGCCCCCGTCCCGCGCCCACGCCGCCGTGGCGTGTCTGCAGGCTAAGGGCCTGTCCGTCTTCATTCCTTTTGCGTCTTTTATTCCGGACCTTTTTCATGCGCCGTGCCGACCGCCTGTTCCAGATCGTCCAGCTCATCCGCGGTCGGCGCCTGTCCACCGCTGCCTTTCTGGCCGAGCGGCTGGAGGTGTCGCAGCGCACCATCTACCGCGACGTGGCCGACCTGCAGCACCAGGGCGTGCCCATCGAGGGCGAGGCGGGCGTGGGTTACCGCCTGGGGGCGGGTTTCGACCTGCCGCCGCTGATGTTCAGCCAGGGCGAGGCGAACGCCCTGGTGGCCGCCGCGCGGCTGGCCCAGGCCTGGCTCGATGCCGGGCTGGCGCGCGAGGTGGAAGGGGCTTTGGGCAAGATCCTCTCGGTGCTGCCACCCGAGGCGCGGGTGGCCGCGGAGTCGCAGGCGCTCTATGCGCCTTCGGTGGGCCTGGGGCCGCGGGCCCAGGCCACCCTGCAGACGCTGCGCGAGGCGGTGCACAGCTGCCATGTGGTGCAGATCGACTATGCCGACGTGCAGGGGCGACCCAGCGTGCGCCGCCTGCGGCCCCTGGGCTGCTTCTACTGGGGCAAGGTCTGGACGCTGTCGGCCTGGTGCGAATTGCGCGAAGACTTCCGGGGTTTCCGCATCGACCGCATTGCCGAGCTCACCGTGCTGCCCGAGCGCTTCCGCCAGGAGCCAGGCAAGACCCTGGCCGACATGCTGCGCCAAGTGGAGGCGGAGATGGCCTCCCGCCCCCCTTCCTTGAACGATGAGGCGCCCTGCGCATGACGGAAGTCACCTACTACGTGGCCGCAACGCTGGACGGATTCATTGCCGGCCCGGGCGGCGAGCTCGACTGGCTGCATCCCTTCGAACAGGCTGGCACCGACTACGGTCTGGCGGGGTTCATGGCCGGGGTGGATGGCCTCGCCATGGGGCGCAGCACCTATGCCGTGGCCCGCTCTTTCGGCGAATGGCCCTATGGCGAGCGGCCGGCCTGGGTGCTCAGCCACCAGCAAGCGCCTGCGGAGGGGACGCTGCCGCCCAGCGTGCGCTGGGGTGCCGCGCAGCCGCAGCAGTTGGTGGCGCAGTGGGTGGAACAAGGGCTGCGGCAGGTCTGGCTGGTGGGCGGCGGCCAGTTGGCAGGGCAGTTCCTGCGCGCAGGGCTGGTGGACCACCTGATGCTGGCCACCATTCCCGTGACGCTGGGGGCGGGCCTGCCGCTGTGGGGCGTGCCGCAGGCCATGGCGCGGCAGCATTGGGCGCTGCGGGCGCACCAGGTCTATCCGAACGGCGTCCTGACGCAGCACTTCAAGCGGGAGTCGCTAGAGTAGCGAGCGACGGATCAGTTCGCTGCGCCTGGCTGGGCCAGCGCACTGCGGTAGCGCCGGCTGCATGGCACGGTGCTGCCATCTTTCATGCGCAGGCGGGCGTCGCCGCTGTCCAGTGGCTCGATCTCGGCCACCGCGTCCAGGTTGACGGCATAGCTGCGGTGCACGCGCACGAAGCGCGCCGGGTCCAGTTGCGTGAGGAAGTCCGCCAGGGTGGAACGCACCAGGTAGTCGTGCCCGTTGACGTGCAGGCCTACATAGTTGGCCTCGGCCTGCAGCCAGGCGATGTCGCTGGCGGCGATCAGGAATTCGCGGCGCAGCTTGCGCACCAGGAAGCGTTCGGGGCGTGAGGTCGGCGGGGGCGGTGGCGGTTCGTGCGCCGCCGGTCCGGTGGCGCACGGCGGTCCCGCCGGGGTGGCAGGGGATTCTTCGGGCCGGTCCAGCACCCGGGCCTCGCCCTGCAGCCGCAGCAGCAGAAAGCGGTAGCCCACCAGGCTGCTGACGATAAGCGCATAGGTGCGCACGTCCTTGAGGTACTCGTAGCCCCACTGCGCCCACCATGGGCCGCTCAGCCGGTATTCGGCGCCCATGCTGGAATAGGCCAGGTGCCGCAGGGCCATCATTCCGGCCAGGTGGATGCTGCAGTAGGCCACGCTGCCCACCAGGTGCCAGGGCAGGTGGTGGCGCAGCGTGTCCCAGTGCAGTGGAAAGCGCCGCTCGAAGGCCACGATGGCGGGGATCAGCAGCCCCACCACCAGCACGCTCGACAGCTCCCACAGCGCTGGCTCCCAGGCGGCGACCGGCCGCCCGGCCGAACGCAGGTCGATCAGCGTCACCACGCTGTTGAAGGCCGCCTGCACCAGCAGCAGAATCGCCCAGAACGCCACCTCGGCGCTGCGGCGCACGGGGCGGTAGCGTTCGGGCCAAGGCAGGGTGGGCGGCGACATGGCGCAAGTGTAGGCAGGACGCGCAAAGCCGGTGCCCGGGCCCATCCCTGCCGGCCACCGCTCGTCCCAAAAGGGGTGGTTCCGGTCCCGCGGCGGCGCACCGTGGCCCCGAGGCGGCCGAGCATGGGCCCATGACTGCTCCATCCCACCCCATCTCCCGGCGCCACGACATCGATGCCCTGCGCGCCCTGGCCTTTGCCCTGGTCATCGTCTACCACGTTGCCATGTACTACGTGGCCGACTGGCACTGGCACCTCAAGAGCCCGCACGCGGCCGAATGGCTGCAGGCGCCCATGCGGGCGCTGAACCTGTGGCGCATGGACCTGGTGTTCCTGGTCTCGGGCCTGGCGTTCGGCCTGGTGCGCCGAGGCCAGACCGTTGCCGGGATCGTCCGGGTGCGCAGCTGGCGCCTGCTGCTGCCGCTGGCGTTCGGCATGGCCGTGGTGGTTCCCTACCAGCCCTATGCACAGGGCGTGGCCAACGGGCTCATCGCCCCGGGCTTCGGTGCCTTCCTGCTGCGCTACTACGGCGGCAGCACCTGGCCGGCCGGGGCCTTCGATGGCTGGGAGGCCGGGATCACCTGGAACCACCTGTGGTACCTGGCCTACCTGTGGGCGTACACCCTGGTGCTGGCCCTGTTGCTGCCCTGGCTGGAGTCGGCTGCGGGCCAGCGGCTGCGCCAGGCCTTCACGGGCCTGCGGGGCTCGGCGCTGTTGGCCGTGCCCGTGCTGCCGCTGGCGCTGTACTCGGTACTGCTGTGGCGGCATTTCCCGCCCACGCACGACCTCATCCACGATGCCTGGCTGCATGCGGTGTACTTCACGCTGTTCCTGTACGGCTACTGGATCGGGCTCGATGCCGGCCTGTGGGCCGAACTGGTGCGCCTGCGCTGGCGCACCCTGGCCGGGGCGCTGCTTGTGCTGGTGCTTTTCTCCGCGCTGCGTGGCGTGGCCGTGCAGCAGGGCGGCTGGCTGGCGCGCACCGCCGTGCGCGTGCTGGCCGACCTGTACCTGTGGAGCATGCTGCTGGCCATCCTGGGCTGGGCCCACCACCGGCTCAACCGGCCCTGGCCCTGGCTGCGCTGGGCCCAGGAGGCGATCTACCCCTGGTATGTTCTGCACCAGACCGCGATCATCGTGCTGGTGGTGGCCCTGGCGCGGTGGCAGCTCGGCCCGGTGCTGGAGCCGCTGGTCCTGCTGGCCGGCACGGTACTGGTGTGCTGGGCCGTCACCGCCGTGGTGCAGCGTGTGGGATGGTTGCGGCCACTGTTCGGGCTGCCGAAGAAAGGGGCGGCTGCGCGCACGCCGGCGGCGAGGCCCTCCCAGGGGTTGCCGCAGATGCCGTGAGGCGATGGATGCAGGGATGGCGCGATACTGGCCGCATGGACTCCTCCACCCCACCCGACCTTGCCGCGCTGTCACGGGTACGCCCTGCCACCGCGGCGGACGCCCCGGCACTGGCCGCCCTGTGGCGGCGGGCCTGGGCTTCGGCCAATCCGTCCGTGGCCGGGGTCGCGCCCCTGGCGCATTGGCTCACGCGGGTGCAGGCCGAGTTCGGTCCGCCGTGCCTCACGCTGGTGGGGGAGCAGGGCGGAACCACTGTGGCCTTCCTGGTGCTGGAGATGCAGGCGTCGCACCTGCACCAGCTGTTCGTCGACCCCGGCGTGCAAGGGGGTGGCATCGGCGCTGCCCTGGTGGCCCGGGTGTGTACGCTCTGCCCGCAGGGCTGGTCGCTGCATGTGGCCAGCAGCAACCTGCGGGCGCGCCGCTTCTACACGCGCTGCGGTTTGCAGGAGCACGGGCACGACCGCCACCCGACCACGGGCCGCGAGCGCGTGCTCTGCCGCTGGCAGCCCAGGGCTGAACCTTAGAACCTGTTGTCAGGCCAGCGCCGCCTCGATGTCGCCCGCCAGCTTCTTGGGCGCGTCCTGCGGGGCATAGCGGCGGATGACCTTGCCATCCTTGCCCACCAGGAACTTGGTGAAATTCCACTTGATGGCCTTGCTGCCCAGAAGGCCCGGGGCCTCTGCACTGAGCCATTTGTACAGTGGCGATGCATTGGCCCCGTTGACGTCGATCTTGGCCATCATCGGAAAGCTCACGCCGTAGTTGAGCTGGCAGAAGCTGGCGATCTCGTCGTTGCTGCCCGGGTCCTGGCTGCCGAACTGGTTGCAGGGAAAGCCCAGCACCACCAGCCCCTTGTCGCCATACGCCTTGTGCAGCTCTTCGAGCCCGCCGAACTGCGGCGTGAACCCGCAGGCACTGGCCGTGTTGACGATGAGCATCACCTTGCCCTGGTACTGCGCGAGCGGCACGCTCTGGCCATTCATCTGCTGGGCTTCGAAATCGTAGATGCTGTCGGGCATGCAGGGCTCCTTGGTGGATCAAGAAGCCATGGTAGCCGTTTGCGGCGCGAACGGTGCGATGGCGCGGCCCATGCCAGTGCCACCGTGCAAGGGCCGCCCCGCCGCACGGGTGGCGTCCCCCTCAGGGGGATGGCGCGCAGCGCCTCAGGGGGAGCCTAGTGATGCGCGTCCTGGCGGGCGATGTGCAGCAGGTGCTCGACCTCTTCGCGGTGGTTCACGCAGTTGCGCTGGTGCCAGCGGCGGATGATCCACATGATGCCCGCGACCACCAGGCCGAAGATGGTGATCGCGCCGAACACCGACAGGCCGAACTTGAGCGACAGGCTGTAGAAGGCGCCCAGCGCCAGGATGCAGGCCTGCTCGTTGAAGTTCTGCACGGCGATGGAGCGGCCGGCGCCCATCAGGTTGTGGCCGCGGTGCTGCAGCAGCGCATTCATGGGCACGACCAGGTAGCCGCCCAGGCCGCCCAGCAGGATCAGGAAGGGAATGGCCAGCCAGATGTTCTTGATGAAGACCATCAGTATCAGCAACAGGCCCATGGCGATGCCCAGCGGGATGACGCGGGTGGCCATATCGAGCCGCATGCGCATGGAGGCCACCACCGCGCCCACGGCCGTGCCGATGGCGACCACGCCCGTGAGGGCCGAGGCCTGCGTGGTGTTGTAGCCCAGTGCCACACCGGCCCAGGCCAGCACGATGAACTTGAGGTTGCCGCCCGCGCCCCAGAACAGGGTGGTGGTGGCCAGCGAGATCTGGCCCAGCTTGTCGCGCCACAGGCGGTTGTTGCAGGCCCAGAAGTCGGGCAGCAGTGCCATGGTGTTGGCCAGGATGCTGCGCGAAGGGTCGGCGCGCATGGGGCGCATTTCGACGCCGGTGTGCGGGATGCGGGTGTTGAACCAGGCCGCCAGCGCATAGATCAGGATCAGCCCGGCGATGGCCGATTCGGCGGGCGTGTCCACGCCCGTGTCGATCATCGGGATGTCGATGTTGAGCATCATGCCCGAGAGGTTCTGCCCCACGAGCTGGCCGCCCAGCAGCACCCCGAGGATGATCGAGGCGATGGTGAGCCCTTCGATCCAGCCGTTGGCCTTGACCAGCTGGGAGGCGGGCAGCAGTTCGGTCAGGATGCCGTACTTGGCCGGGGAATAGGCTGCAGCGCCGAGCCCGACCACCGCGTAGGCGATCAGCGGATGTGAGCCGAACAGCATCATCAGGCAGCCCACGACCTTGATGGCATTGCTCACGAACATCACCTTGCCCTTGGGCAGGGCGTCGGCAAAAGCGCCCACGAAGGGCGCCAGTACCACGTAGAACAGTGCGAACATGGGCACCAATGCGGCGCGCTGCCATTCGGGAGCACCTTCCGAACGGAGGAGTTCGACAGCGGCCACGAACAGCGCATTGTCGGCCAGCGAGCTGAAAAACTGCGCCGACATGATGGTGTAGAAACCGCGCTTCATCGAATGGCTGGTGCTGCATCAGTTGGACTGATGCCCTGTTAAATATGGGGAGCCTGTTGGCCGACAGATGGTTATATCACGTGGGTAAACGGCCCCGGTGCCAGAATCCAGGACATCCCACCCGGTCAAACCCCATGCCCCGCCCGATACAAGCCACCATCCACACAGCCGCCCTGCACCACAACCTGGAGCGCGTGCGCAAGAGCGTGCCCGACGCCAAGGTCTGGGCCGTGGTCAAGTCCAATGCCTATGGCCATGGCATCGAGCGGGCGTACGAGGGCCTGCGCGGGGCCGATGGCTTTGCCCTGCTGGACCTGGCCGAGGCCGAGCGCGTGCGCCAGCTGGGCTGGCGGGGTCCCATCCTGCTGCTCGAAGGCGTGTTCGAGCTGCGCGACCTGGAGCTGTGCTCGCGCCTGGGGCTCTGGCATGCCGTGCACTGCGACGAGCAGATCGACATGCTCGCCACCCACAAGACCCAGGTACCGCACCGCGTGTTCCTGAAGATGAACTCGGGCATGAACCGTCTGGGCTTCACGCCACAGCGCTACCGCGCCGCCTGGGCACGGCTCAACGCGCTGCCCCAGGTGGACGAGATCTCGTTCATGACCCACTTCAGCGACGCAGACGGCCCGCGCGGCATCGCCCACCAGATGGCCGCGTTCAACACTGCCACCGCAGACCTGCCGGGTGAGCGCACACTCTCCAACAGCGCCGCCACGCTGCGCCACAGCAGCGACGCGGGGGTGCGCGCCGACTGGGTGCGCGCGGGCATCGTGCTGTACGGCAATGCGCCCGATCACCCGGAAAATACGGCCGGGCACTGGGGGCTGGCGCCCACCATGACCTTGTCCACGAAGCTGCTGGCCGTGCAGCAGCTGCAGGCGGGCGACACCGTGGGCTACGGCTCCAGTTTCACCGCCGAGGGGCCGCTGACCATCGGCGTGGCCGCCTGCGGCTATGGCGATGGCTACCCACGCCACTGCCCCACTGGCACGCCGGTGCTGGTCAATGGCGTGCGCACGCGCATTGTGGGCCGGGTGAGCATGGACATGGTCACCGTGGACCTGACGCCGTTGCTGCAGTCGGGCATGGAGGCGGGTTTTGGCAGCGAGGTCACGCTCTGGGGCCGCGCCAGCAACGGCGCCGTGCTGACCATTGATGAAGTGGCCCAGCCGGCGGGGACCGTGTCCTGGGAGCTGATGTGCGCGCTGGCCCAGCGCGTACCGGTCAGTGTCGGTTAGGGCTGTTCACACCAATTGAGCATCTGTTCACGGTCGGGCCTGCGGACCGGGGGATGAACCGGTGCAGATAGGGTACGCTGCGCGGCGGATTCCCCTCTCCATCCAGCCGACAGGAGCCACGCCATGGCCGACAAGCGCAGCAGCAGTAGTAGCAGCAGCAACCCGTCCCGCAAGAAGAAGGCGTCGAACTGGCGCTCCGTGCGCATGCAGCCCCGGCACCACCTGGCGGACAGCCTGCAACAGCGCTACAGCCTGCGCCTGCATGGTTTCCTGATCGGCGGCTTCACGCTGCTCATCATGTGGTGCACCTCGCATGTGCAGATGCTGCTGGGCATGGAGACCCTGGCGCTGCGCTACTTCATCACCCTGTCGGTGGGCTACATCGGCTACCTGCTGGTGCTGCGCATGTGGGCGGCGCGCCTGGTGCAGCGGGAGGACGACGGTTCCGATGGCGGTGCCGGGGACGCGGTCGAGGCCGCCGGGGATGTGGCGGACATCGCGCTCGATGCCGTCTCCTGGCGTGGCGGCAGTGGGCAAGGCATGCCCATGCCGCGTTCGGGCGGCTCGGTCCACACCGGCAGTGGATCGGGCGACTTCGGCTCCGCCCTGTCGGATGCGGGCTCCGGCCTGGGCGACCTGGCCAGTGGCGCGGCCGACGCGGTGTCGGGCGCCGACGAGGGCGCGGTGGTGGTCATCCCCATCGTCGCCATCTTCCTCATCGGCTCGGCCATCGTCTTCGGCGCGGGTGCGCTGGCCATGCTGTTCTTCGGTTGGGATGTGCTGCTCACCGTGGCGGTGGAGCTGGCCTTCTCGGTGGTGACGGCGCGCGCCGCCATGGGCGTGGAGCGCGAGGGCTGGCTCAGCGCTGCGGTGCGCCTGACCTGGAAGCCCATGCTCGGTGCCGTGGTGTGTGCTGTGGCCCTGGGGTTCGCCATCGACCACTTCCTGCCGCATGTGAATTCGCTGCCTGAAGCGGTGCGCGCCATGCAGTCCAGCATGAAGGCGCGCTGAGCGCCGCGCCTGTCGGGCGCATGTTATTCAGCACACCGGTCTAGGTGTGTGTCATCCCTCATTTCGCGGGGGTGAAATGATTGATGACACGTCCTAGGTTCGGGCCGTCCACCTGCCGGTGTTCCGTCCATTCCAAAAAAAAGCGGGAGGCGCCTTGGGCGCCTCCCGCTTCGCTTGCGCGGCTGGACCGGGTTCTTGCCAGCGTGCTCAGCGCGCTGTCACGGCAAAGCCCTGTACCAGCCCGCCGGGGTAGCGCACGAAGAGCTTGGCGCCCTCGAACCACCAGTTGCTGTTGGCGGGGCCGGTGCCCGCAGGCAGCAGCGCCAGATCGGGAACTAGCAGGAAGCGCTGGCTGCCAAGCGCCAGCTCGGTCTGCAGGTCCAGGCCGGTGCGCAGGACGGTGCTGGTACCCAGGAGCGACTGCAGTAGGCTGGTCAGGCCTTCGTAGTCGGCCACGTCGCCCTGCAGCGCCTGGCTCACGCCATTCGCATCCGTGAAGACCAGGCCGGTCGTGCTGTGGAAGACGAAGCCCGGGGCATTGCCCGTGCGTCCCATCGGCAGCCATTGGGCGCGCAGGTGGAAGACGGTGCTGCCCAAGGAGACGCGCAGAGCGCCATTGGGCTGCATCACCGTCGTCGCGCCCAGGGCCGTGAGGGCCTGGCCCATGGCAGGCAGGGACTGCAGGGCCGGGCCGAAGCGGGTTACCAGGCCTGCCGTGGCCACCTCGATGCTGCCATCGTCCGCCACGGTCACGCCGTCGGCGCGGGCGGGCACCACGCGCACCTCCAGCGGCACCACGGGGAAGCTCACGCCGCCCAGGGTCCAGGTGACGCTGCCGTCCGCGGACTGCGCACCGCTGGTGATGCCGACGGTGCGCAGGCCCGCGTTGACCAGGGTTTCCAGCGGCGTGCTGCCGCCGGTGCGTGTCGGCACACCTGCCAGGCGCACGAAGCCCACGCTGGTGTTGATGCCAGCCGGCAGGTCCGCACGCTGCACCGGGTCGCCCAGGCCGTTGCCGGCCACGGTGCCCAGGCGCACGCTCTGCACCTTGCCTGCGCCGTCGAGGCGCGCCACTTCGCCGCTGTATACCGTCACGGCGGCGGCACCGTTGGAGGCCGGCGGCAAGGCCACCCGGCCGGTGGCCACGAACACGCTCCACGATTGGGGGGTGCCTGCGGCAGCGCGCGGGGTGGTGATGAGCGTGACCGACACCACGCCGTCGCCCTGCGCCGTCAGCGGCAGATTGCCCGTGCTGGTGGACAGCAGGGCCACCACCGTGCCCTGGCTCACCGTGCCGCTGAGCGTCACCTGCGAGTCGCCCGAGGTCGACGGGTTGAGCACCAGGGCCACCTGCGGCTGTCCGTTGGCCCCCGTCAAGGTGACCACGCTGAGTACCGTGGAGGTGTTGGGCTGCGGCTGGATGCTGAAGGTCTGGCCGCCGATCACCAGGGTCACGGGCGCCGGGGTGCCGCCGCTGCCTGTTGGGGGCAGGGTGATGGTGGAGCCGCCCGATTGCGGGTTGAGCGTGATCGTGCTGCCCGGGGATGCCGTGACCTGCACGCTGCCGCCGATGGTGACGGGCGCGCCCGGCGCTACGGTTGCCGTGCCCTGGGTGATCACCGCAGGCGGGGGCGATCCGCCACCGCTGCTGGGCACCTGGGCCGTATAGGCCAGGGCCGTGGTGCCGCTTTCGTTGCCCGCGGCATCGATCGCCTTGAGCGTGAAGTTGTGCACTGTGAAGCTCAGGCCCGCCACGGTGACCGAGAAGTTGCCCCCCGTGGCCGTGGCGCTGCCCAGCAGGGTGGCGCCTTCATGGACCTCCACCCGGCTGCCGGTTTCTGCCGTGCCGGTGATGACCACCGAGTTGCCTTCGGCCGATGCGTTGTCGGCAGGGCTGGTCACCACCGGGGCCGATGGAGCGCTGGTGTCGTACGTCACGCCGGTGATGGAGACCGTCGCGGCATTGTTGGTCGCCGCATCGGTTGCATTGAACGCGAAGGTGTACACCGCGCCATCCACCAGGTTGAAGGGTGCCGTGCAGCCATTTGCATCGGCAGTCAGCGCCGTGGTGTGGGCGCCGGCCGCCAGGGCCGTGCCCCTCAAGGTGCAGGTGTGGGGCGAGGCACCGTCGGCCGTGCCGCCAGTGCGGGTTGCCATGATGCTGGCGCTGGCCACGGCCTTGCTGAGCGTGAAGCCCAGCGTGCTTCCGAGCTTGATGGCACTGCTGTTGGCAGGCGCCAGGGCGCTGAACACAGGCACATCCGTATCGCGTGTCAACACCAGATCCAGTGTGGGAGTGCTCACGTTGCCCGCAGCATCGCGCAGGGTGATGCTGAAGGTCGCCTGGTTGCCGTTGGCGATGCCGCTCGTATCGAGCGTGAGATTGACCTTGCCCGCCCCGTCGATGACCAGGCCGGTGTTGGCGCCGTTGACCCAGACCCGCGCACCGACCTCGCCACGGACTTCCACGGTGGTGGACGTTCCGATCGCGTAAGTGGGGGTCGCTGCCAATGTCGGCGTGTTGGGGAAACCGGTGTCCACATCCAACGTGGCGGTGGTCACAGCCGAGATGTTGCCCGCCCTGTCCCGCACAAAGCCGTACAGCGTCTTGGTGCCATCGCTGTTGAACGTGTAGCTCGCAGGCTGCGCACCCCAGCCGCAGTTGCCCACGGCATTGACTTCCAGCAGGCAGTAGCCATCGGCGGGGGCGATGCCCGAGCCGGTGTCCGATCCGCTGAATGCTGCACCGATGGCGGGCGTGCGGCTTGCAACAACGGCCGGCAGTGCCAGGCTTGCCTGCGGTGAGGTGGTGTCGTAGGTTACGCCCGCCACGGTCAGCGGGGCTGAGGTATTGCCCACCGCATCGGTGGCACTGAAGGCGATGTCATAGATTGCGCCGCTGACCAGGGCGATTGTCTGCGTGCAGCCATTCGGGGCGGCTGCGTAGCCCACCTGGTTGGGGGTCGAATTCAGCGCCGTGCCGCGCAGCACGCAGGTGTGTGGCGACCCCGGGTCGGCGATGCCGCCGACACGTGTCAACACAATGGAGGCGCTCGCCACGTTCTCGCTCAGCGTGTAGTTCAACGTGCTGCTGGTACCCAGGTAGCCGGAAGGGGTGGGCAGAACGATGTTGAACACCGGCGGCGTGGCGTCGCGTGTGATCTTGAGCGTTCCGGTGACCAGCGTGCTGCCACCGCCTGCGGTCTTGGTTTGGACCAGGAAAGTCTTGGCCTCATCGGGAGCTGGTGTATTCAGCGTGACTGTCAGCCTGCCGCTGGGGCCGATGGAGCCCCTGCTGGAACTCTCCACCCCTATCCATACTTCGGCGTTTTCCGGGCCAGTCACGGTGACTGGCTTGGTGTCCTGGTTCGTAGAGCCGTTGACCACCTGAACTTCGCCGGCGGAAGTGCCTGCAGTGTAGGTGCTGTCCCCGGGGAAGTAGGCCGTGATGGTGTGCACGCCCATTTCCAGCGTGATCGGGCTGCAGCTGGCGATTCCGCTGCCGTTCAGTGCGAGATTGGAGCAGTCGGTGATGGCCGCACCGCCGGACAGCAGGTCCACGCTGCCTGTGGGCGGGATGCCGCTGCCCGTCACTGTGACGGACAGTGTGGCGGCATTGCCCGCAGTGACCGGGGTGGTAGGCTGAACGGTGATTGTGGGCGGTCCTTCGGGATAGGCCTGCCCCTGCGAAGTGCTGCCTGTCGTGTTCAAGGTCACGTTGCTGATCGCTGCGTTCATCACCGAACTGTCCAGGACAACGGTACCTCCGGTGCTTCCGCCCGTGTTGCCCCCGAACCTCGAACTGATGAGGTCGATGGTGGTACTGGTCGTGCGGCTGACCCATACAGCGCCGCCCCGGTCGGCCGTATTGCTGTTGAAGAGAGAGGTGCCCACCGACATCGTGCCGATGTTGCGGATGGCGCCGCCTTCAGCGGCAGCGGTGTTGCCCGAGAAGGTGCAGGAATTGATGGTCAATGCGCCGCGGTTCTCGATGGCGCCGCCGCTGGACTCTGCGGAGTTGCTGCGGAAGGCACAATTGCTCAGGTTGGCGGTGGAACCCACGGGAATGAACAGCCCACCCGCATTGCTCATAGTGCTGCTGGCCAGCGCCTTGCCGTTGCTCACCGTAAGCCCGTTCAAGGCCAGGGTCACGCTGGTGCCCACAGGGATGTCCAGCACGCGGACCAGGCCGCCTCCCGAGATGCTCGTGGCGGCCGCGCCATTGCCCGTGATGGTGAGGGTGCGCGTGATGGTCAAGGGGCCATTGCCCGCTGTCAGCACGATCGCCTGGGCCGCCGCATTGAAGCGGATTTCGTTGCCGCCGGAATCTCCCCGCGTGCACTCTGCGGCCCCCTGGTTGGCGCCGTTGGCGTTGGAAAGGGCCCTGCGCAGGGTGCATCCCGTGTTGCCATCCCCCAGCGTATTCACCGTGATGGTGGCTGCCGCAGCATGCCCCCAGGCCCCCATGGCCAGCGCCAGCATGCCCCAGGCAAGCCATGCGGCCGGTTTCGGGGTTTGGATCCATCGTTGCATGAAATGAGCTCCTCGGTGGGCTGTGCGTAAGGGCAGGGCTTGCCTGTCGCGCAAGCGCCTGGTTGGTTGCGTGGCGGTCAGGTCTGTCAGTTGCGGGACGGAAAGATGCCCGAAATGCAAATCGCGAAATTGAGCGCCAGGAACGGCGGGCGATTTTCGTGGGGCTGGTTGCCCCCGGTGGCGACAACCAAGCCGCTGTCCGCCTGGGATGGGCCGCTGCTGTAGGCCTCATCAACATCTGATCGGGCCGGGTAGGCGTTGGCTGGTGAGGCTTGGTTCCCTACCGTGTTGGATGCGCCCACCGTGTGCGTATGGCTGGGCATTTCCGACAGCAGCAAGGTGTGCGTTTCTGCACCTCCTTGGCTACCCGGGGTGACTGGGGGATTGGACCCGGTGCCCAGTGGCCGGCGGCCGCGCAGGTCGGGGAGCGCAAATGTGGTGGTTCCATTGCCCCCGTAGGTCGTACCCAGCAAAGCGAAAAGTGCTTGATTCTGCGCGATGGCCATCAATTGCCCATTGCAGGGAGCCCAATTCCTCGGGTTGAAGCCGAAACCGAAAAGGCGAATCTCGCCAATAAAAGCATCCATTTGATTGCCGCCAGAATATGATGAATATGCTCAGTTGCGCGCCGGGAAAATGCCTTGGAGCGCAATGTAAAAATGCAGTCCCAGGTAGGGCGGCATGTTGTTGTGGGACGTGTTTCCGCCCGTCAGGGCAGCTGCTGAAGCCATGGTGGTGTCTGGCCCCGCCGTGCTGTAAAGATTCGATCTGATGCTGGAGGAGGCGAGGGCAGGGGACAAGGCGGGCAGGGAGCTAGCGTCGCCAATGCTTGCAATCCCCTTGAGCGCATGCCCGTGTGCAGGCATTTCAGCGAGCCCAAGTGTCACACGCTCATCCCCACCTTGCGCGCCCACTGAGTAGTTGGAAAGCCCCGGTCCTTGCCCTGCGCCAATAGCTGATCTGCCATTCAGATTCGGAAGGCCAAAAGTCGTGGTTCCATTGCCCCCGTAGTTTGTTCCCAGAACGGAAAAGAGGGCGGTATTGCTTTGAATGTTAATGATTTGACCACTGCATAAAGCCCAATATCTAGGGGCAAAATTGAACGCCATGAGCCGGATTTCACCGATGAAAGGTTCCATTTCAATCTTCCTGTTCAGTTTCTTGAGGGGAAAATGCCAGCGATGCAAATAATGAACGAGATCGCCAGATAAGGAGATCTGTTCTCATGTGGCATGCTTCCTCCGGATGATTGCAAGGTTCCCGTGGACAGGTTGTCGGTAGCCGTCGCGCTGGCGTAGCGGAAATCCTTGGCCGCTGTGGAGGACCCGATATAGGCGCTATGGGGTGTCGCTGACGTGCCTGAGGCTCCTGCCTCCACTGCATGGGTATGGCTGGGCAGTTGTTGCACCATGAGCGTTACCGATTCCGACCCCGCGGCGGTCCCGAGTGAATAACTTGTAAGCCCGGGGCCCTGACCTTGGTTGATCGGTGCCCTGCCTCGAAGGTCCGGCAGATTGAAGGTCGTGATCCCATCGCCCCCGTAGGTGGTTCCTACCAATGCGTACAAGGCGTCGTTGTTGGCGATAGCCATCTGCCGGCCATCGCAAACAGCCCAGCCCACAGGCGCAAAACTGCCCGCGAACATTCTGATCTCACCAAGGTTAGGGTCTGCCATCTTTAATCGCCTTAGAGACGTTCCAAATGAAAAATCAAGCTGCCAAATAGGTGCCAGCGACCCAACTGGCCAAGGCCTCGCATAAGCCATGGCACGCGGCAGTTGCAACAGGGGGCAGAGTCGACGGGGAGCGCCAGGGCGTGGAATGCAGGCCTTGCAGGTACAAGGGTGCCACGGTCTCACCGGAGTACGGGTCCAGGCCCACTTCTCCACGTGGGGTCGTCAGCACAGCAGTTGACAGGGCCTGGGCCAATGGAAGGCCGTGCGAGCCTATGGATGCCGACAGTACAGCAGCCGCCTGCAGGCGCTGGGCCAGTTCTTGTCCCAAGACATGGAACTGTGAGGGATGGCGGTCATCCTGGGTGGCTGGCAAGGTGCGCACAGTCCATATGCGCGAGCCATCAGCCGGTTGCGAAGTGGCGGCCATGGTTTCGGCCAGCATGCCTCCTACCACCAGTTGCACATGGTTCGCGACGCCCGAGCGGGCCCAGAACTGCGGAAACTCTGCGGAGCGGGGACCGGAATCCAGCGCGAACACCAGATCGGGCCGTGTCTGGCGCACCAGGCGTGCCAGTGCGTCCAGTTGACTGGTTCCGTCCGCCGCACGCGTGAAGACGGTGGCCTGCACGCGGCCGCCGGCCGAGGCAAAGCCGCGCTCAAAGGCGTGCAGGTGGTCAAAACCGCTGTCTGCCGGGCCGACCGCGACGATGGCGCGCGGACCCAGGGCCTTGGCCGCCCAGCGGCCCGCAGCCCAGGCCGCCTGCCAGTAGCCCAGGTTGTTGTGCACGATCCATGAGGAGCGGGCCTTCGGGTCCAGTGCGTTTGCGCCGGTGTCGCCTACCAAGAGAGGCACTTGGCGCTCCGCCAGCATGGGAGCCCACCCCGCGGCTGCACTGGGGTCAACAAAGCCCGTCAGCACATCGATCGGCTCCATCGCCAGCAACTTACGGGCAGCCCGTTCTGCCTGGCGGGTATGCCCGCCATAGAAGACCGGGGTGATGTGCAGCCGCCCGCCGCCCGATTGCTCCGCATAGGCACGCGCTCCTGCAAGCAACTGTGCACCCAGTTGCGGGTAGGCCCGCCCTTCGGGCAGCAGCATGCCCACACGCAAGGACTGCCCTGCCGACAGTGACGGCTGTGGGCGTGGTGCCGCGTGTGCCAGACCCATTGTGCCGCCCAGGACCGCAGCAGTGGTCGCCATTCCGGTCTGCATCACAAACCGGCGGCGGCTTTCGGATTCCGGGGCCCCTGAGGCCAAAGGCGCGGTGTCTTCGAATTCCATGGGTCGTTGTTCCTGGTTCAATCAGTCCACTGTCTGTTGTTCATTCGTGCCCCGGTTGCCAGGCTTCCTTGCGGGAGCCCGCCGTGGCTTGCCATGCGGCCATTCCATCTGCCGCACCATGCCGTCGTCGGCCACGCTGGCAAAGCCGCAGCGCTCGTACAGGCGCACCACGGGGCTGGTGCTGGCGGCCTGCAGCCGCAGGCCCACGCCAGCGGCCTTGGCGTCCTGCTGGAGCCGGGCAATCAGTTCGGATCCGATGCCTTTGCCGCGTGCTGCGGGAAGCAGCTCGATGTTCACCAGCACCCAGCGCTCTGCGCTGCGGCACACTGCAAGCATTCCCGCAGGGTTGCCTTCCCACAGCACCAGGGTCGTTTCCACGGGAGGCAGGTACTGTCCATACCCCGCCGTGCGAAAGCGGTGCTGCATTTCGCAGAAGGCCTGGATCTGCGCGTCCGGCCAGCCGATGGTGAGCAACTCCGGCTCGCGCACCGAGCGGTACACGGCGCACAGGAACGCGGCGTCCTGCTCCGTTGCAGGACGCAACGCGAGGGCCTGCTGCTGCTTCGCCGTTGACGCTCCCACTTGCCACACCTTTCTTGCCGCCGCCCACCCGGGCAAGCGCTACCTGGCGGCGCGGGGCCGCAAAAACTCGAAGTTACACGCAAATTTTAACGATTGCACGTAAAGTTTTACCGGCTGGTGCGATTGTGGCCCCGAAGCCGCAGCGTCACCAGGCAAATCGTTTGCGCCAACAAAGATCGCTGGCGCGGGGCCGGCGTCAGCCCCGCTGGCCGCACGCCGGCAAGGCGTCCAGCTCGCCGCGCAGCCTGTCCAGCAGCGATAGCAGTTGGGCCTGGGTGTCGGCGTCGCATCCGGCGAGCAGCCGCGCCGACAGCGTCTGGCGCAGACCGCGCACCGTCTCCTGCAGGGCCTGGCCCTCGGGGCTCAGCGCCAGGATGCGGCTGCGGCCATCCTCGGGGTTGGGGTGGCTGGTGATCCAGCCGCGTTCGGCCAGCTGCGCCACCATGCGCGCCACCTGGGCCTTGTCGGCACCGCTGTGGCGCACCAGGTCCTTTTGCGTCGCGCCCGGGTGGCGACCTATGAAGCCCAGCGCGCGCACCTCGTTCATGGTCAGGTCGGGGTGGATGGCCGCCATGGCCCGCACCATGTGCGCGCGGTACACGTGCATCAGGTCGTGCATCGCTTCAAAGACATCGGCGGGGGGGCGGTTGCGGTGCATGGCAAAACCAACCGGTTGACAAAGTCAACTTGTTGGCAGATGATTTGGTTGATTGAATCAACAACATTGTAATTAATGAGCACCGAACACCAATCCCCTGCCGCGCCGGCCGATGCCCTGGCCATCACCCGAGTCCGCCACACCCTGAAGGCACGCCATGCGCAGGTGCTGCGCCGTACCGAGGTCAGCCCCGGCTTCGTGCGCCTGACCCTCGGCGGGCCGGACATGGCCGACTTCGTGAGTGCGGGCTTCGACGACCACTTCAAGCTCATCCTGCCGCACCCTGGTCAGGAGCGCGCGAGCCTTCCCTCCGTGCAGGATGGCCGCCCGGTGATGCCCGAGCCGCGGCCCGTGCTGCGCGACTACACGCCGGCGCATTACGACGCGGCCAAGGGCGAGCTGGACGTCGAGGTGGCGCTGCACGATGCAGGCCCCGCCTCCGACTGGGCGGCGGCCGCCCAGCCGGGCCACTGGGTGGGCGTGGCCGGCCCGCGCGGCAGCATGGTGGTGCCCACCGCCTTTGCCTGGCACTGGCTGCTGGGCGACGAGACGGCGGTGCCCGCCATGGTGCGGCGCCTGGCCGAGCTACCGGCCGAAGCAAGTGCCACCGTGCGCATCCAGGTGCGCAACCCGGCCGACCAGCGTGCCCTGGCCACGGCGGCCCGGCTGGATCTGCAATGGGTGGCTTCGCTGCCTGATGCCGCCGAGGCGCTGGCGATTCCCGAGGGCGATGGCTATATCTGGGCGGCTGGCGAGCACGCCGACATGGCGGCCCTGCGCAAGGTGGTGCTGGCCAAGCCGGGTGTGAACCCCAAACGCATGCGCATCGCCGCGTACTGGAAGAAGGGCGTGGCCGACCACCATGAGGATCTGCCGGCCTGATCCTCCTACGGCAGCAAGGCCGTCGACGCCGCTTGCTGCACCGCCTGCGTCATGCGCTGCAGCGCCTGCACGTTCAGGCGCCAGAACTGCCAGTGCAGCGCCACGTCCACCGGCTTGCCGGGCACCAGTTCGACCAGGCGGCCGGCATCGATGGCCTCACGTGCCAGCTGGTCGGGGCTCATGCCCCAGCCCAGTCCGGCCAGGGTGGCTGCGACGAAGCCTTGGGACGAGGGCAGCCAGTGCACCGGCGGCGCCAGTGCGCGCCGCGCGATGCGGCGCATGAAGCGCTCCTGCAGCGCATCCTTGCGGTTGAAGACCAGCACAGGCGCCTGGGCCAGTGCCGCCGCCGTCACGCCCTGAGCGAAGTGGCGTTCCATGAAGGCGGGGCTGGCCAGCGCGCGGTAGCGCATGGTGCCCAGGCGCACCACCTGGCAGCCCTGCACGGGCTGCGGGTCGGCGGTCACGGCGGCCATCACGCGGCCCTGGCGCATTAGTTCGGACGAATGGTCCTGGTCCTCGACATGGATGTCGAAGGTGATGGGCAGGGCCAACCCTTCGCCTGGCTCAGCGGCCTGGGCCATGGCGTCCACGAACCACGAGGCCAGCGAATCGGCGTTCACCCCCAGCGCCAGCCGCACCGGTGCCAGGCCAGCGCTGGTGCCCGCAATGCTGCGCAGGGCATCGGCCTCGCTCAGTGCCATTTGCTGGGCGTGGCGCAGCAGGGCCTGGCCGGCCTCGGTGGGTGTGCAGGGCGCGGCGCGGCGGACCAGGACCTGGCCCACACGCTCTTCGAGCAGCTTGACACGCTGGGACACGGCCGAGCGCGTAACGTGCAAGACCAGGGCGGCACGCTCGAAGCTGCCTTCTTCCAGCACGGCGGCCAGGGCGGCCAGTTGGGCGGTGTCGAGGTGCATTCAGCTTTGCTTACGGGTGGCAAAAAAGTATAGCTTTTCTTTCCATGCGGGCCTGGGCACCATCGGGCCCATGAACCTTTCCTCGGCCTTTGCCAACGGCTTCTCCTCGACCGCCATCCTCATCATCGCCATCGGTGCGCAGAACGCCTTCGTGCTGCGCCAGGGCCTGCGGCGCGAGCATGTGCTGCCCGTGGTGGCCGTGTGCGCGCTGTCCGACGCCATCCTGGTGCAGGCGGGTGTGTGGGGGCTGGGCTCGGCCGTGCAGGCCCACCCGGCGCTGCTGGTGGCCGCGCGCTGGCTGGGGGCAGCCTTTCTGCTGGCCTATGCGGGGCGCGCCTTGCTGCGGGCCTGGCGGCCTGCGGCGATGCAGGTCGGCGCAGAAGGCGCGGGGGCGGTGGGATGGCAGCCGGTGGTGCTCACCGCCATGGCCTTCACCTGGCTCAATCCCCATGTGTACCTGGACACGGTGCTGCTGCTCGGCGCCATCGCCAGCCCCTACCCGCCCTCGCTGCGCATGGGCTTCGCGGCCGGGGCCAGCCTGGCCAGCCTGGTATGGTTTGCCTCGCTGGGCTGGGGCGCGCGCTGGCTGGCACCGCTGTTCGCATCGCCGCACGCCTGGCGCGTGCTCGATGCCGTGGTCGCGGCCATGATGGTCGCACTGGCCGTGGGGTTGCTGCTGCATTGAAACCCGGCAGGCGCCCTGGGGGCGCGGCGCATAAGGTTACAACGAGAAATTCGTTCGCCCCGGGGGCGGTGCAGTCCATAGTGCAGCGCACAAAGACTTTCTGCACAAGCACTTCTCCCTCATGCGATTCCAATCCCTCCTGCTGGCCGCCGCCCTGGCCGGTGCGCTGCCCCTGGTCAGCCACGCCAACACCTTCCGCTGGTCGCGCTCTACCGACCTGTCCTCGTGGGACATCCATGCCCAGAACGTGGGTGTGAACAACACGCTGCATGCCGCGGTGTACGACACCCTGGTCGAATACAACAGCAAGACCTTCAAGCCAGAACCTTCGCTGGCGACCGAGTGGAAGCGCGTGAGCCCCACGCAGCTGCGCCTGACCCTGCGCAAGGGCGTCAAGTTCAGCGACGGCAGCGAGTTCACGGCCGACGACGCCAAGTTCTCGCTCGAACGCGCCAAGGCCAAGACCTCCAACTTCGCGGTCTACACCCAGGGCATCGACCGCGTGGAAAAGGTCGACGCGTACACCATCGACATCTTCTCCGAGGTGCCCAACCCCGTGCTCGTGAACCAGCTCACCGAGCTGCGCATCCTGAGCAAGGCCTGGGCCGAGAAGAACAATGCCGTGTCGCCCAAGGACATCAAGACCAAGGACGAGCCGTTCTCGCACCGCAATGCGCTGGGCACCGGCCCCTTCGTGCTCGAGTCGTGGACGTCCGACCAGCGCCTGGTGCTCAAGGCCAACCCCACCTGGTGGGGCAAGGGCAAGTACGGCGGCAACGTGACGCAGATTGTCTACACCCCGATCAAATCCGACGCCACGCGCACCGCCGCGCTGCTCTCGGGCGAGCTCGACTTCGTGCTCGACCCCGGCCTGCAGGATCTGCCGCGCGTGCGCCAGACGCCGAATCTCAAGGTCCTCGACGGCGCCGAGAACCGCACGATCTTCCTGGGCCTGGACCAGTTCCGCGGAGAGCTGCCGGGCTCCGACGTCAAGGGCAAGAACCCGCTCAAGGACGTGCGCGTGCGCAAGGCGCTCTACCAGGCCATCGACATCAGCGCCATCCAGCGCGTGGTGCTGCGCGGCCTGGCCCAGCCCACGGGCGCCATCATCGCGCGCCAGGTCAACGGCTGGACGCCCAAGGCCGACGCGCGCTGGCCCTACGACCCCGCCGCCGCGCAGAAGCTGCTGGTTGAAGCCGGCTACCCGCAGGGCTTCGAGGTGGATTTTGCCTGCAGCGCAGGCCGCTACATCAACGACGAGCAACTGTGCCAGGCCATCACCGCCCAGTGGGCCAAGATCGGCATCAAGGCCAAGCTGCGTTCGCTGCCGTTTGCCACCTACTTCCCGATGATCCAGCGCAACGAGGCCAGCATCTACCTCCTGGGCTGGGGCGTGCCGACGTTTGATGCCTTCTACTCGCTGCAGTCGCTGATCCGCTCCAGCGGCGCTGGCGGCGACGGCAACTTCAACCTGGGCCGTTTCTCCAACCCGCAGCAGGATGCGCTGATCGAGCGCATCAAGAAGGAAACCGACACCGCCACGCGCAACGGCCTGATCGAGAAGGCCCTGATCGCCGACCACGAACTGATCTCGCACATCCCGCTGTACAACCAGATCATCCCCTGGGCGACCACGCAGAAGGTGGACATCGTGCACCGCGCCGACAACCGTGTCGACTGGCGCATCCTGAAGGTCAACTGACGGCTTTGCCTTCAACCGGCTAGCCTCGTTGAGGCGCACTCGCAAAAAGAAAGCCCTCGCAGCCGTTCAGGCTGCGAGGGCTTTTTCTTGAGGGCCGGAGAAATCAGGCCAGCGCGCGCTGCACTGCCGGGCGCTCAAGCATGCGCGCCGTGTGCTCCGCCACCTTGGGGAACAGCGCGATGTCCACGTCGTCGGTCTTGAGCCACGACGCGATGGTGAACAGGTAGCCATCGGCCACCGAATACGACGCGCCCAGCACCCAGGGGCCTTGCAGGTAGTGGTTCTCGATGACGTTGAAGGCCTCGGTCATGGTCTGCGGCACCTTGCGCTGCATGTCGGCGATGGAGCTGGCCTCATCGGCCCAGCGCGCACCGCGCCGCTTGTGCGCGTGCGCCACGTGCACGGTGGAGGCCAGGTAGCTGTTGACTTCCTGCATGCGCGCCAGCGCGAAGGGGTCGTCCAGCGGAGCGAGCTTCGCGGCGGGAAAGCGCTGCGCGACGTAGAGCAGGAGGGCCACCGTTTCGGAGAGCACGCCATGCTCCGTCACCAGCGTGGGCACGCGGCCCTTGGGGTTGATGGCCAGGTACTCGGGGCTGCGCTGCTGATGGTTGGCAAAGTCCAGGGTCACGAGTTCGTGGTCAGCGCCGGCCTCGTGCAGTGCGATGTTTGCGGCCAGGGAGCAGGTACCGGGGGCGGAATAGAGCTTGAGCATGGTTGCGTGGTGAGGTGAAAAATCAGTACAAACCGCGGGTGCGGGCCATCAGGCGGGACAGACCGAGCAAGGCAGCCGTGTGGGGCGTGGGTATGCCGGTGATCTGCCCCAGCTCGTGCACGGCGCCCACCAGGGCGTCGATCTCCACCGGCTTGCCGGCCTCCACGTCCTGCAGCATCGAGGTCTTGAAAGCACCGAGCTTGCGCGTCACGGCATGGCGGTCCTCGGGCTGCTGGTCGATGGGCAGTCCCAGCTTCGCGCCGATGGCCTTGGCCTCCAGCATCACGGCCGAGACAAAGCCGCGCACCAGGTCGTCGTCGAGGATGCGGTCGGTGGTGGCGCCCGTGAGGGCGCTGATCGGGTTCACCGTGAGGTTGCCCCAGAGCTTGAACCAGATGTCCTTCTGGATGTTCGTGGAGGTCTCCACCTCGATGCCGCCGCGCTGCAACGCATCGGCCAGGGCCTGCAGCCGCGGGCTGGCGCTGCCATCGGGTTCACCCACGATCAGGCGGTTGCCAAAATGCTGTTTCACAAAGCCCGGCGCCTCCAGCGAGCAACTGGTGTGCACCACGCTGCCCAGCACCTGGCCGGCGGGGATGGCGCGGGCGATCGCGCCGCCAGGGTCCACCGACTCCAGCGTGCGCCCCTGGGCGGCACCGCCGCAGCCGTCGAGAAACCACCAGGGCACACCGTTCATGGCGGTCAGCACCACCGTCTGGGGGCCGATCAGAGGCGCCAGGGCGCGTGCCACCTCGGGCAGGCCGGGCGCCTTCACCGCGATGACCACCAGGTCCTGTACACCCAGGGCGGCCGGGCTGTCGCTGGCGCGTACCGGGGTTGCCGCCACGCTGCCATCGGGGCGGCGCAGGCGCAGCCCGTGTTCCTGCAGGGCCGCCAGCGTGGCGCCGCGCGCCACCAGGCTGACCTCGCTGCCTGCCTGCGCCAGGGCCAGGCCGATCCAGCCGCCAATGGCGCCGGCACCGTAGATACATGCTTTCATCGTCGGGTTGCTTTCTGTGTCGTTGTCAGTAGCCATTCGGGCTGGTCGCGGCGGCTTCGCCCGTGCGAAAGCGCGCTACCAGTTGCCTGGCCGCCGCGGCCAGCAGCATGGTATCGACCCCCACGGCCACGAACAGCGCGCCCGCCGCCAGCCAGTGGCGGGGCACG
>NZ_AKJX01000037.1 GCF_000276605.1 Acidovorax sp. CF316 | reverse complement strand
CCCTGGCCCGGGGTGGCGGCTACCGGCTCCACGGGCCGCTGCGCGCAGCCGGCATCGGTGTGCGCACCAGGCGCCTCGGGCCCCTGCAGGGCGTCGTAGGCCAGCGCCAGGTCGCGCACGCTGCGCGCCATGGGGCCCAGGTGGTCCAGGCTGGAGATGAAGGGAAAGCTGCCCGTGCGCGGCAGGCGCCCGAAGCTGGGCTTGAGGCCGAACACCCCGCACAGCGAGGCTGGCACGCGGATGGAGCCATTGGTGTCCGAGCCCAGGGTGATCGGCACCTGGCCCGCGGCCACGGCGGCGCCCGAACCGCCCGAGGAGCCGCCTGCGATGCGTGCCAGGTCGTGCGGGTTGTGGCAGGCGCCCTCGTGGCTGTTCTCTGTGGTGAAGCCGTAGGCGTACTCGTCCATGTTGAGCGCACCGACCAGGATGGCGCCCGCGGCCTCCAGCCGCTGCACCAGCGGGCCATCGGCCGTGGCGGGTGCGGAGCTGCGCTCGATCTTCGAGCCCGCCAGGGTGGCGATGCCTTCCACATCGAACAGGTTCTTCACCGCAAAGGGCACGCCCAGCAGGGGCAGGGCGGCCTGCGTGCCATCGGCCAGGCCGGCGTCGATGCGCGCGGCGCGTGCCAGGGCGCGGGTGCCCAGCACCTCGGTGAAGGCGTTCACGCGGGCGTCGGTCTGCGCGATGCGCGCCAGGCAGGCCGCCACCAGCGCCGTGGCCGTCACGTCGCGCGCTGCCACGGCCTGGGCCATGCCGGCGGCGTCCTGCTGCCACCAGGGGGCCGTCATGCGCTGCCCTCCAGCGGTGCCACGGGCACGAAGGCCATGGCGGGTTCGTCCGTGGCGTCCAGAGGCACGGCGTTGACCGTATCGGCAAAGCCGCTGGCCAGCGCCAAGTAGCCGAGCACGGCCGTGCGGTGTTCGGGCGCGATGGGCAGGCCGATGGCTGCCGAGGCCGCGTCCAGGTAGCGTTCGAGCTCGGCGGCGTTCATCGGCGCACCTCGCGCTGGAAGATCTCCAGGCTGAGCTTCTTCATCGCCACGAAGCTCGGCTCGCTCAGCGTGGCCAGGGTGCGCGGGCGCGCGTCCTCGTAGCGCAGGATCTCGGCCACCTTGGTCGGGCGCTTGGTCAAGAGCAGCACCTCGTCGGCCAGGTAGACGGCCTCTTCGAGGTCGTGCGAGACCAGCAGCATGGTGGTGCCGGTCTGCATGAACACCTCCTGCAGCTTCTCGCGGATGAACAGCGTCATCTCGAAGTCCAGCGCCGAGAAGGGCTCGTCGAGGAACAGCACCTCGGGGTTGGGCGCCAGCGCCCGCATGATGGACGCCGTCTGCTGCTGTCCGCCCGAGAGCTCGTAGGGGTAGCGGTTCAGGTCGAACTTCACGTCGAACGAGGCCACCAGCTCGGCCATGCGGCGGTCCACTTCGGCCTTGCTCTTGCCTTCGAGCTGGAGCGGGTAGGCGATGTTGTCGATGGTGCGCATCCACGGGAACATCGCCTCGCGGTAGTTCTGGAAGACATAGCCGATCTTGGTGTCCTTGAGGCTCTTGCCGTCGAACAGGATCTCGCCGCGGTCGATGGGCACGAGGCCCGCGATCATGTTGATCAGCGTGCTCTTGCCGCAGCCGTTGGGCCCGAAGACGGAGACGATCTTGTGCTTGGGGATGTCGAGGTCGAAATCCTCGTACAGCGGCCAGCCCGCGAAGTACTTGGTCAGCCCGCGGATGGTGATGTGGGTGCCGGCCGGGCCGGGGGTGAAGGCGCGCCTGGGCACGTCGGCGTACACGGCGCCGTTGACGACGGCGTTCATCGGCCGCTCCAGTGCACGATCTTGCGCTCGGCGACGAGGAACAAAATGTTCAGGGCATAGCCCAGCGCGCCGGCAGCCAGGATGGCGGCGTACATGCTCTTGACGTTGAGCACCTGCTGCGCGTCGATGATGCGGTGGCCCAGGCCGTTGTCCGATCCGATGAACATCTCGGCCACGATGACGATGACCAGCGCCATCGACACGGCCGAGCGCAGGCCGACGAAGGTGGGTTGCAGGCTTTCCCAGACCAGCACGTCCTTGAAGATCTGCCAGCGCGAGGCGCCCATGACGCGCGCCGCCATCACGCGCTGCTTGCGGGCGTTGATGACGCCGTAGGCGCTGTTGAAGATCACGATCAAAAAGGCGCCGAACGCGGCGATGGCCACCTTGTTCACGTCCGACACGCCGAAGATCAACAGGAACAGCGGGATCAGCGCCGAGGAGGGCGTGGAGCGGAAGAAGTCGATCAAAAACTCCACGCTGCGGTAGGCGCGCTCGTTGCTGCCCAGCAGCACCCCCAGGGGCACGCCGACCACGGCCGCGATCAGAAAGGCCTGCACCGTGCGCCAGACGGTCACGGCAAAGTCCAGCAGCAGCGGCCCGCCGGCCAGGCCGGTGACCAGGGTGAGCACGGTGGTTCCTGGCGGGGGCAGCAATATGGGCTTGATGAAGCCCAGGCGCACCACCAGGTCCCAGACGATGAACAGGGCCAGCGGCCCGGCAAAGGGCAGGAACTTGTCCCAGGCGGGTTTCCTGGGCGCGGCGGAAGCCGCCTTGCCCGCGGGTGGCGACCAGGCGCCGGCGGTGGTAGACGTGTTGTCGGCCATGGCGCGTCCTGCCCTCAGGCCTTGTAGATCAGGCTGTCGACCACGACCTTCTTCTCGAAGATGCCTTTTTCGGTGAACAGGTCGTAGAACTTCTGGAAGTGCGCCAGGTCGCTGGGCTTGAACTCGTTGTAGAGCATGTACGAGGCCAGGGGCACCTCGGCCGTGAGCGGGCCCTCGATGGCGGTGTAGCCCTTCATGAACTGGCGTGCCTCCTCGGGCTTGCTGCGCACCAGCTCGATGCCACGGGCATAGGCGGCGATGAACTTCTTGGCGGCTTCGGGGTTCTTCTTGATGAATTCGCTGGTCAGGCTGGCTGCGCCACCGTGCCAGGGGGCCATGGCGTCGCCCAGGATGTACCTGGCCACCACGCCCGACTCGATCACCCGCGTGGTGCCGTTCATGCGCCCGATGGTGCCCGTGGGTTCGAGCGTGTAACAGGCATCGACCTGGCCGGCCACGATGGCGGCGATGTGCTGGCCGATGGGCAGCTCGGTCACCGTGACGCCGCTGGCGCCGGCGCGCTCCAGCATGGTCTTGCACAGTGTCATGTTCTGGATGCCGGGGCCCGACGCGACCTTCTTGCCCTTGAGGTCGGCCATGGTCTTGATGGCGCTGTCCTTGCCGGTGATGAACTGGTCGAGCACGAACTTGGCGTTGCTCGGGTTGGTGGCGAAGATCTTGAACAGGCCCGGCTGGGCGATCTCGCCGATGGCCAGGTTGGCCGAACCCGTGCCGTTGGAGCTGCCGTCGGACCGGCCCGAGAGCATGGCTTCCATCACCTGCTGGGCGCCCGCGAACTTGAGCGGCTCCACGTCCAGCCCGGCCTCCTTGAAGTAGCCCTTTTCCACCGCCGCGAAGAAAGGCAGGCCAGCCGCCACGGGCCAGAAGCCGATGCGGATCCTGGGGCCCGCCTGGGCGCGCACCAGTGCGGGCGCGGCCAGCGCACCGAGGGTGGCGGCCGAGGCCTGCAGGATGCGGCGGCGCGAGCTGCCGTTGGAATGGGGAGAACTGTGGGATGTCATGGAAGGCTCCTGCAGCAGGGTTGGAAGGTGGAGAGGGAATGGGGGGCGTCAGCCGTCGGCCTTGAGCGACGCGATGTACGCCCGCCAGCCGCCGAAGTGGCTGATGTCGCGTGCACCGGCCAGGGCCAGCGGCTCGCAGATGAAGCCCTGCACGCTGCTGCCATCGGCCAGGGACAGGGTGCCTATGCCCAGTGGCTGCGGGATCAGCGCGACGAAGCTGCCGTAGTGCGCGGCGGGCATGCGCCAGACCTCGACCGCGATGCGCGTGCCCTGGCCGGGCGCCACGCGCAGCAGGCCGGGCTTGGGCGGCACGGTGCCGGGCAGGGCGTAGAGCTGGTAGTCGGGTGCGGTCTCGGTGGCGCGCTCCAGCTTGGCGCCGCGTTCGGTGAGCTGGCCGTTGAGCGGCATGCCGCTCAGGTGCGCGCCCACCACGGCGACCCGCACCGTGGCAGGCGCCTGCAGCCCGGCAATGGGCTGGGGCGCGGGCAGGGGCGTGCTGCCGGCGGCCTGGGGCAGGCCCGTGGCATGGTGGTAGCGCTGGCCCAGCTCGGCCAGTTGCAGGTCGCTGCCGCAGGGGCCGATCAGGGTGATGCCAAAGGGCAGGCCGTCGGCGCGCAGGCTGCTGGGCACCGAGATGGCGGCATAGTCCAGCAGGTTGACGAAGTTGGTGTAGGCCCCGAGGTTGCGGTTGAGCACCACCGGGTCGGCCTGCATCGCGGCAATGGTGTAGTGCGTGGGCGCCGTGGGCACCAGCAGCACATCGATGGCCTCGGCCCCTTGCCACATGGGTGCGACCTGCTGGCCCAGCGCGCGCAGGCGGGTCTGGGCATCGCACAGGTCGGCCGCGCTGTAGCCGCGCCCGCTGGCCAGGATGCTGCGCACCGGCTCCACCACCTCGTCGGCATGCGCATCGAAGAAGCTGCGCACGGCGGCGTAGCGCTCGGCCACCAGGGCGCTTTCGTAGAGCAGGGCGGCGGCCTGGGCCAGCGGTGCGTAGTGGATGGAGACCGGCGTGCCGCCCAGGGCCTTCAGCCGGGCAACGGCTTCGGCGAAGGCCGCCTCGGCCGCGGCATCGCCGAAGAACTCCAGCACGTCGGGCACGCCGAAGCGAAAGCCCACGGGCAGCGGCTGGCGGGCCAGCGTGAGCTGGCGGCCATAGGGGTCCTGAGCGTCGTAGCCCTGGGCCACCTGCAGCACGCGGGCCGCCAGGTCCACCGTGCGCGCGAAGATCGAGACACAGTCGGCGCTCTGCGCCGCGGGCACCACGCCGCGTGCGCTGACCAGGCCCTTGGTCGGCTTGATGCCGACGATGTTGTTCAGCCCGGCCGGCACGCGGCCCGAGCCCGCCGTGTCGGTGCCCAGCGCGAAATCCACCTGCTCCGTGGCCACCACATAGGCCGAGCCCGAGCTGGAGCCGCCCGACACATAGGCCGGGTCCAGCGCATTGGGCACGGCGCCGTGCGGCGAGCGCGTGCCGTTGAGCCCGCAGGCGAACTGGTCCAGGTTGGTCTTGCCCACCAGCGTGGCGCCCGCATCGAGCAGGCGCTGCACCACGGCCGCGTGGGCCGTGGCGGTGTAGGCAAAGGCAGGGCAGGCGGCCGAGGTGGGGTGGCACGCCACGTCGATGTTGTCCTTGACCGCAAAAGTGAGGCCGCTGAGCGGCCCGCCCGGCGTGCCGGCGATGGGCGGCTCGCAGCGCAGGATCCAGGCCTGCGGCGCCAGCACGGGCAGGCCTTCCGCTGCGGCAGGAAGTTCGGCGACCAGGGGGCTTGTTGTTTGCACCATTTTGAAGAATTCAATCTTGGATACAAGATGAGATGCAAGCGCTGTGCCAGGACGGCGGGTAGCGCCAAGTGCGCGGTGGTTTGCACATCCGGGCAGGGGGAAGAGGGCGACTGTCTTCCTGTGTGCGGGGTTGCTGGCCGTGGTCATGGGCGCACTGGCCGGGCTGGCGGGGTGTGACGCCAGCGAAGGGCCATCGAGACGGGTCCTGCTGCCGTCTGGTGCACGGATTGGGTTCCAGGTGGTGCGGGACGCGCTAAAGTGGTGAGCCCTGCCGGCGTCCATGGAGCACGTGAAGGACGCTGGCGCGAAACCCTTTCCCTGCCCGTGTCCGCATGATCTCCTTCCACAACCCCCTGCACCACCGGCATGCGCCGGTCCACGAGTTCTACCGCGGCGAGCGCGTGCCGTGCTTCGAGAAGCCGGTCCGCGCCCAGTACGTGGAGGATGCGCTGCGCGAACGCGGCCACGGCCTGCTGGTGCCCGACGTGGACAGCAGCCCTGTGCTGGCCCAGATCCATGCACCGCGCTACCTGGCCTTTTTGCAGACGGCCTGGCAGCAATGGCTGGCGCTCGATCCCGCCAACGCCGCCGTCCAGCCCTTTCCCTCGGTATGGCCGGTGCGCAGCCTGCGCAGCGACGTGGAGCCGGACAACTTCGTCGCCAAACTGGGCCTGTACTCCATGGACAACGGCACACCCATGGCCGAAGGCACCTGGGAGGCCGCCAAGGCCGGGGCCGATGCGGCGGCCAGTGCCGCGGCCCGCGTGACGCAGGGCGCGCGCGCCGCGTTCTGCTGCACGCGCCCGCCGGGCCACCATGCCGGCCCCGATTTCATGGGGGGCTACTGCTTCATCAACAACGCGGCGGTGGCCGCGCAATGGCTGCGCAACCACGGGTCCGCTCGCGTGGCCCTGCTCGACGTGGACTACCACCACGGCAACGGCACGCAAAGCATCTTCTACGACCGTGCCGACGTGCTGTTCATTAGCATGCATGGCGATCCGCGCACCGAATACCCGTTCTACCTGGGCCATGCCGACGAAACCGGCGAAGGCGCCGGGGCAGGCTTCAACCTCAACCTGCCGCTGCCCGCGGGCACCAGCGCCGACGAATGGTTCGCCGCACTGGAGCAGGCCTGCGTGCGGATTGCGCAGTACCAGGCAGATACGCTGGTGGTCTCGCTCGGGCTCGATGCCTTCGAGGACGACCCGATCTCCAAGTTTGCCCTCAAGACGACAGACTTCACGCGCCTGGGCGAACGCCTGGCCGCGCTGGGCCTGCCCACGGTGTTCGTGCTCGAAGGCGGCTATGCGGCGGCCGAACTGGGCCACAACGCCGTGAACGTGCTCGATGGCTTTGACCACGCAGCGGCGCGATGAGCGAAGCCGTCGACTGCGTGGTGGTGGGCGCCGGCGTGGTCGGCCTGGCCGTGGCCCGGGCCCTGGCGCTGCAGGGGCGCGAGGCGATGGTGCTGGAGGCGGCCGACGCCATCGGCACCGGCACCAGTTCGCGCAACAGCGAGGTCATCCACGCCGGTCTGTACTACGCCACGGGGTCCCTCAAGGCCCGGCTGTGCGTGCAGGGGCGCGAGATGCTGTATGCCTACTGCGCAGAGCGCGGCGTGCCGCACCAGCGCTGTGGCAAGCTCATCGTGGCTACGTCCCCCGACCAGATCCCTGCGCTGCAGGGCATCGCGGCACGTGCCCTGGCCAATGGCGTCACCGACCTGCAGTGGCTGGACGCCGCGGCCGCGCAGGCGCTGGAGCCCGCGCTGCAGTGCGTGGCGGCCCTGCATTCGCCCAGCACCGGCATTGTCGACAGCCATGCGCTGATGCTGGCGCTGCAAGGCGACCTGGAGCATGCGGGCGGCCTGGTGGCGCTCAACTCGCCGCTGGCCCAGGCACGCTGCACGGCCCAAGGCATCCACCTGCAGGCCGCCGATGGCACCGAACTGCTGGCGCGCACGGTGGTCAATGCGGCGGGCCTTGCCGCGCCCGACCTGGCGCGCCGCTTCGGGGGCCTGGACGCCCGCCACGTGCCCACGCCTTACTACGCCAAGGGCAGCTATTTCACGCTGGCCGGGCGCGCGCCGTTCAGCCGCCTCATCTACCCCGCACCCGAGGCCGCGGGCCTGGGCGTGCACCTGACCCTGGACCTGGGTGGCCAGGCCCGCTTCGGCCCCGACGTGCAATGGGTGGACGACCCTGCCGACCTGCAGGTGGACCCGGCCCGCGGCGATGCCTTCTACGCCGAGGTGCGCAAGTACTGGCCGGGACTGCGCGATGGGGCGCTGGACCCGGGCTATGCCGGCATGCGCCCCAAGATCAGTGCACCGGGCGAGGCGGCGGCCGACTTCGTGGTCCAGGGGCCTGCGGAGCATGGCGTGCCAGGGCTGGTGAACCTGTTCGGCATCGAGTCGCCGGGGCTCACGAGCGCACTGGCGATCGGTGCGCACGTGGCTGCAATGGCTGCCTGATCCGTGTCAACTCCCTGCCAGTGGTAAGCCATTGCGTCCAAGTCCTACATGGTTTTTGGCGATGTGTCCGCTAAGATGACAACGAACGCTGCATGAGTGGGAGCCACAGGCAACCCATGGGGTGTGTTCTTTTCAATTTCTAATCAGAAAGGTTTGCTGTATGAGCGTTTCCGAATCCCTCTCCACGACCCAGGCCGATCTGGAAAAACTCGTGTCCGACCTGCGCGGCCTGCTGGCCAGCAAGGACCTCGATTCCGTGCCCGACATCAAGATCCTGCGCCAGAAGCTGGACGATGGCCTGCATTCGGCCCGCGAGGCCGCCGTGCGTGCTGCCCAGGACGCCGCCCGCCAGGCCAAGGATGCTGCCCTGGCCGCCGACCGCTATGCCCATGACGAACCCTGGCGTGTGGCCGGTGCTGCGCTGGCCGTGGGCGCCCTGGTCGGCTTTCTGCTGGCCCGCCGCTGAAGCGGCTGTGCATTGAACCGCTGGCCCCGCCGCTTGCTTTTATCCCGTAGAACCCAAGGACACTGATGAACTGGCTTGCTCTTCTGGGCCTGGATGCGCTGGTGGCGCGCTGGCGCGCAAATGTCATAGAAGGGGCCATTGCCGCCGAAGACCGGATGGACCTGGCCCGCCTGGAATGGCAGGACCAGAAGCAGCGCCTGCAGCAATTGCTGGTGCTGACCATCCTGCTCGGCGGGCTCACGGTGGTGGCACTCATCATGCTGTCCATGGCGGTGCTGGTGCATTTCTGGGATACCGAACACCGGGTGCTCGTGGGCTGGCTGGTGGCGGGGGGCTGGTTGCTGGGCTGGGGCGGCACGCTGCTGGGTCTGGTTTCCGTGGCCAAGCGGGCCAGCAACGGCTTTGCCCTGACCCGCAAGGAACTCGCCCAGGACTGGCGCGATATCAAGGAGCGCCTGTGATGGCTGCCGACAACCAAGCCCTTGTTCCCGAACCCACGGCCGAGCAGCAGCGCGTGCTCGACCGCATTGCCATGCAGCGCGAGCGCATCCGCGCGCGGCGCGTGGCCCGAGCCCAGTCGATGGCGCTGGCCCAGTCTGCACAGCAGGCCTCCTCGGACGAGCCGTTTGCGCTGCGGGCTGCGGCCTTTGCCAAGCAGCACCCGGTCGCGGTCGCAGCCCTGGCGGGTGTGGCCCTGGTCGCAGGGCCGCGCCGCCTGGTCCGCTGGGTGGGGCTGGCCATGCCGCTCATCACCCGGCTTCGGCCCTTCCTGGCGCGCGGGGGCTGACGGCCGCGGGCTGCACGGCCTGCACATGCAGCGCGCCGGTGGTCCGGCTGCCCACTGCCAGCGGGGCCCGCAGTTCCTTGGCCAGGGTGTTGCCAGGTTCGTAGACGTCCATGGCGACCATTGCCTTGCCACCGTCCGCGGGATCCTGGCTGACCGTGATCTTGGAGAACTGCCGCAGGGCGTCCGACGCGAAGCGTGCGGTGGACACCATGGCCACATCCGCATCGCTGCCCGGCGCGCGCACCGGTTGGTCGAAGGTGAAATCCGACTGCTGGGCGTTGGCGAAGGGCAGGCTGGCGTTCCACGCCGAACACACCAGATTGAGCGCCGTCACGGATTTGCCCTGGCTGCTGAGTTCGATCTCGACCAGGGCGCTCAGGTGGTAGTCGCCGGCCACGAAGATGAGTCCCTCGATCTCGTTCCTGACAATGAACCGGACCAGCCTGCGCCAACTGGCCGGGTAGCCCAGCCAGTTGTCGGCCGCGACGCAGGTCGTCGGCTCGGCGACGAAGCGGTTTTCCGGCATGGCGAACACGCTGCCGCTGCACAGCAGCTTGGGCCCCTTGGGGTGCGCCTGCAGCCAGCCTTCGATGGCGCACATCTGTTCTTCGCCCATGATGGTCACGTCCCTCCAGTTGCGCAGGGTGCGTGAGGTGCGCTCGGTGCGCGTATCGGCGGCGAAGGCGGGAATACCACCCACCTCGAATGCGTGCCACAGGCCGTGCTCCACCTTCCATCCCTGCGGGCCCATGGACGGCCTGGACAGCCTGGGTCGCTCCGGGCGGTGAAAGCGCGACTGGTAGGCCGTGGCCGCCAGGAAGCCGTGGAAGAAGCGCTGCCCGCGCAAGGAATCTGCGGCGGCGTGGTCCGCACCATCGAGGTTGTCGTCGAACTCATGGTCGTCCACCACCAGCCAGACCGGAAGGCGTGAAAACAGCTGCCGCGTGGCGGTGCTGCCCCAGCTCTCGCGGTAGCGCTGGGCACCGCGTTCATCGCGTTCCGTGGTTTCTGCGATGTTGGCCGTGGCATCGGCGTAGATCTGGTCGCCCAGCAGCAGCAAGGCCTGCACCGGCGCGGTGGCATGGGTGACATGCTGCTCCATGTCGCCGGCCAGCGCGTCGATCGCGCGGCGCTCGAAGGCCATGCCGGGCCAGCGGCAGGAACTGGCGAGGAAGCTGGTGCTGGTACGCGCCTGGCCCTCCGTGGTCCAGTGCTGCCACCAGGGCAGTGCCGCCAGATCGAGAACGACGGGCAGCGATGCGTTCGGAGCAGGGATCGGCGCCGCTGCACCGGGCTGGCGGTCGGGCTCCACTGCCCGGGCCGTGCCGGACTCCTGGGGGAGGCAGCGCAGCGTCAGGCTGATCGGCGGCAGGCCTGCGAACCGCAGGCTGTCGCTTTCCTCGAGCACACAGGTCCAGTAGTAGCCCTGGCCGGTGGCCGGCGCGGCCGGCGCGGTGCTTTCCTCCAGCACGCCGGGAAACGCCGTCACGTGGGCGGCATGGCACACTTCGCCACCGATCCGGACCTCGGGCGGCATCGGCGTGCTGGTGGTGTCGAAGTACTGCTCCACCCAGATCACCAACCGGCGCTGGCGCGTGGCTCCCTGCCCGTGCCATTCTGCCTGCAGCATGGGGCCGGTCAACGGACGGATGGGCGCGATGAAGTCGCGGTCGGCCAGGTCGGTGTCGCTGGACTGGCCGTCCGGGCACGGCAGGTCGGGATCGATGTGGCAGCCATCGGAGATGTCCTCGAATGCGGCCGGATTCCCGAAAAAGCGGGTGAGGTGGGGATAGATGTCCCGGTGGGCATTCTTTCCGAACAGGAAGTCCATGTGCCCGTAGCCTTCACGGATGAAGGTGCGCACCACGCGCCCGGGACGGTGCGCGAAGACCCGGCGCAGCCGGTTCCAGGTACGCGCCGCTCCGCGCGGATCGAACACCTGGTTGTCCAGGCCGTGCACGAACAGCGTGGGAAAGTGCCAGTTCCGAAGGAAGTTGTCCTCCAGGAGGTAGGTGTTCTCGCCCTCGCGGTTGGTGAGCCGCTCGCGCAGCACGATGAAGTACAGCTGGCGGAACACCTCGACGCCGGCCACGCCCACGAGTTCGCCGAGCCGCTCGTGCGTGCGCGGATCCAGGTTGCCATGCACCCATTCGCGTCCGTAGAAGGCGGTCATCCGGTTGCAGATGGCGCAGCCTGCGCCCGGCGATTCGCGGTGCGCTTCGTGCAGGCTGCGTTCCTCGTCCGACCAGGCCAGGGTCGCGGCGAAGCGGTCCAGCAGTTCGTCGGCAGGGCCGGGGTTGGCCGGGGGCAGGGGGTCGATGCGCTCGTCTCCCGTCAGCAGGTTGCGGTAGAGCGCGGCCAGCGCCCCCGAGAACCGATTGGACACGGACGGCACCACCCAGGGGTGCACGGCATGGATGATGGCCGCGCGCACCTTGGTGGTGTCAAAGCGCGCCTGCAGCGCCGCCATCGCGAAGGCGCCCGCGCCCACGCAGTGCGCAAAGACGTCGATGGCCTGGTTGCCGGCCTGCGCATGGACGCGGTCGATGGCGGCCGGGATGTCGTTGTGCGCAATGTCGTCCATGGTGTGCGCATCGCGCGCGTAGCCCAGGCGGTTGGACATGCGGTTGTCCAGCAGCCAGACGGTGTAGCCCTCGCGCAGGAAGTGGCCGGCCATGTTGGTGTCCACGGTGTCCGTCGCATACACGCCGCTGCCGTGGGCCAGCCCATGGATGAACAGGACATGGCGCGCGCTGCGGGGTGGGCGGTAGACCGTCAGCTGGAGATCGATCTGTTCCTGCGCGCCATGGCGGCGTGCCGCCTTCAGCACCTCGGTCTCTGGCCAGACTTCGATTCCCTGCGCGGTTTTCATGGGCGGATGCGCTGGCAGGGCCGGGCGCTGGTACTTGCCGTAGTCCAGGCCGCGCAGCGACCAGAAGTGCGTCTGCATCACCGCGCGCAGCCACACGGAGGCGAACGATGCCAGCGCGACGATGGAGGCCGGCGTGCTCGATGCCTCGCGGATCTGCAGCCGCAGCCGGCTCACGAGGTCCGCGAGATCGACCCGCAGCGCAATCTTCCAGGGCGCGCTGTCCTTGTGCCGCAGTTCGAGGTCGAGCATCGTGAGCGCTTCCCACAGCGTGCGTGTGCCATGCCGGTAGGCCAGCAGCTTGCGGCCCGTGACGGCGATCTCCATGGCTTCACCTGCGGTGCTGGCATGCGGGGTCAGGGTGAAGCGGTAGTCGAGCGTGCGGTAGTGGGTATGCAGCCAGCCCGCGCGGATGAAGGCCATGATCTTCTTGCGCCAGTCGGCGGTGAAGTACTGGCGGATTCCGCCGGGCCTGCGCTTCAGGTAAGTGCCGAACGCCAGCAGCCAACGCCAGACCCTGCGCGCGAAGCCGGCCTGGTCGAGTGCGAGCAGGGACACCTGGCCCGGGCCGCGCAGCAAAGGCTCGCCCTTCAAGGCCTCGGAGTGGATCGACGGCCAGCCGGGAAGGGGGTTGGCGTAGATCGCCATCGAGGCATCCCAGCGGGTCGACGGGTTGGCCAGCCACTGCTGCAGGTCCACAGCGACCTCGACGGCTGCGATGAACGCGCGCGGCTGCATCGCGGCCCCGGGCGGCAGCGCGGGGTCGTGCCGGGACAGGAGCTGCCGGGCCCAGTCGGGAAAGTGGCCCTGTTCGGTACCGCCCAGCAGGTGCTCGTGGATGCGAAACACCGCCACCCCATCGGAGCCGGCCCCTGTGGTCTGCGCCACACGTGGCTGCGGCCTGGGAATGGGCTTCGCCGCCACGGGCGCTGCGCTGCCCAGGTCCGGCAGGGCCAGTTCGCTGGCGATGTCCCTGGCCGCGAGCATGGACAGGGCGGAAATCGTGACGAAGGGATTGACGCCCAGGGCGCGTGGAACGATGGCTCCGTCCAGCACGTGCAGGCCCGCATGCACCTCGCGCCCCGGGCCTTGGAAGACCGCGCCGCGCCAGTCGACCACCCCCTGCGCACCGTCGTCGCCCATGGGGCAGCCGCCCAGCGGGTGCACGGTGACCGATTTTTCGCGCTGGCCGCCCGCGATGATGTCGGAAAAGCCATCGGGTGCCGGGTGCCACAGGGGATTGGCCAGGTAGTCGCCGCCATCGAAGCCGCCGGCCGCATGTGCCTGGTGGAGTGCGCGGTGCACGGCCTGGTAGTACGCGGCACGCCCTGCGGTCGCGGTCTTGCCGTGGCTCGGCCAGCGCACGTCGAGTTCCAGGGCCTCTGGGTCCACGGGACTGGTGCCGGAGGGCGGGCGCAGCGAGATCCTGCCGTTCGACGCGTCCTGGCCCATGGCCAGTAGCAACTGCGTGTGCCGCGC
The DNA here is from genome assembly GCF_000276605.1 of Acidovorax sp. CF316. Lineage (GTDB taxonomy): Bacteria > Pseudomonadota > Gammaproteobacteria > Burkholderiales > Burkholderiaceae_C > Acidovorax. The sequence goes on along the minus strand of NZ_AKJX01000037.1, from coordinate 6,817 downwards.
CGCACCGGGGGGCAGGGCCAGGGGGTCGTCGGTGCCGGGAAACCGTGCATCGGCATCGCCCACATAGCGGTGCAGGGTCGCCAGCGTGTGGCCCAGGGTGTTCGTGGCCTGGGCGAGCGCGGAGGGGATGGCGCCGTCCTGGACCAGGATCTCCTGCGGCACACCGTCCACCTCCAGGGGCACGCGCAGCGTGGCGCAGATCGTCGGGCCGACATCACGGCTCGGTGCGGTGCTGCCGGCTTCGGGGGCCGAGACGGCGTTGACGCTCTGGCGCTGGCGCCAGCCCATCGCCACCACGTCGCCGTTGGTGGAAAAGGCGGAGCCGAGCGTTCCGGAGTGCGGCAGCCCGGTGGACCGCAGCAGCAGCTCGGTACTGCCCAGGCTGCCTGCGCTGACGATGACGGTGTGCGCGTCGATGGTGAACTCGGCGGGCGCCGTGTTGCGGCCGCCCGTGGCACACCGGAAATGCACGCGCCAGCGCAGGCCGCGCCCGTTGGCGCTGTGTGCGGATGCCGCGAGGGGCTCAACCCGCAGGGCATGGCCGCCGACAAAAAAGCGCGCGCCACGGCTGTGCGCCGCCGGGATGAGGTTCGTGGCCAGCGATCCTTTGGCGCCGATGTTGCAGCCGGTGAAACAGTTGCCGCAGCGCACGCAGGCCTCCATCTCCACCCCTTGGGCGTTGGTCCTCTTCGTGCTCGAGATGGTGAGGTCAACTGGCTGGGCACCGCCCGCCTGTAGCGCGCCGGCCAGGCGCGACAGCGCCTGGAACTTGGGCAGCTCCGCCGCGCGTTCCAGGGGGGCCGCCTCCAGCGCCGAGACGACTTCGTCCAGGGCCTGCACCAAGGCCCCGTGGCGTGCGCCGCCGGGCCGGTACACACCGGGCCACCGTGCGTGGCCAAAGGCGCTGGCCGCCGGCTTGAAGGCCACGCCGGCGTTGACCAGAGAGCCGCCGCCCAGGCCGCTGCCGGTGAGCACCGCCACGTCGTCGAAGTTCTGCACCTGGAGCAGCGCCTGTGCGTTGCCCAGGGATTTTCCACTGGCACCGCGCTGCATCCGCAGGTGGCCGGGCAGGTGGCCGATATCCTCGGGGAAGTCGCCGAGCGCGTATTCCTTGCCGCGTTCGACGACCCAGGTTTCCACGCCTGGGCCGGCCAGTTCGCGGGCTGCGAAACTCCCCCCATAGCCGGAGCCCACAATGAGTACATCGCAGCTGGGAGCGGGGTGGGCCTGCAGCATCGCTTCGATTGGTTCTGACCAGCGAGAATGGGTCGCCATGGGGCCTTTCCGTAGGGCTTGTTTTTGAGTAACAATTGTTTACATGCATTTTCTACCGCCCTTTCCCGTCGATGCCAATCACCCATTGGATGTAGCGATGGCGCGCGAGTCCCTGCGCTTGCGTGCGCAGCAGTCGGTCAGCGCGCGCACCATGGTGGTCGTGGCGGCCATCGTGGCGGCGATCTGCTTTGGCTTTTCCACGCCGGCCTGGCGCGTGCTGGCGTGGATGCTTCCCGTGGTGCTCATGGCCCAGATCAATGCGGTGCTCAGTGCCCGCGCACTGGCCATGCTCGAGACGGCGGACGCTGCTGCGCTGGCCGAGCAGCAGACCGATCACTGGTGGATCACCGTGGCCAACCAGGCCCTGATGGGGACGACCGTCTGGTGGATCGGCTACGGCACCAGCGGAGGCATCGCGACGTTTGCCACCGTGCTGCAGCTCATCTACCTGGGTGGGGCGCTGGTGAATGCGTCAACGCACCCGGCGACCTTCATCGCCGGGGCGTGGATCAACCTGGCCTTCGCCGCCGTGTTCTGGCTCACCCAGGGCGGCACGAACGGCCTGCCGCTGGCCCTGGCCCTGTTTGGCGTGGGGCTGGTGGTCGCGGTCTCGTCGCGGCAGACGGCGCAGGCCTTCCGCGATTCGCTGCAGATCCGCTTCGAGAACGCGGACCTGCTGCGCCGGCTGGGGGAGGAGAAGCAGGTGGCCGAAGAGGCGAACGCCGCCAAGTCGCGGTTCCTGGCCGCTGCCAGCCATGACCTGCGCCAGCCCCTGCATGCCCTGCTGGTCTTCTCTTCCCTGCTGCACCGCCATGAAACGCCCCAGACTGCGCAGCTGATCGCCCACATCCGTGATGCGGCAGGCTCGCTGGACAAGCTGTTCTCGGGGCTGCTCGATCTCTCCAAGCTCGAAACCGGCAGCATCGTGCCGCAGATGCAGGCCCTGAACATCGCCGCCATGGTGAAGGACCTGGCACGCGAGTTCGAGCCGAGGTGCGCTGCCAAAGGGGTGTCCATCGTGGCCGAGGGCGACGATGAGGCGTGGGTGCTGAGTGACGCCTTTCTGCTGGAGCGCATCTTGCGCAACCTGGTGGACAACGCGGTGAAGTACACCAACGACGGTGGCGTCATGGTCTCCGTGCTCGCGAAGGAAAGCGTGGTGGAGCTGCAGGTCCGCGATACCGGCATCGGCATTGCGCTCGACTCGCAGGCCCGCGTGTTCGAGGAGTACTTCCAGGTCGGCAATCCCTCGCGCGACCCGGGGCAGGGCAGTGGCCTGGGCCTGGCCATCGTGCGCCGGCTGGCGACCCTGCTCGGGCTGGAAATGGGCATGCAGTCGAATCCCGGCCAGGGAACGACCTTCATGCTTACCTTGCCCCAGGCGCCCATCTTCGAGAGCACGGGCGCGGGCGCCCTCTCGGCACCGGCCCAGCCGGTGGTGTTGGGCATGGCAGTGGATGTCTGGCTCGTCGAGGACCATGCCCTGGTGCGGATGGCGACCACGCAGGCGCTCGAGTCCTGGGGCTGCAAGGTCACGCAGTGGGACGGCATGCCGCCCGATTCCGCGATCGACGCGGCGGCGGCACCTCCGCATGCGCTGGTCGCCGACTACCGGCTTTCTGGCGAGGCCACGGGCCTGGATGTGGCGCAGCGCCTGCGCACCCGCTGGCCCGCGCTGCCGGTGGCGATCATCACGGGCGACCCCGGCATCGACGTCCACGAGGTCGCACGCCTGGGCAACATCGCGATGTGGCAAAAGCCGGTGTTGCCTTCGCTGCTGATCAACTGGCTGGCAGAGATCGGCGAGCCGGTGGCCGACCGCCGTGCTCCGGCCCTGGGGCCTCTGGCCGACAGGCCCGGGACCGTCAGTCCGTCATGAAGCGGGCCCGGCACGGGCCATGCCCTGCGTGACAAGCGGGAGCATTTCAGTTATCCGTGGCGCTGCGCGCCACCCCCATCGCATCACGCGATGCGCACACCTTGCCGTGCGCAGACGTAGACCGCTTCGGTGCGGCTCTGGACGTTCAACTGGCGGAAGATGACGCTCAGGTGCGACTTCACGGTCTGGTCGCTGATGTTGAGCTCGCGCGCAATCACCTTGTTGGGCAAGCCGCGCAGGATCGCCGCCAGCACATCGCCCTGGCGCTGGGTCAGTTCGGGAAACGCCTGGGTGAGGTCGCTGGGCAGGTGTTTGTCCGTGGGCGCCGCCGTCCTCCCGGGCCCGGAGAGCAGGGTGGCAGGCAGGTAGATGCCGCCCGAGGCAATGGTGTTGAGGGCCTGCAGCAGTATTTCCGGCTCGGAGTCCTTGGCAATGAAGCCGACCGCACCGTTGTCGATCGCCGTGCGCACCAGGGCCGCGCTTTTCTCGCCCGACAGCACGATCTGGCGTGCCTGGGGCACCAGTTCACGGATGGCCACCATGGCATCGGCGCCGGAAAGGCCTTCCATGTGCCAGTCCAGCAGTACGACATCTGCGGGCTGCGCCCGCAGTTTTTCGAGCCCCTCCTCGCAGCTGCCCGCGATCTGGGTGTCTATTCCGAAACCGAGCTCGGCGAGCAGCAGGCGCAGTCCCTCTCGAAACAGGGAGTGATCGTCAATGACAAGAACATTCATGGATGGAAATGCGGGGCATCACCGTGATGCCACAAAGGCCACATGCACGGTCAAAATGGATTGGATTGCCATCGGATGACACATTTGGTATCGCGCCGACTATGCCATGGTCTTGGCGTCCGTGCTGTGGGATACCCCAGTTTTTTACCACTTGGTGGAATTGCTGGCGTGCAGAGCCTGCCCCGGTGCCTCAGCGCAGGGCCTTGATGGCCTGCGCCGCCCGGGTCACGAGCGCCGGGCCTTCGTAGATCAGCCCGGTGTAGATCTGCACCACGTCCGCGCCCGCGCGGATCTTGCTCACTGCATCGTCGGCGCTCATCACGCCCCCCACGCCGATGATGGGGAATTGGCCGCCCAGCGCGGCGCGCAGCTGGCGGATCACGTTGTTGCTGGCTTCGAGCACCGGTGCGCCGCTCAGGCCACCGGTTTCCTCCGCGTGGCGCAGGCCCTTGACCGCATCGCGGCCGATGGTGGTGTTGGTGGCGATCACGCCGTCCATGCCGTGGCGCTGCAAAGTGGCGGCGATCACGGACACCTGCTCTTCGCTGAGGTCGGGCGCGATCTTCACGAAGATGGGCGTGCGCTTGCCGGCCTGTTTCGCCAGCACCTCGCGGCGCTCGGCAATGGCGCCCAGCAGGCCGTCCAGCGCCTCGTCGCTTTGCAGCGCACGCAGGTTCTGGGTGTTGGGCGAGCTGATGTTGACCGTCACGTAGTCGGCATGGGGGTACACGCCGTCCAGACAGGCCAGGTAGTCGCTGGTGGCATTTTCGATGGGCGTGCTGGCATTCTTGCCGATGTTCAGGCCCAGCAGCATGCGCGGGCCGCGGCCTTTCTGCTCGCGAAAGCGCGACTGCTGCACATTGCGCAAGAAGGCGTCCAGCCCTTCGTTGTTGAAGCCCAGGCGGTTGATCAGGGCGCGCTTCTCGGGCAGGCGGAACATGCGCGGCTTGGGGTTGCCGGGCTGGGCCTTGGGCGTCACGGTGCCCACTTCCACGAAACCGAAGCCCATGGCGCCCAGGGCGTCGATCACGCGGGCGTTCTTGTCCAGCCCGGCGGCCATGCCCACGCGGTTGGGAAAGGTGAGGCCCGCCAGCTCGATGGGGTCGTCCACCCGGGTGTTGCACCAGGCCCATTGCAGCGGCGTGCGTTGCCCGCGCGCCAGCATGTCCATGGTGAGTTCATGCGCGGCTTCGGCATCCATGCCGAAGAGGAAAGGGCGGGTGAGGGCGTAGGGGATCAGGGACATGGGGGGATGACAGGGGATAATTGCGCAACAACCTCCGATTTTCCCTCATGACGACCTCCATCCCCCTGACCCAAGACGAACTCAAGGCCCTCGTAGGCCAGGCTGCCCTGCAATACGTGGTGCCTGGCGAGATAGTGGGGGTGGGCACGGGCTCCACCGTCAACAAGTTCATCGATGCGCTGGCCAGCATGAAGGACAGCATCAAGGGCGCCGTGTCGAGCTCGGTGGCCAGCACCGAACGCCTGAAGGCCCTGGGCATTCCCGTGTTCGACGCGAACGAGGTCGAAGCCCTGTCGGTCTACATCGACGGCGCCGACGAAATCGACGGCCAGGGCCACATGGTCAAGGGCGGCGGCGCAGCGCTCACGCGCGAGAAGATCGTGGCCGCACTGGCCGGCCGCTTCGTCTGCATCGCCGACGAATCCAAGCTGGTGCCGGCCCTGGGCAAGTTCCCCCTGCCCGTGGAAGTGATTCCGATGGCGGCCCAGAACATTGCACGCCGCTTTGCGGCCCTGGGCGGCACGGCGTCCATCCGCCAAAAGGACGGGCAGCCCCTGGTCACCGACAACGGCCAGCACATCCTCGACGTCACCGGCCTGTCCATCACCGACCCGCTGGCCTTCGAGTCCGACGTCAACCAGTGGCCTGGCGTGGTCACGGTGGGGGTGTTTGCGCACCAGAAGGCCTCGGTCTGCCTGCTGGGCACCGCCCAGGGTGTGAAGACGCTGAGCTACTGATTGCTTGCGCACGCCCCCTCGTCGGGGCTTTGCCAGCAAAAAAGACAATGGGCCGCAGTCGCGGCCCATTGTCTTTTGGAGGATGGGGCTGGCCGGATGCCTGCTCGAAGGCTCAGAACCGGATGCCTGCCGGGTTGGTGGTCGACGGGCCTTCGGTGGACGGTGCCGGGCGCGCGCGCGGCGAAGCCGTAGTGGCCGCCGCATCCGAGGCGGGCGCTGCGGCAGCAGGGGCCGCGGCGACCAATGGCGTAGCGGGCGGGCGCCGATAGCTGGCCGTCAATTGCGACGCCTTGGGATAGCCGGCCGCATCCAGGTATTGCGTCCACTCCGTGTCAGAAAAACCGACCATGCGCTGGGTTCCGATGGTGCCGAAGGGCAAGGAGGTGTCTCCGCTGAGCTTGCGCAGTGCATCAAGGTCTTCGTTGGTGGCCACGGTGCGCTCGGTGAAGGGCACGCCCCGGTTCACCAGCAGGCTGCGTGCGCTGACACAGGGCGCGCAGTCGCTGCCGGTGTACAGCGTGACGGGAAAGCGCTGGGCGATCCGCGACAGTTCCAGTGGCAGGCCGGTCGTGCTGCCCACGGCACCCGTTGCCGGGTTGGTGGTGGTGGCCGTGGCCTTGCTCGCATTTTCCGGTGCCCGGTCCGAGAAGGTGACCTTGCCGTCGGGCCCGACGATGCGGTACACCGTTTGCGCCTGGGCTCCCGCGCAGGCAAGAAGGACCAGCACCGGGGCCAGCATGGGCAGGGACAGCAGGTTCTTGCGCATCGTCTTTCTCCTCGGATCCGTGTGTTGTGGGGAAACTCAGGCTGCGGCCGGTTCGGCCATGCCCTGGTGGCGCATCAGGGCGTCCAGGCGCGGCTCTCGGCCCCGGAAGGCCTTGAACGACTCCATCGCCGGGCGGCTGCCGCCGGCTTCCAGGATGGCCTCGCGGTAGCGGCGGGGGGG
>NZ_AKJX01000036.1 GCF_000276605.1 Acidovorax sp. CF316 | reverse complement strand
GGGTGCCCCCGCCGGTGCGCGCAGCTACGAGCCGCGCTCACTGGCGACACACACCACGCAGACCAACATCCGCCAGCTGTTCAACTACTTCCAGCTCACGGGCGACAAGAAGTACCTGGCCCGCATCCCGGAGGCGATCGCCTGGCTCAAGTCCTGCCCGCTGCCTGCGGACGCGGCCACGGTCAATCCGCTGCTCGGCGGCGGGCGCACCCACCCCACCTTCGTGGAGCTGGGCACCAACGACGGTCTGTACATGCACCGCTACGGCTCCAACATCCACAACGGCGCCTACTATGCGGACAAGGACTACACCAACACCATCAGCCACTACTCGGCGGGCCGGCCCATCGACATCGCCGGGCTCGAGTCGACCTACCAGTCGCTGAGCCGCATGGGCGACGCGGCGATTGCCGACATGGTGGCGCGCTCGCCGCTCAAGTCCACGGGCGCCACGCGCACACTGCCGCGCTATTTTTCGATCCGCGAAGTGGACTTCCCGGACCTCTTCACCGGCGCCACCATGCCCACGCCGGTGGTGCCCGACAGCGAGGCGCAGGCGCTGCTGGCCGAGCTGGGCACGAAGAACTACTGGACCTCGGCCGTGCCCGAGATCGTCAACACCTACCGCGGCAATGGACCCACGGCGCCCTACACGGGCACGGCCTACCGCAGCAAGCATGTGGGCGATGTCTACGACACGTCCCCCTACCCGGCCGACAACCCGCCCGAGATCGACCCTTATGTGAAGCGCGAGAAGCCGCAGTTCATCGTGACCTCGGAGTGGATTCGCCGCATGGGCCGGCTCATCGCCTACGTGGCACCCCAGGCCTGAGCCCGCGGCAGCCTCAGGTCTGCAGCAGCCGTGCCATGGGCCGGCGGGGCGTGGCGGGCACCTCGCCCTGCGGATAGCCCAGCCGGCACAGCATCTGCACCGTGGGATCGCCGGCCTCCTTCGGCGCAGCCCGCCCCAGCACCAGCTGGTGGGCGCGTTCGTAGTGCGGCGCCATCTCGGCGAACTCCTGCAGGGCCTGGCTCATGGGGTGCATGCCCAGGCCCAGTTCAGTGGCCTTGAGCTGCAGGCGCACGTAGGCGCGGCCGGCCGCGACCTGGTCGGCGCGGGTGTTGCCGCCGGCCAGCCACACGAAGCCCATCGCCGTGCGGCTGTGGCCCTCGAAGCGGTCCATGGCGCCCTTGTAGCCCGCACTGCCTTCCTCGGGCGGGGCGGAGCGGTCGAAGAAGCCGAGCGCCGCTGCGGCGCGTATGAACGGCGTGTTCAGCGAAATGCCGTCGCGGTGTTCCAGGATCTCGGAGGGGCCGACGCGCGTGAGGCGGATGCTTTCCATCATCGTTCGCGGCGTGCGCAGTTCGACCTGTGCCGACTGCCAGCACAGCGCGCGCAAGGCCTCCAGGCGCGCAGGCTCCACCGTGCCACCGGCCTGCGGGCTGCCCGGCCGGGATGCACCGGCCAGCAAGGCCTGGAGCAGATCGGGGGCCACGGGCCGGGCCAGGTCGAAGTCCACCTTGGGCGTGCGGCGGCGCAGCACCTGCGTGAACAAGGCATCGGGCTCGCCGCCGGGCCGCAGCACCACGCGCGCCACGGGGCGCTCATCCCAATTGCGCAGTTGCGCCGGCAGCGGACCTTGCGGCCACAGCGTGACTTCGCTGGCCATGCCCTGCTGGGCCAGCGCCAGCACCAGCAGCTCCAGGAAGGCACCGTGGCCGATCAGGATCTGGCGGCCCAGCGGATCCGTTTCGGGCAGCACGCGTTCGCGGTCGGTGCGCAGGGTGATCACGCCCTCTTCGCGCAGGTCCACCACCCAGGGCTGCAGGTTGTGCGGGTTGGGCGCAGTGATGGCATAGGCCACGGCGCGGCGGCGCAGATCGGTCTCGCCCACGGGGCCCTGCCAGGCCTCGATGGCCTGGGCAGGGTAGTGCGGGCCGGAGCTGCAGGCAGCCAGGGGGGTGATGACCGCGGCGGCGATGGTGCCACCGCCGGCCAGGCGGATGAAGGTACGGCGTTGCATGGTGGAGTTTTCCTTGCGGTTCATGCCAGGGCGGCGTGGGAAGGGGCCGGGGCCAGCAGCCCCAGGTCATGGAGCGCGCGGCGCACCGCAGGCTCGAACGGGGTGTGCGGCTCGGCGCCGATGAGCGCGACGAGGCGCGTGTTGTCCAGGCGGTGCGGGGTGCTCCAGAGGTAGCGCACGTCGGCCAGGGCTGCATAGGTGGGCAGCACCAGGCCGGCGACGCGCAGCAGCGGCCAGGGCAGCTGGCCCACGCGCACGGCGGCGGCATCCGGCACCCAGCCCTGCTCGGCTGCCACGGCGGAGAGCACCTGCACCCACTGCCGGGCCGTGACCTGCTGGCCGGCAAAGTGCAGGGTGTCAAAGGCGGACAGGCGGTGGCGCGCTTCGGCCACCTTCACCAGGGTGCGGGCCAGGTCCGGCAGGTAGGCCCAGGGCCGGCTGGTGTCCAGCGGGCCGGGCCAGGTGATGCGGCCCTTGACAAGGTCCTTGGCAATCGCCAGGTCCAGCCAGCTGCCCGCACCGCTGCCGAAGAAGTCGCCGGCGCGCAGCACGATGGCGCGCAAGGCACCGTCGCGGGTGGCGGCCTGCAGGCGCTGCTCCAGGTGGACGCGCATGCGGCCCTTGAAGTCCAGCGCCGTCTGCGGCGTGTCTTCGCGCAGCACCGGCGGCATGGCGCGGCCATAGTTGTAGACGTTGCCGGGCAGCATGAGCGTGGCGTCCAGCGCGCGGGTGACTTCGATGGCGGCGTCCATGAGCGCGGGCGCCTGCGTCCGCCAGGCCTTGTGGGTGTATGCCGGGTTCATGGCATGCACCACCACCTGGGCCCCCTGCGCATGGGCCGCCAGGGCCGGCGTGTCCTCTGGCGCAATGGCGAGCCACTGCACGCCGGGCACGGCCGGGCCGGTGGCGCCCGGGCGCAGCTGGGCACGCACCTGCCAGCCGGCCTGGGCGAACGCCTGGACGGCGGCAAGGCCCAGGCGCCCGCGGGCCCCCAGGATGAGGACGGTGGATGCGGCATTCGTCATGGCGTGGCTCCTGGAATCAAGGGATGGGGTGATTGTGGAAACGCGCCCGCCGTTACACAATTGGCTAACTGTCGATAGCAGCAATGCAAATTTGCATACCTCACCCCTCCCATGACGCAACGCTTTGACTGGAGCCTCATCCAATCCTTCCTGGCCGCCCTGGACCAGGGCAGCCTGCTGGGCGCCGCGCGCGCATTGAACGCGAGCCAGCCGACCATCGGCCGCCATATCGCCGAGCTGGAGTCGCAGCTCGGCGTGGTGCTGTTCGAGCGCACGGGGCGCGGCCTGCTGCCCACGGAGACGGCCTTGCGCCTGGCGGAGTCGGCCCGCGCGATGCAGGCCGGCGCCGACCAGCTGGCGCGCAGCGTCTCCGGGGCCGAGGCAGGCGTCAGCGGCACGGTGCGCATCACGGCCAGCCAGCCCGTGGCCTGCATGCTGCTGCCGCCCCTGCTGGCCCGCATGCGGATCGAACTGCCCGAGGTGCAGGTGGAGCTGGTGGCCAGCAACGAAGTCACCAACCTGCTGCGCCGCGAGGCCGACATCGCCCTGCGCATGGTGCAGCCCACGCAGGCCAGCCTGGTGGCCAAGCGCATCGGCAAGGTGACGCTGGGCACCTATGCCCACCGCGACTACCTGCGCCGCCGGGGTACACCGCGCCAGCCGCCCGACCTGATGCAGCACGACGTGGTCGGCAACGACCGCCAGGGGGACATCGCGCGCGGCTTCGCGGCCATGGGCTTCCCTGTGGAGCGCCAGCAGTTCGCGCTGCGCACCGACGACCTGATCGCCTACTGGCAGGTGGTGCGCAGCGGTCTGGGCGTCGGCTTCGTGGCCGACTACATGGCACGCACCGAGCCGGACCTGGTGGCCCTGCTGCCCATGCTCAAGCTGCCCGAACTGCCCATCTGGCTCACGGTGCACCGGGAGATACGCACCAATCAGCGCATCCGGGCGGTGTACGATTTTCTGGCCGACGCCGTGCCCGACGCTCTGTAACCCACCCCCCTTTTCCCACGACCATGCACCACCACCTGCGCCGATTCGCGGCAAGCCTTCTCGCCTGCCTGCTGGGCGCCGCAGCACCCGCCATGGCCGCCGACACCGCGAGCTTCGAGCCTGCCACCGGCACCCTGCGCCTGCCCACCCTGCAGCTCGATGCCGGTGACCGCTACCGCGATGTCGTGGTGCGGCTGATCGACCCCGGGCAGCTTCGAGTGGACGACCCCGCAGTCGGCACGGAGCTGCAGTACCTGACCACGGGCAGTGTGCTGCGCCTGCCCCAGGTGGTGATCGGCAACGCCACCTACCCCCGGGTCAGCCTGACCCGGCCGGGGCTGGAACTGCTGGGTGTGGGCGGGCTGCTGCCACCCCCAAGCGCGGCGGACGCGAGCGTGCCGGGCGCCATCAGCACGCCCTTTCCCACGCTCGAAAACATCTCGGTGGAATGGGCCTTCACGGGCGATGCCAACCGCAATGCCGTGGTCAGCGTGCGCTACCGCGCGCAGGGCAGCAGCGCCTGGCTCACGGGCATGCCGCTGCGCCGCATCCACAACGAGACCTCGGGCCAGGGCCGCACCTGGCCGCTGCGCCATTCGGGCAGCATCTTCGACGTGGCGCCAGGCACCACCTACGAGATCGAACTCACCCTCACCGACCCCGATGGCGGCAGCACCGTGCGCACCACCACGGCCACCACGCGCAGCGTGCCTACCCCGGCACCTGGCGCGGTGGTCAAGCCCGCCACGCCGGCCACCCTGGCCGGCGTACTGGCGGCCGCGAATGCCGGCGACATCGTGGAGCTGGGCGCCGGGCGCTACAGCGGCTTCAGCGTGGCGCGCAGCGGCACGCCAGGCCGCCCGCTGGTGGTGCGCGGCACCCCGGGTGCCGTGGTCGAGGGAGAAATCAGCGTCTTCAACCAGCGCCATGTGATGCTCACCGAGCTGACCCTGAACGGCCGCGTGCGCTTCAATGGCACGAACGACTTCAGCATGACGCGCAGCACCGTCAACGCCACGGCCGCGCTGGGCGGGCACGGCATCATCACCTTCACGCGGGCCGAGAACGCCTACATCGCCGACAACACGGTCACCGGCACGGTGGTCTGGTCCGAGGCGGCGCTCGGCGTGTCGGGCGGCAACGCGGGCGAGGGCATCCTCATCACCGGGCCGGGCCACGTGGTCATGAACAACCGCGTGGCGCGCTTTCGGGACAACATCTCGCTGCTCGAAGACGACGAGGCGGCGGACCAGTACAGCATCGACATCCTGAACAACGACCTTTCCGAAGCGGCGGACGACGGCGTGGAGGCCGATTTCTGCATGCACAACTGCCGCATCCTGCGCAACCGGCTGACCAACGTGTTCATTGCGCTGTCATCGCAGCCGGGCCTGGGCGGGCCCACCTACTTCGTGCGCAATCTGGTCTACAACGCCGTGCACGTGGCCTTCAAGCTGTACCGCAGCAGCTATGGCGACGTGCTGCTGCACAACACGGTGGTGAAGAACGGCGATGCGCTGGGCATCTATGCCGGTGCCACGGTGGGGCGGCTGTATGCGCGCAACAACCTGTTCATCGGCGGGCCGGGCGGCACCTATGGCGACTATTCCAGCGGCACCGGGCGGGTGCTGTCGATTGCCGACCTGGACCTTGCCAGCGCCGACCTGGACCACGACGCCTACGGCTCCACCGCGGGCAGTTTCACCGGGCGCTGGGGCGCGACCAGCTTTGCCAGCCTGGCCGAGTTGCGCGCGCGCACCACGGAGCGGTCAGCCGTGCAGGTGGGCATGGATTCGTTTGCCGCTGCACCCGTGTTCCCCGGCGCTCCGCTCACACTGTACAACGTGCCCGACCTGCGCCTGCAGCCCGGTTCCGCTGCCGTCGATGCCGGGCAACGCATCCCCAACATCAACCAAGGCCACCAGGGCAGCGCGCCCGACATGGGTGCCTACGAGCAGGGCCAGGCCCTGCCCGTGTACGGCCCGCGCTGAAGCGCGGTCAATACAACGGTGCGATGGGCTTGACCACGTACAGCATGTTGCTGTCGGCCTTGCCGTCGTACAGGTACTTCTGCTTGATGCCGCCCAGGTTGTCCGGGGCGATCACGAAGTCGGCATCGTTGAGGATGGCCAGGCGGTTCGCGTCGATGACCCACATGCCTTCGAGCTTGTCGTGCGGGTACTTCTGCGAGGCGATGGCATCGTAGGCCAGGGTCTTGGCGACGGGCCGGATGCCCAGCGCGGCCAGTTGCGCCCAGCCCGGCGCGTAGTTGTCGGCGGTGCCGCCGTCCTTGACCACCAGCTCCAGCGTCTTGCCGTCCACCAGCAGGCCGTTGGCGGCATTCACCGTGAGCGAGGCGTTGGCGCTGCGCAGGGCGGCGTTGGAGCGGTCCACGTTGGTCGCCTGGCCGAGGTCGATCTTGTAGATGTTCTTGCGCACCACGCCCGTGTCGATGCCGTAGAACTTGGTGTCGCGCTCGACCACGAGGAAGCTGGTGGCGGAGAGGGCCACGATCTCGGAGTTGGCCAGGCCCGCTGCGTCCTGGCGGTACAGGTACTGGGCCGTGGCGCCGGTCTCGATGTTCACCGTGACGATGCGCACCAGGTTGATGCTGCCGACCGCACTGCTCGGGTTGTACAGGTTGGACTGCATCATGCCCACCAGCGTCTTGCCGTCGGGGGTGATGGTCAGACCTTCCATGCCGCGGTTGGGCCAGCGCGTGGACAGCTCGGCCGGCAAGGTGCGGCTGGCCTTGTTGCGCGGGTCGGCCGCAAAGGGGTTGATGCGCTCGATCTCCTTGCCCGTGGCGTCGAAATGAACGATGTGCGGGCCGTACTCGTCGCTGATCCAGAACGTGCCGTCCTTCAGGGCCACGAGGCCCTCGGAATCCAGGCCGCTTTCATCGAAACCCTTGACGCCGTCACCATCGGGGTCCAGCGAGACAACGCTGCCGTCCAGGTTGTAGGGCGTCTCGCCCGTGCCGCCGAACTTGCTGTTGGGCAGGCCGGTGATCGGGCGGCCCTTGGGGTCCTTGAGCAGGATGGTGCTCACCAGCTCGGCCTTGCCCGCGGGGGTGAGCTTGAACAGGCCGATGCGCGGCGTGTATTCCGGAGTGATGAAGATGATGCCCGAGGGTGTGCGCGTCGGCTCGGTGGCAGCGTTCGGGCCGCGGTCGCTCAGGCCGTAGAAGTGGCCTTCCAGCGTCGGATGCGGGGCCAGGGAGGAGCCGTAGCTGCCGTTGCGCAGCTCGGTCTTTTCGGCGTTGGCCACTTTGCCGATCACCTCGTATGGCAGGCTGGTACCGCTGGCACCCGGAAACTGGAACCCGTCATCGGAGCCGCCACAGGCGACCATGCCCAGACCCAGGGCGGCGATGGACAGGGCACGGGGAACAAAATGCTTCATGGTTGTTGGAGTGAGAATGGAAGACTTTTTCAGCATATGAAGGCTGCGTGACAATCCCATGAATCCACCAAGGTCGGTGCGGCAGCGGCCCCGCTTGCCCCACGCCTGCCGATGGCTGGCAGCATTTGGGATACAAACACGGGAATCCGCGCCCTGGCCATCGGCGCCCCCATACAGGAGGATCTGTTGAACCCTTCCACCAGAATGACCCGCCTTACCACCATCCTCTGCGCCAGCCTGCTGCTGGGCACAGCCGGTAGTGCGCTCGCGCAGGACACCAGCTCGCGCATCGCGCGCGTGACCGTCTACTCCGGCACCGCCACCGTGGAGCGCGTGGCCAAGGTGGCCGCGGGCGCGCGCAGCTTCAGCTTCACCTGCCTGCCCGCCTCGCTGGACGCGCAGAGCCTGCAGATCCATGCCGATGCCAGCGTGCGCGTGGGCGAATTCAATGTGCTCACCGAAGACCGAGACGTGGCCCCCGCCTGTGCCAGCCCGCTGGACGGCCGCATCCGCGAGCTGGAAGACCAGATCGCCGGCGTGAAGGCCGAAACCGGTGCGCTGGACCTGGTGGACAGCTACCTCAAGGGCGTGGCCGGTGGCCGCACCGTGGGCGACGATGCGCCCGGCGGCCGGGGGCAGGGCCCCACGCCGGCACAGATCACCGCCATGGCCGAGGTGCTGCGCAAGTCGGGCCAAGACGCGCTGGCGCGCACGCACCAGCTCAAGCGCAAGCAGGAGGCGCTGGAGCTCGCCCTCAAACCCCTGGTAGCCGAGCGCAACCGCCTGGCCAGCCAGCGTGCGCGCGTGGTGTCGGTCAGCATCAACCTCGCGGCCGAGCGCGAGGGCGAGCTGCGCCTGTCCTACCAGGTGCGTGGCCCGGGCTGGCAACCGACCTACCGCGCCGCACTGGATCCGGCCAAGGCCACCGTGCTGCTTGATCGCCAGGCCCTGGTGGCACAGAGCAGCGGCGAGGACTGGAGCAACGTGCAACTCGTCCTCTCCACCGGCCAGCCCGGGCGCGCCACCCAGGGCCGCCTGCCGCGCCCGTGGACGCTGGATGTGGCGCCGCCACCGCAGCCCATGCCGACGCCCGCTCCCGCGATGATGGCGGCCGCGCCACCGGCCCCCGTGGCCCGGGCCCTGGGCATGGCCGAAGAGGCCATGCCCAGCTTCGAGGTGAGCACCACCGACAAGGGCTTTGCCACCGAGTTCGCCGTGCCCCAGCGCATCACCGTGCCCTCGAGCGGCCAGCGCGTGACGCTGGCGCTGGGCAGCCACAGCGCGGCGGCCACGCTGCTCACGCGCACGGCGCCGGCGGTGGAGGATGTCGCCTACCTGGTGGCCGAGGTCGCCACCCCGCCCGGCGTATGGCCTGCAGGCGCCGTGGGGCTGTACCGCGACGGCGCCTTCGTGGGCACCGGGCGGCTGGACTTCGGCGCACCCGGCACCGCGCCCGCGGGCAGCACCAGCCTGTCGTTCGGCAAGGACGACCTGGTCACCGTGCGCGCCGAGGCACCGCAGGACCTGACCAGCGCCACGGGCTTCACCGGTGCGCGCACCGAGCGCCGCACGCGCCGCGCCTACAGCGTGGAAAACCGCCACCGGACCGGCATCACCCTGCAGGTGCTGCACGCCGCCCCGGTCTCGCGCAACGAGAAGATCGAAGTCGAGTCGCGCTACCAGCCGCAGCCCGCCGAGATGGCCTTCAACCGCACGCCGGGCACGGTGGCCTGGCAGCAGCCCCTGGCGGCAGGCGCCACGGCGCAGTTCAGCGCCGAGCACACGATCCGCTACGCCAAGGACATCCAATTGCAGGAGCGGCAATGAGCTCCGCCATGGACCCCCTATCCCCTTCTTCAGCGCCGCCCGCTGCGCCGCGCCGCGCCACTGCCAGATTCATGCTCTCGCACCCGGCCCACTGCATTGCGCTGGGCTTTGGCGCGGGGCTGTCGCGCATCGCCCCCGGCACCGTGGGCACGCTCTGGGCCTGGCTGGCTTTTCTGGCGCTGCAGCAATGGCTGAGCCCCCTGCACATGGGCCTCCTGATCGCCGCCAGCACGGTGGTAGGCTGGTGGGCCTGCACGGTGGCCGCGCGCAACCTGGGCGTGGCCGATCCCGGCAGCATCGTCTGGGACGAGGTGGTGGCCTTCTGGCTGGTGCTGTGGCTGGCCATGCCCATGGGCTGGTGGGGGCAACTGGTGGCGTTTGCGCTGTTCCGCTTCTTCGATGCCGCCAAGCCGGGCCCCGTGGCCTGGGCCGATGGCCTGTTCAAGGGCTTTGGCTGGCGCGGTGGCTGGGGCATCCTGTGGGACGACTTCGTGGCGGCCTTCTGCACGCTGCTGGTGATTGCGCTGTGGAGGTTCTGGGCATGAGCGATGATCCGGCAAACCAGACCCGGCTGCTGGCCGACATCGCGGCCAGACTGCTCGCGCGCGGGCAGATGCTGGCCACGGCCGAGAGCTGCACGGGCGGCATGATCGCAGCGGCCTGCACCGACCTGTCGGGGTCGAGCCAGTGGTTCGAACGCGGCTTCGTGAGCTACTCCAACGAGGCCAAGGCCGAATTGCTGGGCGTGCCGCAGGCACTGATCGAAGCCCACGGTGCAGTGAGCGAGCCGGTGGCACGCGCCATGGCCGCGGGCGCGGTGGCACGTTCGCGCGCGCAGGTAGGCGTGGCCGTCACCGGCGTGGCTGGCCCCACGGGCGGCAGCCCGGCCAAGCCGGTGGGCACGGTGTGGTTCGGCTGGGCCGTGGACGGCGCCGTGCACACCGAGCTGCAGCGCTTCCCGGGCGACCGTGCCGCCGTGCGCCAGGCCACCGTGGCGCACGCGCTGCAGCGGCTGCATGGCTACCTGGGTTGAGGCGCACACCGGGTCGCCCAGGCGCCAGCAGGCCGGCACGGCCCCGGTGTAGCATCTTCCGCCCGGGCCCACATGCCCGCCCCGCACCTACCGGAGCCTCCATCCATGCACCCTAACGCCCAGACCCTGCAGCGCTTCTACACCGCCTTCGGCCAGCTCGACCATGCCACCATGCAGGCCTGTTACGCGCCCGACGCGAGCTTCGACGATGAGGCGTTCTCGCTCAAGGGGCGCGAGCAGATCGGCGGCATGTGGCGCATGCTCGCCACGGCCACCAGCAAAAATGGCCGGGAGCACTGGAAACTCGAGTCGAGCGGCATCGAGGCCGATGACAAGAGCGGACGCGCCCACTGGGAGGCGCACTACCTCTTCAGCGCCACGGGGCGCAAGGTGCACAACATCATCGACGGCGCGTTCACCTTCACGCCCGAAGGCCTGATCGCCACGCACCGCGACCGCTTCAATTTCTGGCGCTGGTCGCGCCAGGCCCTGGGCACGCCCGGCCTGCTGCTGGGCTGGTCGCCCTCGCTCAAGCGCAAGGTGCGCAGCACGGCGGCTGGCAACCTGGCGAAATTCCTGGCGCAGGAAAAGAAGTAAGAGCCTCTTGGCGATCGCGCAGGAGATCGCCAAGAGATTCGGAACGCAGAGCGTGCATTTGTTCACGCCACCCGCGCCCGCTACCCGGGCGGGGTGGGGCGCTGCGCTGGTGCGTCCCTAGAATTCGCGGCTTCGCATGCTGCGGGCAGGCCCTCCCGGCCGGGCGCCTGCGGCCACCTGGAACCCCTTCGGTCCCGCGCCCGCTACTGCATGGAGCCGCCCGATCTGCCCGTTGCTGCCGCCATGTCGCCTTTCACCGCCACCCAGAACCAGCTCCTGATGGAACACCTGCGCAGCTTCCTGCAGGGCATGGCGCCCGAGGCGCTGGAACTGCTGCGCTCCCACATGGAGTGGGTGGAGATCCCTGGCGGGGGCACGCTGATGAACCAGGGCGACCCCGGCGAGTCCATGTACCTCACCGTGAGCGGCCGCCTGCGCGCCTATGTGCGCGGCGACGATGGCTGCCAGCGCCGCGTAGCCGACATGGGCCGTGGCCAGGCCATCGGCGAGATCAGCCTGTTCACCGATGCGCCGCGTGCCGCCACCGTGGTCGCCGTGCGCGACTCGGTGCTGGTGCGGCTGACCAAACCGGTGTTCAAGAACCTGCTGGCGGGCAGTGCCCAGGTGTCGATCGCGCTCACGCGCCAGATCATCGAACGGCTGCAGTCGCGCTCGGCCAATCCGGTGATGGAGCGCCCCGTGGCCATGGGCCTGTTGCCCATCAGCGCGGGCGTGGACCTGCAGGGGTTTGCGGTGAAGCTCGCGCGCCAGCTCGGCGCGCCGGGCAAGGTGCGCGTGGTGGATTCCGCCACGGTGGACCGCGAGCTGCAGGACCCCGGCATCGCCCAGCGCGAAGGGGCCGATGCCTCGGCCAACCGGCGTATTGCCATGCTGCTCGACGAGATCGAGGCGCGCAACGAGTTCGTGCTGCTGCTGGCCGATGCCGAGCCCACGCCCTGGACGCGCCGCGTGAGCCGCCACTGCGATGAATTGCTGCTGCTCGCCGACGCATCGGCCGAGCCCGCCATCCACCCCATCGAGGCGCAGTGCCTGGCCCAGCGCGCGCCACTGACCGAGGCGGCCGAGATCCTGGTGCTGCTGCACCCGGCCGACACCCGCTGCCCGCGCCGCACCGAGCAGTGGTTGGCGCGCCGCGCGGTGTCCGACCATGTGCACGTGCGCCCGGCGCTGGAGCGCGACATGGCCCGCCTGGCCCGCATCCAGAGCCGCACGGCCGTGGGCCTGGTGCTGGCCGGCGGCGGTGCGCGCGGCTTTGCGCACCTGGGCGTGTACCGCGCGCTGCTGGAACAGGGCGTGGAGATCGACTGCGTGGGCGGCACCAGCATCGGCTCGGTGATGGCGGCGTATGTGGCCTCGGACCAGCCGCTGGACGCGGTGATGGCCAATGCGCGCGAGGCCTTTCGCACCAACCCCACGGGCGACTTCAACCTGCTGCCCATGCTCTCGCTGATCAAGGGCCGGCGCCTGCGCCAGATCCTCGATGAGGCCGTGGGCCGGCTGGTGGGCTTTCCGGCCCGGGTCGAGGACCTGTGGAAGAACTACTACTGCGTGGCCACCAACTACTCGCGCGCCTGCGAGCAGGTGGTGCGCCACGGCAGCCTGGTCAAGTCGCTGCTGGCCAGCATCTCCATCCCCGGTGCGCTGCCCCCCGTGGTGCACGAGGGCGACCTGCTGTGCGACGGCGGCACGTTCAACAACTTCCCCGTGGACGTGATGCGCGGCATGCGCGGCGTGGGCACCGTGATCGGCGTGGACCTGAACTTCCGCAAGCCCCGGCGCATCGACCTGGACGACGTGCCCAGCAGCTGGGCGCTGCTGCGCGACAAACTGCGCCCGCGCGCGCAGCGCCGCTACAAGCTGCCCTCCCTGGCCAGCTACCTGATGAACGTGACCATCCTGTACAGCATGTCGCGCCAGCGCCAGTCGCAGCAGCTCACGGACCTGTACTTCAACCCGCCCATGGACCGCGTGGGCATGCTGCAGTGGAACCGCTTCGAGCAGATCGTGCAGCAGGGCTATGCACATGGCCTGGACGTGCTGGGCCAGCGGGAGACCGCCGACCGGCCCCCCATGCGCATGCACGAGCCCGCGGTGGCCTGAAAGGCTGAGCGGCTCAGTCTCCGGCGGCGGGCGGGTTGCCCAGCCGGTCGATCAGCAACGCACTGGCCTGGTTGAGCCCCAGCACCTCCACCGTGCAGCCGTGGTGCCGCAGGCGCTGCACCACCTTGTCAAGCGCTGCCACGGCGGTGACGTCCCAGAAATGCGCACCCGAGACGTCGATGCGCACGCGCCGGCCTTCGGCGCCCAGGATGTCGAAGGCATCGATGAAGGCATCGGCCGAGGCGAAGAACACCTGGCCCGTGACTTGCCAGGTGCGCAGGCCGCCGGCCTCATCGTCCACGCAGCGCACCGTGAGCATGCGCGCGACCTTGAAGGCAAAGAACACGCCGCTGAGCAGCACCCCCGCAGCCACGCCGGCCGCCAGGTTGTGCGTGAAGAGGGTCACCACCACGGTCGCCAGGACCACGGCGCTGGACAGGCGCGGGTGGCGCACCAGGGTGCCGAGCGACTTCCAGTCGAAGGTGGAGGCCGACACCATGACCATGATGGCCACCAGGGCGATCACCGGAACCTGCGACACCCAGGGCTTGAGCACCACCATCAGGATCAGCAGGAACACGCCCGCGAACAGGGTGGACAGGCGACCGCGACCGCCGTACCTCACGTTGCCCACGGCCTGGCCAATCATGCCGCAGCCGGCAATGCCGCCGAACAGGCTGGCTGCGATGTTGGCCACCCCCAGGCCCGCGCACTCGCGGTTCTTCGAGCTCGGGGTGTCGGTCATCTCATCCACCACGGCGGCGGTCAGCACCGATTCGAGCAACCCCACCATGGCGATCGCCAGCGCAGGCAGCGCGATGATGCGCAGCGTCTCCAGGGTTACGGGCACCTCGGGCAGGCCGAGCAGGGGCAGTGCATCGGGCAGGCGTCCCAGGTCTGCCACCGTGGGCAACGAAAGTCCCATGCCCGAGGCCAGCAGCGTGAGCAGCACCACGCAGATCAGCGGCGAGGGAATCGCCGTGAGCGCGCGCCAGCCCAGGCGCTGGCCCAGGGCGGGCAGCCCGTAGATGACGGCCAGCCCCAGGGCCAGCATGGCCCAGGTGGCCGCGCCCGCGCCGGCAAGGTGCGGCAACTGCGCCGAGAAGATCAGGATGGCCAGCGCGTTGACGAACCCGGTACGCACCGAGCTGGAGACGAAACGCACCAGCACCCCCATGCGCAACAGCCCGAAAGCCAGTTGCACCAGGCCTGCCAGGACGCCGGCAGCCAGCAGGTACTGCAGCCCATGCGACTGGACCAGCGGCGCCGCCACCAGGGCCACGGAGCCCGCCGCCGCCGAGACCATGGCCGGCCGCCCGCCCACGAAGGCGATCACCAGGCTGATGACGAAGGAGGCGAAGAGCCCCACCGAAGGGTCCACCCCGGCGACGAAGGAAAAGGCGATGACCTCGGGGATCAGCGCAAAGGTGGCGACGGCACCGGCCAGCAGTTCGCGCGGAATGCTGACCGGTGCCCATTCGGCGCGCAGGCGGGACAGGGTGGAGGCGTTCATGGGACAGCCGCACGCCGCAGGCGCGCCGGGTCAACGGGGATGGGGGAGAGAAAGCAGGCAACACACCCACGGGCGCTGCGCCCGTGGAAGTGGCGCACCGCAACCGTGTGCGCCACCGGGAAAGGGCTCAACTGCCGATCAGCTGGCGCCGTGGCACTTCTTGTACTTCTTGCCGCTGCCGCAGTGGCAGGGGTCGTTGCGGCCGGGCTCGGGCGCCTTGCGCAGGGTTTCCACGCGCGGGCCCAGGCTCTTCCAGACCTGGCGCAGGTCGTACACGGCCCAGATGGCCTCGCCGAAAGCCTCCACCCGGGCCTGGCTGGTGCTGGGCGGGCCGTTCTCGTCGAACATGCAGACTTCGGGCTTGCCGGTGTCGTCTTCGGTCAGGGCGACGATGCTGTCCAGCGCGTCGTTGATCCACTGGGCGGCCTCCTTGTCGCGCGGGGCCGCCCAGTCCTCGGGCCAGTTCTCCACCGCGAACATGAAACCCAGGGCCCAGACCTGGCCGAACGAGGGGATGTCCTGCTCCTCGGAATCCATCTCGGCACGCTGCTCCTCGGTCAGGCTGGCCACCGCGCCACGCATGTCCATGGCCTCGGGCTGGAAGGTCTGGTCGTCGTCCAGACGGTCGACCTTGGCATCGAGCTGGCGCACCACCTCGTCCCAGCGGCGTGTCCACAACTCCAGGAAGCGCGCCTGCTGGGCCGCATCGGCAAAGGCCGGCAGCAGGGGCAGGGGCTCGCCCTCGGCCACTTCGAGCTCGGCGCCATCGCCCAGCAGCATGGGCAGGTACTCGGCCGGCGCGATGGGGCGGCGGTTGCAGATGACGGCGGTCAGGAAGCCGTCGCAGAACTCCCATTGGGGAATCTCGTCGCCGCGCGAGCGCAGGTCGTCGAGGAGGTTGTCGATCTCTTCGAGCTCGTCGGGCCCCAGGGCAGCAGCCAGGGCGGGGGTTTCGGGATCGGTTTCGGGCGTTTCGATGGGGTCGGTCATGGCGGGGCTCCGTGGTCGGGCTGCTGGAATCAAAGTTTTACTTTTATGATGCGCAAGGACTGCGCCCGAGCGCAGCACCGGGGCACAGTGCGGGGGGCGGCAACGCCACCCGCGCAAAGGCGGCCAGTGTAGCCCTCCCGCCGCGCCCCCCAAAGAACCAGGACAAGCGATGCTCCACCAACTCAATTCCCTGTACCCGGTGCGCTACACGGCCTTTGCACTGTGCGTGCTGGGCCTGCTGCTGGCGCTGTTCGCCCTGGTGGTGTTCGGTGTGGGCCTGCCGCTGGTGCTGGTTTTCGGGGGCCTGGTGGCCGTGGGCGTCTACGACGTGCGCCAGACGCGCCACGCCATCCTGCGCAACTACCCGGTCATCGGGCATATCCGCTTCATGCTCGAGTACGTGCGCCCCGAGGTGCGCCAGTACTTCATCGAGAGCGACAGCGAGGCGGCGCCCTTCTCGCGCGCCCAGCGCTCGCTGGTCTACCAGCGCGCCAAGGGCGAGCCCGACAACCGGCCCTTCGGCACGCACCTGGACGTAGGGGCCCAGGGCTACGAGTGGGTCAACCATTCGATGGCGCCCACGCACCTCGCGTCGCATGATTTCCGGGCCTGGATCGGCGGCAGCCCCGGCGCGCCGTCCCCCTCCGTGTCGCCCTGCACCCAGCCCTACCATGCCAGCGTGTTCAACATCTCGGCCATGAGCTTCGGCGCGCTGTCGGCCAACGCGGTGCTGGCGCTCAACAAGGGGGCGCAGCTCGGCGGCTTCGCCCACGACACGGGTGAGGGATCCATTTCGCAGCACCATCGCGTGCACGGCGGCGACCTGATCTGGGAGATCGGTTCGGGCTACTTCGGCTGCCGCAACGACGATGGCAGCTTCAGCCCCGAGCGCTTTGCCACCAATGCGCAGGACCCGCAGGTGAAGATGATCGAGCTCAAGCTCAGCCAGGGCGCCAAGCCGGGCCATGGCGGCGTGCTGCCGGGGGCCAAGGTCACCATCGAGATTGCCGCCGCGCGCGGCGTACCGGTGGGCAAGGACTGCATTTCGCCCTCGCGCCACAGCGCGTTTTCCACCCCGGTGGAGATGATGCAGTTCATCGCCCGCCTGCGTGAGCTCTCGGGCGGCAAGCCCACGGGCTTCAAGTTCTGCCTGGGCCACCCCTGGGAGTGGTTCGCCATCGTCAAGGCCATGCTGATCACCGGCATCACGCCCGACTTCATCGTGGTCGACGGGGCCGAGGGGGGCACGGGCGCCGCCCCCGTGGAGTTCAGCGACCATGTGGGCGCGCCGCTGCAGGAGGGCCTGCTGCTGGTGCACAACACCCTGGTCGGCGTGAACCTGCGCGAGCGCGTGCGCATCGGCTGCGCGGGCAAGGTGATCACCGCCTTCGACATCGCGCGCATGATGGCGCTGGGCGCCGACTGGTGCAATGCCGGGCGCGGCTTCATGATGGCGCTGGGCTGCATCCAGGCGCAGAGCTGCCATACTGGCCACTGCCCCACGGGGGTGACCACGCAGGACGCGCAGCGCCAGCAGGCCCTGGTGGTGCCCGACAAGGCCTCGCGCGTGGCGCAGTTCCACCGCAGCACCCTGCATGCGCTGCAGGAACTCGTACAGGCCGCCGGCCTGCAGCACCCCAAGGACATCACGGCCCACCACATCGTGCGCCGCATCAGCGATACGGAGGTGCGCCTCCTGTCCAACCTGATCACGCGCATGCAGCCCGGCGCCTTGCTGGGCCCGCTCGATGCGCAGCACAATGTCTTTCGCCTGTACTGGCCCCTGGCCAGCGCGCACAGCTTCGCGGCCAGCGAACCGGCACTGGAGCCTTCGGTGCCCCACCATGTGGAGGTGGCCCACGCAGCCGTGGCTGCCGTCGGCGACCTGCCCGCCAATGCCGCCGTATGACGATGGACACAGGCAAGGTTCCTGACACGACCCCGGGCGGCAACACCATCGACTACGCAGGCTACCTGCGCCAGCAGCTTGCGCAGCAGCAGTTCAACGTGGCCAGCTACCGGCTCGGTGATGAGCAGGTGTGGCTCAAGAAGGAGGGCGCGCCCCTGGGCACCGGCCGCTACCGTGCTATGGCGGTGCTGGCCGCCCTGCTGCGGCTGGAGGTGCTGCGCCCCGTGCCCAACACCGGCGGGCGCGCCGCCATTGCCACCGAGGTGCGGCGCCTGCGCGACCTGCAGGCGCGGGGCCTGCGCGTGCCGACCGTGCTGGCCGCGCAGGACGATGGCTTCCTGATGCGCCACCTGGGCCGTCCCGCGCAGCACACCCCCTCGCTGGGCAACGAGATCGACCATGCCGTGTCCGCCGGCCCTGCCGCCGTGCTGGCGCTGTGGCAGCAGGGCCTGGCGGCCATTGCGCAGGTGCACGCCAGCGGTACCTGCCTGAGCCAGGCCTTTGCGCGCAACCTGGTGCGCTGCCCCGATGGCGTGGTGGGCTACATCGACTTCGAGGACGACCCGGCGGCCGTGCTGCCGCTGCCCGTGTGCCATGCCCGCGATGCGCTGTGCTACGCGCATTCCACCGCCATCTACCTGCGCCTGGTGGGTGCGCTCGACGATGCCCGCGCGATGTGGACCGCCTGGGTGTCCGCCGGCAGCCCCGAGCTGCAGGCCGTGATGGCCACCAGCATCCGGCGCATGGCCTGGATGCGCCACCTGCCGCAAAGCCGCCGGCTCGGCCGCGACATGCAGCGCGTGCGCGCGGCGTACGACCTGCTGCGGCCCTGATCAGGGCCGCGGGCAGGGGCAGCGCGCAACGCGGGCCCGTCCTTAGCGGTCCGTAGGCATTGGCTGACAAGCGGGCGGGGATGGGCCGCCTATCGTGAAAGCGGTGCTCCCGTTTCCGCTTCCCTTTTCAGCCTTTGTCCATGCCTACCCCTGCCGCCACCCTGCCAGCACCCACCGCGCCCGCCTCCCCTCCACCGGCCGCGCAGAAGCCCCGTCGCCGCCGCCCTCCCACCCTGTCCCTCTCGGCATGGAAACAGTTCATGAGCGTGGCCCGTCCCTACTGGATGGGTGACAAGAAGAGAACTGCCTGGGGCCTGCTCGCGCTGCTCATCGGCCTGATGGTCTGCGAGACGCAGCTGGCCGTGATGCTGATCGACAAGACCGGCGAGATGACTTCGGCCCTGGCCGCCAAGCAGGCCGACCGCTTCTGGGGTGCGGTGCGCGCCAGCCTCATCGTGCTGGCCTTCGCGGTGCCGGTGTACGCCTTCTACTACTACATGCGCGATGCGTTCTCCAACCACTGGCGGCGCTGGCTCACGCACCGCTTCCTGGATGGCTACCTGGGCGAGCGCAAGTACTACGAGCTGGGTACCGGCAGCGACATCGACAACCCCGATCAGCGCATCAGCGAGGACATCAACACCTTCACCGGGCGGTCCACGCACTTCCTGCTGATCTTCCTGGGCTCGCTCATGCAGCTGGTGGCGTTCAGCGCGGTGCTGTGGTCCATTTCCAAGGTGCTGGTGGCCTTCCTCGCGGTGTATGCGCTGCTGGGCACCTTCGGCGCACTGTACCTGTTCGGCGCGCCGCTGATCCGGCTCAATTTCTGGCAGATCCGGCGCGAGGCGGACTTTCGCTTCGGGCTGATGCGGCTGCGCGAGAACGCCGAGTCCATCGCCTTCTACCGCGGCGAGCCCCAGGAGCGCGCACAGATAGACCACCGCTTCGAAGCCGCGTTCACCAACTACGCTCGGCTCATCAAGAAGCAGCGTTCACTCAACCTGTTCCAGCGCTCGTTCAGCCAGCTCACGCTGGTGCTGCCGAGCATCATCCTGGCCAATGGGGTGCTTTCGGGCGAGCTCGAGGTGGGGCGCGCCATCCAGGCGGCGGGTGCCTTTGCGGCAGTGCTCGGCGCCGTGTCGCTGATCGTGGACAACTTCGAGAGCCTGAGCCGCTTCGTGGCCGGCATCGACCGCCTGCACGCGCTGTCGCAGATGGTCCTCAAGACGCCTGCCGCGCCCACCCCCTGGGCCGAACCTGCCGTCGCACCGCGCACCGGCAGTCCGCAAGAGCCCCCCGCAGAGCCCGCGCCGCAGATCGCCACGCGCATCGGCGAAGCCATGGCCATCGAGGGGCTCACGCTCTACACGCCCCAATTCGGCCGCCTGCTGGTGCAGGACCTGTCGCTGCAGCTGCAGTCCGGGGATGCCTTGCTCATCACCGGGCCCAGCGGCTGCGGCAAGAGCTCGCTGCTGCGTGCGATA
Source organism: Acidovorax sp. CF316 (assembly GCF_000276605.1). Taxonomy (GTDB): domain Bacteria; phylum Pseudomonadota; class Gammaproteobacteria; order Burkholderiales; family Burkholderiaceae_C; genus Acidovorax. The sequence continues at coordinate 11,025 of NZ_AKJX01000036.1, read as the reverse complement.
GCGGGCCTGTGGCGCACCGGCAGCGGCGCCGTGCAGCACCCGCCGATGGAGGACGTGTTCTTTCTGCCCCAGCGCCCGTACATGCAGATGGGCACGCTGCGCAGTCAGATCATCTACCCCATGAAAGAGACCGATCTGTCGGATGAACGTTTGCTGGAGCTGTTGCAGGAAGTGCAACTCGAATCGCTGGCCGAGCGCGTGGGCGGGCTCGATGCCTCGCACGATTGGGAAAAGCAGCTGTCCATCGGCGAGCAGCAGCGCCTGGCCTTTGCCCGGGTGCTGGCGCGCGCACCGCGCATCGTGATCCTGGACGAGGCCACCAGCGCACTGGACAGCGCCAACGAGGCGGCGCTCTACGAACGCCTGCGCGCCAGCGGCACCACGCTCATCAGCATTGCCCACCGCCCGGCCGTGCTCAAGCACCACACGCATGTGCTCGAACTCAAGGGCGAGGGTGCGTGGCAGGTGCACGCGGCGGGCGATTTCAGCTTCGACCGCTGACGAGGGGATTCAGGCGTCGGCGGAGGTGGGTTCGCCCGCCATCTCCAGCACCAGTGCCGTCGCCACATGCGCATCCAGCGTGAGCAGGCGCTTGCGCATGCAGATCACGGCCTTGTCCTTGCTGAGCAGGATGGCGCGGTGCGCCGCCGCCAGGTCGACGAACTTCTGGTCGTCGGTGTCCTTGCAGACATAGGCCACACGGGGGGCGATATCCACCAGGCGCGCCTGGGCGTCAAAGGCGGCAAGCACCTGCGCTGCGTCCACGCGGTAGTAGTCCATGCGGCCCACGATGTGCGGGTAGGCCAGCACACGCTCGAGTTCGTCGCGCATGACCTGCGTGGCGATCCAGTCCAGGCGCCCTTCGGCCAGCAACTGGCGCAGCGGCACGGTCGCGGGGTCGGAGAAGATCAGCAGGTCGAGCGCGACGTTGGTGTCCACCACCACGGGGCGCGCAGGTTCGCCTGCCGGCGCCTGGGCCGGCAGCGCCAGCTCAACCCGCATCGCGCGGACCGTTCTGTGGTGCCTCGGACGATGGCTTGGCGCGCACCGATCCCTTGATCATGTCGAAGCGGAACATGCGGCACTCGATGGGGCCGTTCCACATGGGCACGCGGCGCGACTCCTTCAGGCGCATCTTGCCGGGCAACTTGAGGTCGGGGGTCAGCATCCAGGCCGTCCAGCCCGCATAGTTCTTCTTCCAGTGGGTGGCCAGCTGGCTGAAGAACTCGCCGCCGTCGTCAGTGTGCGCGGCCTCGCGGCCCACGCTGGCGCCCAGGGCCCGTTCGGCGGCGCGCTCGTTGGCGTTCTGGCCGGCCGAGCCGGCGGCGGCAATGCGCTCGCCATAGGGCGGGTTGAGCAGCATGACGCCAGGCTGCTCGCTGGGCGGCATGCGCTGCAGGGCGTCGCCGCCGCGCAGCTGCACGGCATCGGCCACGCCGGCACGCTCGGCATTGCGCTGCGCAAAATCGACCATGCGGTGGGCCACGTCGCTGCCGAAGATGGGCACGGGGCTTGGGCGGATCGCGCTCTCGGCCTCGGCCTGAATCGCCGACCACACGTGCCCCTGGAAGGGCAGCAGCTTTTCGAAGGCAAAGCGGCGCAGCATGCCGGCCGGGATGCGGCAGGCGATCTGCGCCGCCTCGATGGCGATGGTGCCGCTGCCGCAGCAGGGGTCGTACAGCGGCACGGGGTCATCGCCCAGCGGGTCCCAGCCGCTGGCCGCGATCATCGCGGCGGCCAGGGTTTCCTTGAGCGGGGCGTCGCCCTTGTCCTCACGCCAGCCGCGCTTGAACAGCGGCTCGCCCGAGGTGTCGATGTAGACCGTGGCTTCTTCGGTGGTCAGGTGCAGGTGGATGCGCACGTCGGGCCACTGGGTGTTCACGTCGGGGCGAACGCCGGTCTTGGCACGGAAGCGGTCGGCCACCGCGTCCTTCACGCGCAGGCCGGCAAAGTTCAGGCTCTGCAGCGGGCTGTGCTGGGCCGTGACCTCCACCTTGAATGTCTGGCGCGTGGTGAACCAGATCTCCCAGGCCACCTCGCTGGCAATGCCATAGAGGTCGTTCTCGGAGCGGTAGGGCCGGTGCGCCAGCTGCACCAGCACGCGCTGCGCCAGGCGGCTGTGCAGGTTGAGCAGCAGCGCCTGGCGCCACGAGGCGCGCAGCAGCACGCCGCCCCGGCCCATGAGGAGGTCCTGGCCCGTGAGGCCGGTGATGGCGTGCACCTCGTCGGCGAGGTAACCCTCGACACCGGCGGCGCAGGGGAGAAAAAGTTGGAGTTGGTTCATGGCACTGGGCGACAGGATACGCGCTTACGCAGTAGCGGTGCTGGAGGATGCGCGCGCCAGCAGCAACTGGCGGATGGATTCGGGAATGGGCGCCACCTTGCGGTCGCTGCGGCCGATGAAGACGATGCCGACCTTGCCGCGTGCCACTTCGCGGCCCGAGGTCTTCTCGGTCATGCGGAACACGAGGTCGAAGCCGTAGCGGTTGAGGTCCTCGGGCGCCATCTCCACGCGCATGGTCTCGCCATGGAAGCCTTCGGACTTGTACTGCGCCACGATGTCACCCACCACGGTGGACAGGCCACCCACATCGGCCTCGGGGTAGCCGAGCGACTGGAAAAAGCGCACGCGCGCCTCCGACACCAGGCTCAGCAGCTGCGCATTGTCCAGGTGCCCGCCCTGGTTGACATGGCTGATGTAGATCTGCAGCTCGGTGGCAAAACCGAAATGCGCGGGGAGGTCGAAGACGATGCGGGCCATGGGGCGGGGAAACAGAGGGTCGAGAAAGGGCAGCGAACCGGGCGCCTGGGACGCCCCAGGCGCTGCATGCCGGTTGGCACAGATGGCCCATGCGGGTGAGGCATTGCCCCGGCAGGCCTCGGGGCGGCAGAAGTCTTTTATGCTCCCGGGATCCCGATTTTACCCGGAGCCCCCATGCACACCCTGCGCTGCCGCCTGATCCTTGCCCTGACTGCGGCCGCGCTCACGGGCGCGCTGCAGGCCCAGACGCTCTACAAATCCGTGGACGCGAGCGGAAAAGTCGTCTACAGCGACCAGCCGCCGGCTTCAGGCGCGGCGCAAAAGACGATGAAGCTCGAGGCCCCGCCCATAAGCGTGGTCCCGGGCAACCCGCTGCCACCGGCCACACCCGGACAGGCGGCCGCCGGTGCCCCTACAGCAGCCGCCCAGCCCCGGGGCGAGGTCACGCTCTACATGGCCACCTGGTGCGGCTACTGCAAGGCAGCCAAGGCCTACCTGGGCGGCAAGGGCATTGCCTACCGGGAATTCGACGTGGACACCCCCACCGGCAAGGCCGCCTTTGCGCAAATTGGTGCGCGTGGCGTGCCGGTGCTGCTCACCAATGGCCAGCGGGTGAACGGCTTCAGCGCCCAGTCCTACGACGCCGTCTTTGCGAAACGCCCGTAACCCCCTCTTCCATTCCATGCTCCGCACTGCCCTCGCTTCGATTGCCTTTTTCCTGTGCCTGCCGGTTCTCTCCGAAGAACTGCGCGTTGCCCTGCCCGGCCGCGACGATCTGGTGATCGACCTGCCCGCGCAATGGCGCGCCCAGGTCCGCCGCCCGCACGGGGAGTTGCCGCCCTCGGTGGCCATCAGCGGCCCTGATGCCAAGGCCTTGCAGATGCTCATCACGCCCATCTGGCCTGTGGGCAGTGCGCCCAGGCCCCCCACCGCCGACGAGTTGCGGGGGCTGGTCCAGGCCGGTGCCACCCGGGCCCAGCCCAAGGCCGTCGAGAGCGACCTGCCCCTCAAGGACCTGGGCGCCGCGGGCAAGACGGGCTACTACTTCTCGGCCACCGATCGCGCCCCCGAGCCGGACGGCTACAAGCACCTGACCCAGGGTGTGCTGGGCATGAACGAACTGCGCGTGACCTTCACGGTGCTCGTCAACGGCGCTCCGCAGGAGCCTACGGCCCAGGCGCTGGAGCTGCTGCGCTCGCTGCGGCGCGCACCGGCCTCGAAAGCGCCCTGATGGAGCCCCCCGTCCTCGGTACCGTGATGGTCTATGCGCGCGACATGCAGCGCAGCGCGGCCTTCTACCGCACGCATTTCGGCTTTGCGACCACGGGCGAGGTGGTGGAAGGCCTGATCGAGCTGCAGGCCCCGAACGGAGGGGCCTGCATCCTGATCCACCAGGCGGCCAAGAGCGTGAAGCTGGGCCAGGCGGGGGTGAAGCTGTGCTTTCATGTGCCCGACGTGGAAGCCTTCAAGGCCCATGCGCTGGCGCAGGACCTGGCCTTCGGCCCCACGCACCAGGCCAACGGCTATGCGTTCGCCAACGCCAAGGACCCGGACGGCAATGCCGTCAGCATCTCCAGCCGGGCCTTCCGCAGCCTGCCCTGATCAGAGCGCCTTGCGCAGGTTGGCCGGCGCGATCTTGAGCGCCTCGCGGTACTTGGCCACGGTGCGGCGCGCGCACTCGATGCCCTGCTCCTTGAGCATCTCGGCGATCTGGCTGTCCGACAGCGGCTTGGCCGGGCTTTCGGCCGCGACGAACTGCTTGATGAGAGCACGCACGGCGGTGCTCGATGCATTGCCGCCGGTCTCGGTGCCCAGGCCCGATCCGAAGAAGTACTTGAGCTCGTAGGTGCCGATGGGCGTGGCCATGTACTTGGCCGTGGTCACGCGGCTGATGGTGGACTCGTGCAGGCCCAGCTCGTCGGCGATGTCGCGCAGCACCAGCGGGCGCATGGCCAGCTCGCCATGGGTGAAGAAGCTCTTTTGCCGCTCGACGATGGCGCGCGAGACGCGCAGGATGGTGTCGAAGCGCTGCTGGATGTTCTTGATGAACCAGCGCGCCTCCTGCAGCCGCTGCTGCATGGCCTGGTGGCCCTCGCCGCCCTTGTGGCCACGCAGGGCGCCGGCATAGATGTCGTGCACGCGCAGGCGCGGCATCACGTCGGGGTTCAGCGCCACGATGAAGTTGTGCTGGCCGTCGCGGCCATTGGCGCGCCCGGCCTTGCGCACGATGACGTCGGGCACGATGATGTTGCGCTCCACATCGACGAACTTGCGCCCCGGACGCGGCTCCAGCCGCGCGATCAGGGCCATGGCGGCGCGCGTGCGCTCCTCGCCGTCGCCGCACAGCTGCGTCAGGCGGCGGATGTCGCGGCGCGCCAGCATCTCCAGCGGCTGCTGGCACACGCGCAGCGCGGTCTGCACGGTGTCGGGGTCGGCATCGCTGTCTTCGTCGGCCGCCAGGGCCGTGAGCTGCAGCGTGAGGCATTCACCAAGGCCACGTGCACCCACGCCCACGGGCTCCAGGCTCTGCAGCAAGCGCAGCGCCACGGTGAAGCGGTGCACCAGCTCCTCGATCTGCTCCAGGTCGTCAGGGCCGGCCAGGGCGATGGCCAGCTCTTCCAGCGGCTCCTCGAGGTAGCCGTCGTCGTTGAGCGATTCGATCAGGAAGCGCAGCGCCGCGCGGTCCACCTCGGACAGGCGCAGCGACAGCGCCTGGCGGTGCAGGAAGGCGGTCAGCGATTCGTGGGTGCGGGCCAGCTCGGTGGCGTCGGTCTCGTCGCCCTCGGCATCGTTGCGGTTGCGGGCCGGCGCATCGCCACCCCACTCGGCATCGTTGGGGGACACGTCCACGGTGCCGTCGCCGCTCCAGTCAGGCTCGTCGCTGGCGCTGCTGCCCAGTTCCGCGTCACTCTGGGGTGCATCGGGGACGGACTCGCTCGGTGTGCTGGAACCCGGTGCGTTGGAATAGACCGCGTCGTCGGCGCTGTAGTCGTCCGGCTGCACGGGCGCATCGGCCGTGTCCACGCCGAATTCTTCGCGCGGCGCCTCGTCGGCATTGCGCTCGAGAAAGGGGTTTTCGTCGAGCATCTGCTCGACCTCCTGGCCCAGCTCCAGCGTGGACAGCTGCAGCAGGCGGATGGACTGCTGCAGCTGGGGCGTGAGCGCCAGATGCTGCGATACGCGCAGGGACAGGCCGGGCTTCATCGCACAGCCCCGGTGGGCTGCCGCGAAGGCAGGTGCATGGCGAACGTGCGGTCCATCGGTCTGCTACATGCGGAAGTGTTCACCCAGGTACACCCGGCGCACTTCGGCGTTGTCGACGATTTCGGACGGGGTTCCCTGGGCCAGCACGTGGCCGTCGCTGATGATGAAGGCGTGGTCGCAGATGCCCAGCGTCTCGCGCACGTTGTGGTCGGTGATGAGCACGCCGATGCCGCGCGCCTTGAGAAAACCGATGATGCGCTGGATCTCGATCACCGCAATGGGGTCGATGCCGGCAAACGGTTCGTCCAGCAGGATGAAGCGTGGCTGCGTGGCCAGCGCGCGGGCGATCTCCACGCGGCGGCGCTCACCGCCGGACAGGGCCAGCGCAGGCGAGGCGCGCAGGTGCTCCACGCGCAGCTCCGTGAGCAGGGCCGTGAGGCGCTCCTCGATGGCCGCGCGCGGCAGCGGCTGGCCATCCTCGCCACGCTGCAGTTCGAGCACGGCACGCACGTTCTCCTCGACCGTGAGCTTGCGGAAGATCGAGGCTTCCTGCGGCAGGTAGGACAGGCCCAGGCGCGAGCGCCGGTGGATGGGCATGTGGGCCACCGAGTGGCCATCGATGCGGATGTCGCCGGCATCGCTGCGCACCAGGCCCACGATCATGTAGAACGAGGTGGTCTTGCCCGCGCCATTGGGGCCCAGGAGCCCCACGACCTCGCCCTTTTGCACGACCAGCGACACATCCTTGACGACCTTGCGGCTGCCGTAGGACTTTTCGAGGTGGTGCACCTCCAGCCGGCTTTCCGCCGGTGAGCCGGCGACGGTGCTCACGTCAGGCCCGCTCACTTGGCGCCGCCGCTCAGGCTGTTGCTGGGGCGCAGGGTCGTGCTCGGTGCCGGGGTGGCAGGGGCAGCGGCGCTGGCCGGAGTTTCCTTGGGCGACAGGATGGCGCGCACGCGGCCGCCGGGTGCCGGGGCATCGCCTGCGGCGTTGGTGCTGCCGCGCGGCTTGGCATCCACGGTGAACACGTCGGTCAGGTTGTTGTAGACGATGACCTGCCCGGTGATCTCGTCGGTCAGTGTGGATTCACGGAAGCGCCGCAGCTCGGCGCGGGTGATGAACTTCACGTTGTCGGCGCGGCCGTCGTACTCGATGACCTCGCTCTCGCCTTCGATGAACTCATCGGGTGCCCCGGCGAGGGTGTCGCGCTTCTGGCGGAAGAAGGCCCGCTTGCCCGGCTCCGCCGTGACCACGCCGAACTGGTAGCCATCGGCGTCCTGGCGCACGTCCAGACGCGCGCCACGCAGCACGATGGTGCCCTTGGTCATGACCACCCGGCCGGTGAACACGCTGGTCTGCTTGAGTTCATCGTGGCGCAGTGCATCGGCCTCGATGTTCATGGGCTTGTTGCGGTCGGCCTTTTCGGCATGGGCCGCAGTCTGGACAACGGCCAGGGCCGAGAGGAGGAGGATCGGGAGGATGCGGTAGTTCATAGGGCACGAATCTTGCAGATCATTGTAGCCACCCGCGGCGACACGCCATGAAAAAAGCCCGCATCCGCGGGCTTTTGGCATCTGCAGGACCGCGTCCTGTCCAGAAACGGTCAGCCTTTGCGGGCCACGCCCACCAGTTGCTCCACCACCTGCAGCACGACCGGCATGCTGCCCGCCATGGTGCCATCGGTGTAGAAACGGCCGGCCACGCCCATCGAGGGCACGCCTTCCACGCCATACGCATCCTGCAGCTGCGACGCACGGCGCACCTGGTTGGAGACGGTGAACGAGTTGTAGATTTCCTTGAACTTGGCCACGTCCACGCCCTGCGTGGCGATCCAGGCCATGATTTCATCGTCCTTGGCGAGCTTGGCCTTCTCGACATGGATGGCGCGGAAGACCTTGGCATGCAGGTCGGCGACCTTGCCCATGCCTTCCAGGGTGAAGTACAGCTTTTGCAGCGGCACGAAGCTGGCATTGAAGGCCACCGGCACGCGGCGGATCGCCAGGTCCTTGGGCGCGGACTTGATCCAGGCCTCGAGCGTGGGCTCGAAGGCGTTGCAATGGGGGCAGGCGTACCAGAAGAATTCGATCACGTCGACCTTGCCGGCCGGCGCCTCGGGCGCGACGGGCTTGTCGAGCTTGCGGTAGTCCTTGCCCTCCTTGAACTGGCGCGCTTGCGCGAGTGCAGGGGTTGCCACGGGCAGGGCCAGGGCGGAAGCGGCCACGGCAGAGGCGGCAGACAGGGAAAACTCGCGGCGTTTCATCAAAATGACTCTCCTAGGGTCGGGTGTGGGGGTGTGAGCCACGCCCCCGAAAAAAGTTCAGGCCGGCCCGCGCTCAGCGCTGCACCCGCACCAGGGCCGACTCGACGCCGGTGGTGTCGAGCTTGTCCTTGAGCTGGGCGGCATCGTCGCGCTTGGTGAAGGGGCCGACGCGCACGCGGAACACGGTGCGGCCGTTCTGCTCGCGCTCGCTCACGCGGGCCTCCCAGCCCAGCATGGCCAGCTTGGCGCGCTGGGCATCGGCATCGGCCTGGGTGCGGAAGGCACCGGCCTGCACGAAGTAGTCGAAGGGGTCCGCGCTGTTGCCGGGCGCGGCAGCGGCCTTGGCAGCCGCCAGGTCACCCAACGGATCAGCACTGCCGGGCTTGGTGGTCGCAGCGGCGGCGGGCTTGGCCGACGATGCGGCGGCACGCGGGTCCGCCGCGGCCACGGCAGGTGCCGAGGCGGTGGGCGCAGGCGCAGGGGACACGCCTGCTGTGGCGGGGGCCGACGCCGCTGTGGCGGGTGGTCGGGCCGGGTTCTTGCCGTACAGCGGCGAGTTCGGGTCCCAGTTCTTGTTCTTCTGCGCTTCGGCCGCGTCCTGGTCGGTGCCGCGTGCACCCCCCTTGTTCAGGAATGGCACGGGCACCTTGGTCACGTAGACGGCGACCGCCAGTGCGGCCCCCAGGCCGAAGATCACGCCCACGATAAAGCCGATGATGGTTCCGCCCAGTTGCTTGTTCTTCATGGTAGTGGTTGCTTGCTTACATTCGGGCCGGGGCCGATACGCCCAGCACAGCCAGGCCATTGTGCAGTACCTGCGCGGTGGCGGCGACGAGGGCCAGGCGCGCACGCTTGACGGCTTCGTCGTCCACCAGGATGCGCTCGGCATCGTAATAGCTGTGGTAGCTGGCGGCCAGGTCGCGCAGATAGAACGTGACGTCGTGCGGGGCCTCGCCCTCGGCGGCGGCGGTGAGCATCTCGGGGTACTTGGCCAGTTGCAGCATCAGCGCCTGGGCCTGCGGGCCTTCGAGCGCCGACAGGTCCACGCCCTGCAGCGAGGCCACATCGCCGCCGCCCTGCTCGGCCCAGCCGCGCAGCACCGAGCAGATGCGCGCATGCGCGTACTGCACGTAGTACACCGGGTTGTCGTTGTTCTGCGCCACGGCCAGGTCCACATCGAAGGTGTACTCCGTGTCGGGCTTGCGGCTGAGCAGGAAGAAACGCACTGCGTCCTTGCTGGTCCATTCGATCAGGTCGCGCAGGGTCACGTAGCTGCCCGCGCGCTTGCTGATCTTGACCTCTTCGCCGCCCTTGACCACGCGCACCATGGTGTGCAGCACGTAGTCGGGGTAGCCCTGGGGAATGCCCACTTCCGCCGCCTGCAGGCCGGCGCGCACGCGGGCGATGGTGCCGTGGTGGTCGGTGCCCTGGATGTTCACGACCTTGGTGTAGCCGCGCTCCCACTTGGCGATGTGGTAGGCCACGTCGGGCACGAAGTAGGTGTAGCTGCCGTCCTGCTTGCGCATGACCCGGTCCTTGTCGTCGCCGTAGTCCGTGCTCCTGAGCCACAGGGCGCCGTCCTGCTCGTAGGTCTTGCCATTGGCCACGAGCTTGCCCACCGTGGCATCCACGCGGCCGCTGGTGTACAGGCTCGACTCCAGGTAATACTCGTCGAACTTGAGGTTGAAGGCCTGCAGGTCCTTGTCCTGCTCGTTGCGCAGGTAGGCCACGGCGAACTGGCGGATCGACTCCAGATCGTCCACGTCGCCGCTGGCGGTGTACGCGCGGTCGTCGGCCTTGACGGTCTTCTTCGCCAGAAAGTCGTTGGCGATGTCCTGAATGTAGTCGCCGTTGTAGAAGGCCTTGCTGGCCGGGTTCTCGGAATCCGTGGGCCAGCATTCGTCGCCAGGCTTGAAGCCCTTGGCGCGCAACTGGGTGCTGTGCGTGAGGGTCTGGATCTGCACGCCCGCGTCGTTGTAGTAGAACTCGCGGTGTACGCCCCAGCCTTGCGTGGCGAACAGGTTGCAGATGGCATCGCCGAGCGCGGCCTGGCGGCCATGGCCGACGTGCAGCGGCCCGGTGGGGTTGGCCGAGACGAACTCGACCAGCACCTTGGCACCGCGGTCGGGCTGGTAGCCGAAACGCTCGCCAGCGGACAGCACCTCGCGCACCACTTCCTGCTTGGCAGCGGACTTGAGGCGGATGTTCAGGAAGCCGGGGCCGGCGATCTCGATGGCATCCACCCAGCGCGTGAAGGCGGGCGTGGCCTCCAGCGCGGCCTTGAGCTGCTCGCCCAGCGCGCGCGGGTTGAGCTTGAGCGGCTTGGCCAGTTGCATGGCCGCCGTGCAGGCGAAGTCGCCGTGCGCAGCCACCTTGGGGGATTCGAACGCCGCCTTGGCGCCAGCGCCAGGGGAAAGGATGTCCAGCTCGGCCGCGAGCGCGGCCAGCAGATCGTGTTTGACAGAGAGCATCGGGGGATTTTACGGGGCCGGCCGCGAACGCCCTGGCGGGGTGTGTTGCCCACGCCACCAAATCCGGCCCTGGCAGGCCCCCAAAGGCGCTGCGCCCGCGCAACAGATCGTAAAGAATTCTGGCAGCCTGCCCGGCATGTCAGCGCCGGCCGATGCCCGTACGTTGTAATCGGGCAATCCGATGCGGGTTGCATTGGATGCCCTTACCACCGGAGCACTACACCATGAAAAAGCTTCTCTCCCTGACGGCCCTGGGCCTGCTTCTCTCCCTGGGCGCAGCCCATGCTGCCGATGCCCCGGCCACCAAGGCTGCGGCGCCAGCGGCAGCC
>NZ_AKJX01000035.1 GCF_000276605.1 Acidovorax sp. CF316 | reverse complement strand
TGCTGCTGTGCGGTCGCGGCACCGAGATGCGCTCGATCAGCCTGCCTCTTGTCGAACTCCTGCTGAGGCACGGCGCGACCCCGGATGCCGAGGGGGAGCTGGTGGATAACACGAAGGGCGAGATCTACTGGGACATCAAGCTGCGCGGCGACTGGAGCCGCCAGGCGTGGGACAGCCATGCCACGACTGGCACGATGCTTGAACGCCTTCGCCAGCGGCAGGCCCAGGCTCCGGACGAGGTCGATGCTACCCTCATCGCGATGATGGACAAACGTGGCCGGTAGAAAGCCATCCGACGGGTTCGCCAGCCGACGAGTGCAAGAGCCCTCAGGCCTGCATTGACTTGCACCGATGCGGCAGCAGGTCGTGGAGCCGCACGAATGCACAGCTTATGGCGAGGTCGCCAGTGCCTTGAAGGGCCGCTCTTCAATGGATTGGAAGACCGCTTTGGGCCCGAAGCAGACTTACAAATCTGTCTCTGGCTTGAATGGTGTGACCTCCATCACCATCCCCTTGCGAGCACGAAATTCGCCCGAAAACTGATAGCAATGCTCGAACTCTACGTGCAGCAAGTCCGCATCAATGGAAAGATTCAGAGAACTCAGCACGTTCTGCTGATTGAAGCCTTCCAACTCGAACTCGGAAACGTCCTCGAACCGGAAGTGAACGACTGAGTCATTGGCAAGAACGTATTGCCCTTCCAACATCGTCATGGTCCAGCCTCGAATCCAAACCTCAAGGGTTGGAAGCACCGTGCTCGCTCTTCTTTGGGGAGTGCGGTCGAGAACGATTCGATGAACCTCCCCGTCGTGAAAAGAAGGCCACATACCAAAGCGGGATAGCACCAACTGGTGCCCCTCGATAGCTTCGTAAGCTTCCGTCGTTCGATTGTTCATGTCCTGCTCGTACTGGAGTGGGTGCCGAACTTCCGCTTTTGGCCGATGGCAGCCATGGTATCAGCGGCAGTCGCTGGCCCAACGCGAACATTCAGAACTCCGAGAAACAGAAACTCCACGCCCGGCAGCCCGTCACCCTCGCAGGTCGAGCCAAACACCGAGCTGAGTCTGACGGTCAACAGGTGTAGTCAATCAATGTCAGCAATGCTTAGAAGCCACCATAGTCCACGAGCACTCTGCCAAGCAGCGTACGACGTAGACATGGTTGCCTCGTCAGTGGCTTGACACCACCGCGCGTCGTCAAGTCGGAACACGTGAATGTCGTCGAACGGACGTGGGAAGGCCGCATTCAGGCCGGCAGCCACTACGGCTCTAATGTGTTCCTGAGAGATTCCGCGCGTATTGTGATGACAGCCACCGGCAACTGCCACAGATACCAGCGAACCTTCAAACTCGAACTTGTTGAGGGTGCTGTATCGCAACGGCTGAACTGCGATGGCCCCAAGCTCCGCGGCTTGAGCTTGAAATGCAGGCAAGGCGAACAAAGTGGCGAGCGGATTGGCAGTATCAATCGCCGGCAGTACAGTCGGCTTGGGTTTGAGGAAGAACGAGACGACATGTCCACACTGACTTAGCAAGGTCAGCAGCTCATTCAGTTCAGGCTTGCTGACCTCGTAACACTCACTTGTAGTCATTCGTAGGGTCCGAAACGGCGACGGCTGGTCTGTTCATTTTCAATGGCCCGAATGTCCGCTCCTGGCCGATGGCCGCCATCGTAGCAGTGGCGACAGCAGGTGCAACGCGGCTGTTGAACCTGCTACCGGATATCGTCGAATGTGGTTCGCACCGAGCCGGCCACGCCAACACACTCCAGCGGAAATGCCTCAGTGCCTAATGCCGACCGCAACTCGCGTTCCGAATCGCGCCAAAAGTCGCGAAGTCGCGGATTGAAGAGATGGCATCGTCCTTCAAGGTAGACCCCAAACGCGGGTCCGTGGACGTACCCCACCAGTCTCCTGCCGGCAGGCGTTGTGAAGATTGAGCTGACGTATAGAGAGTTGAACTCCAAGCCAACAGCCGTACTGGGCAACGGAAAGGCATAGGCGTCAGAGAAGTTGACCATCTGCATCGCCTTTTGCACCTCGTCCCTTTGGAAGCCTAAACGCACCAGCCAATCCATTTCATCCGGTTCGTAGTAGCCGACCCAAAACGGATACTCGACAAAGTCAGACTCGACCAAGTCATCGATTGGCTTCACCTTAAATTTTTGCATAGGCCTCAACATCTGCTTCTGGCCGATCGTGGTCATTAGTAGCAGCGACCCCAGGGACGCATTTGCACCTATTCCCCGTCGACCCGAGAGGGAGCGAAGATAGCGTCGTGTCGTGCTCTGTGCCACGCCCTAACAGACCTAGAGCCTGGTGCCAAGCAGGCTATTCTGTCGTTGGGCGGGTAACCTTCATCTAGCCATTTACAAGCTAGAAGGTTCCAGTGACTCCCATTTTTAAGAGCGTCGATGACGATGGCATCAAAGGGAAAGGTGGTGCGTACAACCGGAGGCAGTCCGGCACGCTGAATCTCCTGAGTCACCAAGGCGGCGATGTCACGGAAGGGTCTTTCCAACAATACATAGAAACCTACAACTGCATCGCTACGCATGATGCGTTTCCGATCCCGATACTCACCATTCCATGTACCGGAATCGCAGTTTATTCCGTACGCATGACCGTTGAACTCGAAAATCGGCAACCAGTCGACTACGTCTGCTGATCCTTCGACCAGTCTTCGCTCTTTGCCGCGCCCCTTGAGCATTGCTAGAAAGCTACTGTGATTTAGCATAAATGTACCGGAGGCTAAATGGGTTCAACGTGCGGATGCCTGACAAGGCTCAGCAGGTTGAGCTGGAAAGCCAAGCGAACGACCGCATTTGGCCGGATTCTGCCCCACTGCAAGGGACGCTAGCGGGCCCTAAGCGGTGATCGTGAAGCGGTGGCCGCCTGCGCGAAGAACACGAGCCCGTCCGCTGGGTCCACGAGAAACTTGCGAACGTGGGCTATGGGAAAGATGGCGGTCGCTCCAGATGACACGGCCATCGTGTAGCCATCGGTCCCTCCGGTCCATTCGCCACCGATATGGCGCCGAATGATTTCCCCAAGGTAGGCACCGATGAGGAAACTGCCTCCGTCTAGCACCGACTGATCGCTGCCCGCCAGTTCTTTCATGGCCGCTGAAATCTCCTCCAATTCAGACACAGAGGCAAGGTCAAAAGAGATTTTGGTCCCCATCATCACCGCCGTCTCTTCGAGCTTGGCGCATGCTGCGTTGATCGTGTCTTGCAGGGATTTTTTGTGCATCTCGATAGGTCTTGAAAGGCGGCTTCTGGCCGATGGCAGCCATCGTATCAGCGGCAGCCCGTCCTGTTGCGCGAAACCGGACAGCCTATTGCGCCAAAGCCGTCACCGCCTGCAAACCGGTTTCCCGGCAATTTCGCCGTTGCCCGCACCTTCCAGCTTGCACACCGCTTCGATCTTGCGAGTCGTAAATTGAATTGAGCCTTGCGCAAGTTGGCGCATGGAGAGTTCGCCATTGACTGTCCTGAAACGCCCTGAAAGGACGCAGTTCTGGCCGATGGGGACCCAGCCACTGGGTTGGCCGCCGGCAGTGCTGTTGCCGCACCATTCGAGCTCGGTCCATCGGCCAGTGCCGTCTGCGTTAAGTTGGCGGAATCCCGCGATCAGTCTCTCTTTGTCAAGCGTCGCATCAACCACCACAGGGCAGTCTTCCCTCATGTCGGTGATGCACGCCACCGTCACCTTGTCCGCTCGGGCGGGGAACAAAGGCATAGTGGTACAGCCTGGCGGCCGGTCAATCGCGCTGCAATACACCTGACTTCTCCGGGTCTCGAACACGAGCGCGGCCTGCGCCATTTGCCGCTTGGTCAGTTCGCCGTTGATGGGTCGGGATTTCCCGGTCAAGGCGCAAGTGGTGGTGCTGGATGCATCTAGCCACTGCAGTGGCGCATTGCCCATCAGCGTGAAAGGAGTGCACCACAAAAAGGCCACGCGTCCCACCGAGCCATCGCCGTTGCGCTGGCCGTCGAAAAAGGCGAAGAGGGCCTCCATGTCCGGGTTCAGGTTAACCGCCATGGGGCAATCGTCCGACTCCGGGCCAAGGCAGGAAATGTCCAAATCGGCGGCGCCTGCGATCAAGGGGGCGCACAGCGCGAGCGCGGCCAATATGCGTTTCATTCCAGTTCCAATCATTGCGAAATCTGTGAGTGACCGCTTCTGGCCGATCGCAGCCATCGTAGCAGCGGCAGCCACGGGCCCAAAGCGGAAATTCGTCAGGACGTTGAAGTGGACGAAGACTAATCGCTTCCAGCAATAAGATGCGGGGGAATTGTCTTGATCACATCTTCTGACCCCTCGACATCCCATAGATAGACACAGCATCCACAACCGTTCATATCAGAAACGAATGTAAGAAGCGCTCTGTTCTCATGAAGCCATGATTTAGCTAATTCAACCTCGTCGGGGGTATCGACCAGGGCGCAGATACTGGCTCGTAGCAACATGGTGAATTGAAGGGCTTCGCGAAAGAGGATTCAAACTGGTCCGATCTGGATGAGCACCTGACCGTCCGCTTCTAGCCGATGGCCGAAGTCTAGCCGACCGTCCCAACTGTTTCTCAGCGAGTGGGCAGGCGATCTGCCGACGTCTGACCGTGGTGTCGAACTCTGTGACCACGGTGCCGAACCGGTTGTCCAGGAGCTCCGAAATACGCGGCCTCCGCACGCAAGCACCTTTTCCTGCCTGAGCTGCGGCTCTCCTAGCCTACTCCCCCAAGCCCTGTTCAAGCCGTTGCACCACGGATTCCCGAAAGCGCTGTAGCTGGGTTGCCACCCTGGCCTGCAACTCCAGCGCAACGTCTTCCGACATGGGCTCTGTACGCCGGGAACTCGTGCGCGCGATGTCGATGGCGCCCTCCATGAACTCTTCAAAGGCCTCGGGCTGGTTCAGGAACTGCTGCGCATACAACATCTCCAGCAGGTAGCGCTGAGCGGAAAGTCTGGCACTTTGCTCCATCAGCTCCGTGTGAAAGGGTTCGGCCAAGCGTTCAAATAGTTCTGCCATGCGCTCTGGCTGTTCGTCCCTCGGCGTTGTCATGTCGGTCTCTCCTGGGCTTGGTAGTTGGCAAGGCGCAAGGGTTGCGCCTTCACTGCTGTTCAGGGTAGTCGATGGGGAACTTCCGGTTCGCACACAGGATGTTGTCTGACTTACAGCCGGCCCGCTGGGTATGACCATCGCCCGTGTCCAATCAGGAGCTTGTCCTGTCTGCCACCGGGTACACACCATGTTCCTCAAACTAGTCACTGACGCACCTAATCCGGATGAACGCACCGCCCTGGGTGCACTCGACGCCGTGCGGATGATTTGCGCCCTGGGTGGCGTTGAGCCTTTCATGGCCTGGCGAGACTACGTTGCCTTGCAGGCGTGGCACAGCCACTGGTCTGCCGATGGAATGGTATCCGCCGCAGAACGGGAGGGCGCCGCATTGTGGGAATCGGCCCTGGTTGCCACGCGGCGTGCGCTGAAATTGCCCTTGAGTGCACAACTGGACATCGAGTTCGTGTTCTCCCACCGCCTGCCTCTGGCTGAGCAGCATGGCCCAGACCGCTACCTGTGGCGCCGCAACTGGGCCTGGACACTGAATGAATGGGCCCGCACGACCTTGACCAAAGTGCAACGCGTGTAGCT
The DNA here is from genome assembly GCF_000276605.1 of Acidovorax sp. CF316. GTDB lineage: Bacteria > Pseudomonadota > Gammaproteobacteria > Burkholderiales > Burkholderiaceae_C > Acidovorax. The sequence continues at coordinate 3,069 of NZ_AKJX01000035.1, read as the reverse complement.
GCACTGGGCGCTGCAAGAACGAACCATGCCAGGCTGCCAGGGTTACGACGGACCCATGAGCGATGGATCTACCAAGAAATCAGCGCCGTGCAGCGGCGAAAAGGAGGTCTGCAAACAACGATACGGTGCATTTTTGCTGGTGAAGGTCCAGCTGATCAATGACTTGTTCTCCAAAAACATGGCGCATAGCCAACTCAACCATGAGCAACCTGACTCACCCCAACAGCAAGCGAGGCCTCGATTTCGCACATGTGGCTTTGAATCTGGCCACCCAATGGCAGGGCCCTGTCGTCATCAAGCTAAGAAGCTACCGGGCACTGGCCCTGAGCGGCCTGGAAACCTTCCGGGCAGATGCGCTCGAGGTGCCGCAAGCGACCGGCTTCATCGAACTGATCGGCCCGCGCTCAGGCACCGCCGCGACATCTTTGCTGGTCGGATTCTCGAACCAGGACCAAGGGCCGGTTGGCACTTTCGAGCTTCGCAGCAACGAAGCAGTGGGAACCTTGATCCTGCCGGGGAAATACTTCACTTCCTGGCTGGAAATCGCCAAAGCCCCCAATGCCCACTTCCGAATAGGCGGAGATGGTCAGCGCAACGCGTTGGCGTCAGATGCGGCGCTGCTGCACTTGTAAATCGGGAGCAGATAGAAAACACCCGCAACTTAGAGGGTGCAGTGCGTGCAAGTGTGACCGTTCAGCTAGCTGCTATGTAGCAAGTGGACCCTGGTCGGCAGCTATGGCAACCCGAGGCAAACGCAGTGTGAACTCGGTAGCGCTAGCGTCGGATGTCACCTCGATCGTACCTCCGTGAGCGGTCGCAATCTCGCGAACTACGTACAAGCCAAGCCCCAGGTTGGCTCCCGCCACCTGGGCGCTGCTGTCCGCCGGTTGGGACTCTTCGCGGGACTCATCACGCACCAGAGGGTCGAAGAGCTTGGGAAGCAATGCTGCCTCAATGGGCTTGCCGGTATTGCGCACGGTCAGAAGGACGTCGTCCCCGGTGCCATCGAGCTCTACCCACACGGGCGAGCTCGGAAAACCATACTTCAACGCGTTGAAGACCAGATTGGACAAGGCCTGGTGCAGCCGCCGCGGGTCCCATTCGCCGCTGAGGTCACCCCGGCTTTGCAAGATGAGTTCGCGCTCGCTTGAAATACCATCGATCTCATCAAGGGTGTTGCGCGCAAACTGGTCCAGCTGCATGTGCGTGGGCGACAGGCTGAGGCCTTTACCCAAGCGGTAGGTTGTGAACTCCATCAGGTCATCGAGCAGCGCCTTCATTTGGGCCACGCTGCGCAGAATGACCGGCGCGTGGCGCACCTCATCGGGCCACTTTCGCAGCTCTACTGTCGCTGCGCCCGCGATGGTGCTCAAGGGGCCGCGAAGGTCGTGCCCGAGGACACCCAAAAATAGGTCGCGTGCCTTGTTCAGCTCGGCAATGAACACCTCCACCGACTCCGCCAGCGCCTGGTCAACGGCTTCGTTGAAACGAATCACATCATCGATGTCTTGCAGCTGCGCCTGGTAGTCCGAAGCCTGCCAGAGCCTCAGTACGGTAGCCCGCAGCGCTCGGTATTCAGCAACCATCTGGCCCATTTCGAAGCCCTGCCGCTCACGCTGTCGTGCGTGGCTTCGAGAAGGCACGCGCGGCGAAGTGGACGCCAACTGGCTATTTCCTTCGGACTTGGTGCGCCGTTCATCCTCGTCCTGGGGCATTTCCATGTTTCGCACCAGCTCTTCGAGAATCTTCTTACCGTGGTCTTCTAGCGCCACGTCGTCCAGATCCTGCGCGGCAGGCGTTTGAGTTCGTGCGAATTCAACCCACGCCAGCAGGATTTGGGCGTGGTTGTGTGTGATGAAGTCTGCGAGTCGCATTTTTATATTGTGCCTCGGGTGTGCCGGCACCGTACTTGCTCGCTTCTCCGACTGCGACAGCAGAACCCATCGGGTCGTGCTGCCGCCTACCGATTGGGTGAGCAGCAGTCTTCTACACGGCCCAATTTCAGAGTGTTGGGCCCTCTAACCCAGGGCGATTCAACCCCTGCACAAGCCACTACAAATTGAGGAGTCTCAGTCCGACACTCAGGCGAAAACTCGAAAGTATGCTTGTTCATATCCCCGCAGAGGCTGCTATGGATACTCAACATACCGATCTCGCTTTCCATCGACGGCTGGCCGACGAGTTTTTCCGACCCCGTCCGCAGCGTAAACGCCCGGGCATTTTTTGGGCAGACATACTAGTGATGGCGACATTGTCGGTAGGAGTGCTCGTGGGGGTGTGTGGAACAGAGGATGCGGCCCGGCCTGAGACGGGTGCACCTTTGCAGGCATTGCCACCATCCACCTCGGTTGCCTTGGTTTCCATCGGCACCAGCATGTGAACGCCACGCCCCTCTTTTCCCAATTTTGAATGCCCTGCCATGCGTCTCGCCAGGCATTGGAAACGCTGATCTCTCGAACGAAATAGAAAGGCGGCCATTTGGCCGCCCTTCTCATGCGTTACGACTGGTCCTTCGATTTCGAGCCACTGCCAGTACTGGAAGTGCCTGAACCGGACGTGGCCGAAGCATTGTTCGGGCGCGACTGCTGCGAGCTATCGGTATCGCGACTACGGTTACTGCGCCAGGTGTTGAAGTCTTCTGAAAACTTCTTGTAGCGCTCACCACGCCAGCTCTCATAGTCGTTGTCCAGGTTGCGCAACTGCTCGTTGCGCCACTGCTCATAGTCAGGATCGTACCGGCCACCATGCGACGTGCCGTCCTGTCCCCGGCCGCCCTGGGTAAAGCGGTTTGCGTCGCCATTAAAGCCCTCGCCGTAACGATCGCGCCCCGCGCGATCGCCGAACTGGCGGTTGCCAAGGCCATAGTCGTACTGCTGATTGCCATAGCCGGACGAATACTCGTCACGCCCATAGCCGTAGCCAGAGCCGGCCTGGCGCGAGCCGCTGCCGTGGTCGAACTGCTGCTGCTGCTGCTGCCGATTCCATGAGGATCGGTCGTCTTGGTATTGCTGACCACCACCATAGCCGCCATAGGTGGAGGCACCTGGCCCGCCGTAGCGGCTGGGGGCG
>NZ_AKJX01000034.1 GCF_000276605.1 Acidovorax sp. CF316 | reverse complement strand
GGGGGCAGTGGCTCGCTGGACCAGTTGCCCAGTGGCTACCAGCAGATGGCCACCGGCCCCTACAACGCGCTGTTCGTTCTCGATGGCGGCGCGCTGCGCTACGTGTCGAACAACAATGTCCTGAACACCTGGCGCACTGCCTACGGCAGCACCGGCCCGGTGGGCAGCGGCTATGCGCAGGTGGCGTTGAACGCCACCACCGCGGCGGGCGTGAAGACCGATGGAACGCTCTGGCAGTGGAAGGGCGATGAGCAGCCCGCCTCGCTGGGCGCGGGCTATGGCCAGGTGGCCAAGGGCACGTCGCACACCGTGGCGCTGAAGACCGATGGCTCCGTGTGGGTCTGGGGCTCCAATGCCAACGGCCAGCTGGGCGTGGATTCGCCGGCCGATGTGGACAGCCCCCAGCTCGTGGGCAACGGCTACACCGCGATCGCGGCCGCGAGCCAGCACACCCTGGCCCTGAAGTCCGACGGCACCCTGGTGGCCTGGGGCAGCAACAGCGCCGGCCAACTGGGCTCGGGGCTGGCCGGGACGCTGTCGCAGAAGCCGGCCCCCGTGGTGTTCGATGCCAGCTACTCCCCACAGCCCGGCACGGTGACCGCCAGCGGGCCCACCACGCGTCTGACGCTCACGGCCAAGGTGCAGATCGCCAGCGACCACCTGGCCAACGGCGTCAAGGGCAATGCCTTTGTCGTGGCCATCACCGCCAGCGGTGCGATCTATGCCTACAACGGCTCCACCTTCGTGGCCGCCAATGCGCTCAGCATCCCCGCCGCCTGGACCAGCAGCCTGCAGAACACGACCACGGCCCTGGCCACCGACCAGGACCTCACGGCCCTTGCCGGCAGCGCCTTCTTCGTCGGGTATGGGCTGGGCGTGACGCCTTCGGAAGCCCTGGGCGAAATGCTCACGAGCAAGCGCTACCAGCTGGGGTATGTGATCCCGTAACCGGTGGCGTGGTGCGGTGATACAGGCAGGGCCCGCGCAAGCGGGCTCTTTTTCGTCACTGCCTGAACGAGCCCTTGGGCCTGCCGATCCAGCCAGTCATCGCTGTAGTGCCACGCGCGTCCCGGGTCTGCGGGGGCTGATGCTAGGATGACAAGAGCCCAACTGACCGATGCCATGCTTCTGAAAGTGCTGCTGTCTCCGTACCGCTCCGAATCGGCGACCTTTTACACGCCGCTGTCCGTTGAAGCCGCGGCTGCAAGGCTGCGCAGGTCCGCAGAGTCATCCCTATTCCGTGCGCCCAAGGAAGGTGGAGCGGTAGGGACGGTCACCGCAAACAAAGTCTCACTGCAAAGGGTGGTTCCGCTCACCGGAAACTCCTTCAAGCCTTTTTTCGTTGGCCATTTCGAGGTTGCAGGGGGGCGAACCAGGCTTGTGGGCAAATTCACGATCCATTGGGTTGTGAAATTCTTCATGTTGTTCTGGTGCGGCGTGTGCCTCTATTGGACAGGCTCGGCGGCTCGCACGGCTTTCGAAGCGCCTGGAGAGTGGAGACTGTTTCCCTTGCTCGGGGTCGGCATGCTCTTCGCTGGCGCAGCTTTTGTCGCATTGGCCAGGTGGCTTGCCGATGGGGACCGGGAATATCTCTCGGGAGTGATCACTGGAGCGTTGTCGGGCGATGGTTGAATGCCCGAGTTTCACCCGAGACCACAGGATCCATTCCACGTTGTCGCGAGTTGAGAACGCCTGGGGTGTGACCTCGGAAGATTGCTGTCCCCATGAACATCATTCTTGAAAACTCGGAGCAGGTCGCGTGGTACACAGACGTGGCTGCGACCTTGCGGGCCATGGTCGTCGATCCAAGGGATTACGACTGGTATGTGAGCGACGTTGAAACCAACGTCTCGGTCCCCCTGCTCGATGGCGGTGACGGTTGGGTGACGGGCGATGCGCTTGCCGATCTGCTCAGCACGCCGATCCAGTTCATCTGGGGCGTGTTCAGCGCGTTCCCTTGCGGGGCGCGGGTCGAAGTGAGCCGTGCGCCAACCGCGGACGGTAATCGCAACCTGTGGCATCCACCCGAACCATCCCCGCAACTGTCTGGGGCCTGCTTCGAAGTGGTCTGCTGGGATTCGTCCTCGACAATCCTTGTGAGGGTGTCGCAGGAGCAGGCCACCGAATTCCTGCGAGCGTGTCCCGACGCGAAATCACTTTCTTCGAGCTGGCCAAAGTAGTTGATGGCGTTTGACCCGCCAGCGCCGCTCACGGTGCGAACTCGCCTTACCAGCAGGCCGATGTGACGCCACCGTCCACGAGGAAATCGCGGCCGGTGATGAAGGTGCCGTCCGGCCCCATCAGCAGGGCGGCCATGCTGCCGATTTCGTCGGGCGTGCCGGCGCGGCCGGCGGGGCACAGCCCGATCATGTGCCGGTAGCCTTCGCCTCTGGGGCCAGAGAGCTCATCGCGCGCCAGCGGCGTGATGCTCGGCCGATGGAGCCGGGGCCGATTACGACCACCACATCACCCATTGGGGATTTCTTTTTTGTTTTGCCGCCGCTCACCCCACAGGTGGCAATTGCGCGAGCAGCTTGTCCAGCGTGATGGGGTAGTCGCGTACGCGCACACCGGTGGCGTTGTAGACGGCGTTGGCCACCGCGGCACCCACGCCGCACAGGCCCAACTCGCCGACGCCCTTGGCCTTCATGGGCGAGGACATGGGGTCGGTCTCGTCCAGAAAGATCACCTGTTGGTGCGGTATGTCGGAATGCACCGGCACCTCGTAGCCCGCCAGGTCGTGGTTGACGAAGAAGCCATGCCGCTTGTCCACCGCCAGCTCCTCCATCAAGGCCGCGCCCACGCCCATGGTCATGGCGCCGATGACCTGGCTGCGCGCCGACTTGGGGTTCAGGATGCGGCCCGCGGCGCACACCGCGAGCATGCGGCGCACGCGGATCTCGCCGGTGGCGGCGTCCACGCCGACCTCGACGAAATGCGCGCCGAAGGTCGATTGCTGGTACTTCTGCTGCAGGTCGCCGAACTCGATCACGTCCTCGGCCACCAGGCCTTCGGGGCCGGCCACGTCGGCCAGGGCCAGCGTGCGGCCACCGGCGCGCACCGTGCCGCCCGAGAATTCGGCATCGGCCGCAGGCACCCCGAGCTTGTGCGCAATGGCCTCGCGCAGCTTCATGCACGCGGCGTACACGCCAGCGGTGGAGCAGTTGGCACCCCACTGGCCGCCCGAGCCCGCCGATGCGGGAAACGCCGAGTCGCCCAGCCGCACCAGCACCTTCGCCAGCGGCACGCCCATCACCTCGGCCGCGGTCTGGGCGATGATGGTGTACGAGCCGGTGCCGATGTCGGTCATGTCGGTTTCCACGGTGACGATGCCCCGGCTGTCCAGCCGCACGCGCGCCGCCGACTTCATGACCTGGTTGTTGCGGAAGGCGGACGCAACGCCCATGCCCACCAGCCAGCGGCCGTCGCGCACCTGCGCGGGCCGTGCGCTGCGGCGGCTCCAACCGAAGGTGTCGGCGCCCGTGCGCAGGCACTCGATCAGGCGCCGCTGCGAGAACGGGCGCGCTGGCTGGTGCGGGTCGACCTGGGTGTCGTTGACCACGCGCAGCTGCACCGGGTCCATGCCCAACTGCTCGGCCAGTTCGTCCATGGCGATCTCCAGCGCCATCAGGCCGGGGGTCTCGCCGGGTGCGCGCATGGCATTGCCCTCGGGCAGGTCGAGCACGGCCAGCCGGGTGGCGATGAGTCGGTGGGCCCCTGCATAGAGCAGCCGGGTCTGCGCCACGGCGCGCTCGGGCTTGCCGCCGGGCAGGTCGCCGGACCAGCTCTCGTGGGCCATGGCGGTGATGGTGCCATCGGGCGATGCACCCAGGCGGATGCGCTGGATGGTGGCCGGCCGGTGCACGGTGTTGTTGGCAATCAGGGGCCGCTGCAGCGCCACCTTCACCGCCTGCCCGGCAGCACGCGCGCCCAGCGCGGCGAGCAGCGCATCGGCGCGGATGAAGAGCTTGCCGCCGAAGCCGCCGCCCACGAAGGGCGAGACCAGGCGCACCTTGGCCTTGGGAATGCCGAGCGTGGTGGCCAGCTCGCCCACGCTCCAGTCGATCATCTGGTTGGACGTCCACAGCGTCAGCTGGTCGCCCTGCCAGGCGGCGGTGGAGGCGTGCGGCTCCATCATCGCGTGCGACTGGTCGGGGGTGGTGTAGGTGCCGTCCACGCGCACGGCCGCCGCCGTGAAGGCGCCCTCGAAGTCGCCCACGCGTGCGTCGGGCGAGGCGGCCGAGGGCTGGGGCGCGGGATCGACAGACACCTTGGCGGCCGCCAGGTCGAACCGGCCGGGCGCGCGCGTGTACTGCACCTGCACCAGCTGCGCCGCGGCCCGGGCCTGCTCGAAGGTTTTGGCCACCACCAGCGCAATCGCCTGGTGGTAGTGGTCGATGTCGGGCCCGCCCAGCAGCTTGGCCGTGTTGAGCCTGCCCTTGCCCAGCAGCCCGGCGCTGCGCGCCGTGACGATGGTGATCACGCCGGGCGCGGCGCGGGCCGCGTCCAGGTCCATGGCGGCGATGCGCCCCTTGGCGATGCCGGCGCCGACGACCACGCCGTAGGCCGCATCGGGCGCCACGTCGTGGCGCTCATAGGCGTAGGGCGCGACGCCGGTGGTCTTGAGCGGCCCGTCGATGCGGTCGACGGGCTGGCCGATGACCTTGAGCTGGTCGATCGGGTTGGTGGTGGCGGGGGTGTCGAATTTCATGGCTCAGGTCCTCGCTTGCGCCAGCACCGCGCCGAGCGTGCGCTCGGCCAGGGTCAGCTTGAATGCGTTGTCGTGGCTCGCCTGGGCGCCGGCCAGCAGGCGCTCGGCCACGGCCTTGGCGCCCTGGGGCAGGGCGGCGTCGGCCGCTTCCACGCGCCAGGGCCTGTGTGCCACGCCGCCCAGGGCCACGCGGCCCGAACCGTCGCGCTGCACGACGGCGGCCACCGAGACGAGCGCGAAGGCATAGGAGGCGCGGTCGCGCACCTTGCGGTAGAGGTGCGTGCCGCCCAGGGGCGGGGGCACGGTCACCGCGGTGATCAACTCGCCCGCCTCCAGCGCGGTCTCGATGTGCGGCGTGTCCCCGGGCAGGCGGTGGAAGTCCGCGATCGGGATCACGCGGGTGCTGCCACCCGGGCGCACCGTCTCCACGCTGGCGTCGAGCAGGCGCATGGCCACCGCCATGTCGCTGGGGTGGGTGGCGATGCAGGCCTGGCTGGCGCCGAGGACGGCGTGTTGGCGCGTGACCCCGCCGATGGCGCTGCAGCCGCTGCCCGGGCGGCGCTTGTTGCAGGCCTGTTCGGTGTCGTAGAAGTAGGGGCAGCGCGTGCGCTGCAGCAGGTTGCCGGCCGTGGTGGCCTTGTTGCGCAGCTGGCCCGATGCGCCGGCCAGCAGGGCGCGCGAGAGCACGCCGTAGTCGCGGCGCACGCGCTCGTCGGCGGCCAGCGCGGTGTTGCGCACCAGCGCGCCGATGCGCAGCCCGCCTTGCGCCGTGGGCTCAATCGTGTCCAGCGCCAGGCCGTTCACATCGATCAGGTGGCCGGGAGCCTCGATCTGCAGCTTCATCAGGTCGAGCAGGTTGGTGCCGCCGGCGATGAATTTTGCCGCCGGGTTGCGGGCCGCTGCGGCGGCGGCTTCGGCGGGGGAGCGTGCGCGTTCGTAGGTGAAGGGTTTCATGCCCGGCCTCCTGCAACTTCGGTCATTGCGTCGACGATGTTCGAGTAGGCGCCGCAGCGGCAGAGGTTGCCGCTCATGCGCTCGCGCAGCTCGTCCACCGAGAGCAGGGGCCGCGCCATGAGGTCGCCGGTGGCATGGCTGGGCACGCCGCGGCGCAGCTCGTCGAGCACGCCCACGGCCGAGCAGATCTGCCCCGGCGTGCAGTAGCCGCACTGGTAACCGTCGTGCTTGACGAAGGCCGCCTGCATCGGGTGCAGCTTGCGTGGCGTGCCCAGGCCCTCGATGGTGGTGACCTGGGCGCCCTCGTGCATCACGGCCAGCGTCAGGCAGGCGTTGATGCGCACGCCGTCGAGCAGCACGGTGCAGGCGCCGCACTGGCCGTGGTCGCAGCCCTTCTTGGTGCCGGTCAGGTGCAGGTGCTCGCGCAGCGCGTCCAGCAAGGTGGTGCGGTTGTCCAGCGCCAGGATGTGGGCCTTGCCGTTGACCTGCAAGCTGACCTGGGCCGATGGCGGGGGCGCACTCACCGCCGGTGCGGCCGGGCTGGCCTGCGCCGCTGCGGTGGTCGCCGCCGCGGAGGCGGCGCCGACGATCATCAGGTCGCGCCGCGAGATCGTCAGGGAGTCGTCGGGGGTGTCCATGGGGCTTCCAATCGGTGGGGTGTGGTTCTCAAAGGCGCATGGCCAGGTGCCACTGGCCGGTGCGCGCATCATTTCTTCTGGAACACGTCGCGCGCGACGGTGCTGGCGGTCACCGCGCTGGGCCAGCCGGCGTAGAACGCCAGGTGGGTGATGGCCTCGATCAGCTCGGCCTCGGTGACGCCGTTGTCCTTGGCCCGCTGCAGGTGCGAGCGCAGCTGGTCGGGCCGGTTCATGGCGATGAGGGCGCTGACGGTGACCAGGCTGCGGTCGCGCGGCGACAGGCCCGGACGGGCCCAGACGTCGCCGAACAGCACCTTGTCGGTGAGCTCGGCGAGCTTGGGGTTGATGTCGCCCATGAGCCGCTGGGCGGCCGTGGGCTCCGGTGCCTGCGTTGGTGGTGGGGGCGATGCCGGCTGCGCCAGCGCGCAGGCTGGGCCCAGTGCCGCGACCAGGATGGACAGGCGGGCACCGGCGAGCCAGCGGATCGATGCCTTGTGCAATGGCTTGCTCATTGGGGGCCTTTCGCCGGCGTTGCGCGCGCAGGGCCGTACTGCGCATCGGACACTTTTTCCATCCACTCCACGGCCTTGCCATCGAGCTGCTCGGCAATGGCCACATGGGCCATGGCGATGTCGGGCGTGGCGCCGTGCCAGTGCTTTTCGTGCGGCGGTATCCAGACCACGTCACCGGGGCGTATCTCCTGCACCGGGCCGCCCCAGCGCTGCACCAGCCCCACGCCTTGCGTCACGATGAGTGTCTGGCCCAGCGGGTGGGTGTGCCAGGCGGTGCGCGCGCCGGGCTCGAAGGTGACCAGGGCACCGCCGACACGGCCAGGCGCATCGGCGCTGAAGGGCGTGTCCACGCGCACGCTGCCGGTGAAGTTCTGGGCCGGGCCGGGGGCCGAGGGCTGGCTGCCGTGCCGGGTGATGCGCAGCCCCTGGTCGGCCTGCGCGAGGACGGAGGCGGCCAGCGACAGGGCCGTGACCGCGGACGCGAGTTGTTTCATCACAGAGGGTCCTTGTTCATGCAGAAGGGGGAGGGGTGTTCTGCGGCCGGCGGGAGCCGCAGCGGGGCGGCACGGTGCACTGGCCATGCAGGCACTGTAGGAGCCAGGGCCTGCAGGGACTAGCCCCCACCGCCTTGAAGGATTGGCAAGTTGCGCTTGATAATGGCCCCATGCCCATCAACGAACTGCGCTCGATCACGACCTTTGCCCGCACGGCCGAGCTGGGCAGCCTGCGCAAGGCCGCGGCGGCGCAGGGCATCACCCCCCAGGCCGCGAGCCAGGCCCTGGTGCAGCTCGAGCAGCACCTGGGCGTGCGCCTGTTCCACCGCACCACGCGCAGCATGTCGCTCACCGACGAGGGCCGCCAGTTCCTGGAGGCCGCCCTGCCGCCGCTGGCCGGGTTGCAGCGGGCGCTGGAGATCACGCGCCGCGCCAAGGACGAGATCGGCGGGCCGCTGCGCATCGTGGGGCCGCGCTCGGTGTTCGCGCCCGTGCTGTGGTCGCTGCTCGACGAGTTCTGCACCCGCCACCCCGAGGTGCAGCCCGACGTGCAACTCGATGACCGCATCGGCAACTGGGTGGAGGACCGCGTGGATGTGGGTTTTCGCATCGGCCGCTCGGCGGCCGAAGGCGTGGTGGCGCGCAGGCTGTTCCCGCTGCAGCTCATCGTCTGCGCCTCGCCGGCCTACCTGCGCCGCCATGGCGCCCCCGACAACCTGGGCGCCCTGACCAACCACCGCTGCAGCGTGTTCCGCAGCCCGGGCACTGGCCGGGTGATGCCCTGGCGCATGAAGGTGGCCGACAGCGTGGTCGAGCAGCCCATGCTGCCCGCGCTGTGCGTGAACGACGAGGTGCTGGAGACCGACGCGGTGCTCGCAGGCCATGTGCTGGGCCTGCTGTCGGGGGTTGCCGCCGCGGCCCACATTCGCGCCGGGCGGCTGGTCCCCTTGCTCACGGACCATGTGGATGACCAGTCGAGCGCATTCGTCTACTACGGCAGGCGGTC
>NZ_AKJX01000033.1 GCF_000276605.1 Acidovorax sp. CF316 | reverse complement strand
GGCAGGCGCGGCCCTGCCATTGCTGGCCGCATAAGCACATACGAAACGATTCGATCTGGCCCTGGAGGGGCGATGGAAGAATGGTTCGGGCACTCCATCGGGGTGCCAGGCCCCTTCGTACCAACCCCTTCCAGAGACAAGCCAACCATGCAGATCGAAACCCTGGCCGTGCACGCCGGCTACAGCCCCGACCCCACCACCAAGGCCGTGGCGGTACCCATCTACCAGACGGTGGCCTACGCCTTCGACAGCGCGCAGCACGGCGCCGACCTGTTCGACCTCAAGGTGCCGGGCAATATCTACAGCCGCATCATGAACCCGACCAACGATGTGCTCGAAAAGCGCATCGCGGCACTCGAGGGCGGCATTGCGGCGCTGGCCGTCGCATCGGGCATGGCGGCCATCACCTACGCCATCCAGACCATTGCCGAGGCGGGCGACAACATCGTTTCGGCCAGCACGCTCTACGGCGGCACCTACAACCTGTTCGCGCACACCCTGCCCCAGCAGGGCATCACCACGCGCTTTGCCGACCCGCGCGACCCGGCCAGCTTTGCCCAGCACATCGACGCACGCACCAAGGCCATCTTCATCGAAAGCATCGGCAACCCGCTGGGCAACGTGACCGACATCGCCGCCCTGGCCAAGGTGGCGCACGACCATGGCGTGCCACTCATCGTGGACAACACCGTGCCCACGCCCTACCTGCTGCGCCCCATCGAGCACGGCGCCGACATCGTCGTTCACTCGCTCACCAAATACCTAGGCGGCCACGGCAACAGCGTGGGCGGCGCCATCGTGGACAGCGGCAAGTTCCCTTGGGCCGAGCACAAAGAGCGCTTCCCGCGCCTGAACGAGCCCGATGTGAGCTACCACGGCGTGGTCTACACCGAGGCCCTGGGCCCCGCCGCCTTCATCGGCCGCGCCCGCGTCGTGCCCCTGCGCAACACCGGGGCCGCACTGGCGCCGCAGAACGCGTTCTTGATCCTGCAAGGCATCGAAACCCTGGCCCTGCGCCTGGACCGCATCTGCGACAACACCCTGGCCATCGCCGAGTACCTGCAGGCCCACCCCAAGGTCGAATGGGTGCGCTACGCCGGCCTGCCCGACCACCCGGACCATGCACTGGTCAAGCGCCAACTGGGCGGGCGGGCGTCGGGCATTTTGAGCTTTGGCGTCAAGAACAGCGATGCCGATCCGCGGGCGGCGGGTGCGCGTTTTCTCGATGCGCTGCAGCTGTTCACCCGGCTGGTGAACATCGGCGATGCGAAGTCACTGGCAACGCACCCTGCATCCACCACGCACCGCCAGCTCAATCCCGAGGAACTGGCCAAGGCGGGGGTGAGCGAGGGGATGGTGCGCTTGTCGGTGGGGATTGAGCACATCGACGACCTGAAGGCGGATCTGGAGCAGGCGCTGGGCAAGGTGTGACCGCGCAGCGGCCTACCGCTCAGACATCCCGCGCCAACCGCACCCCCGCAAACTGCCACCGCGCAGTCGCCGGAAAAAAATTGCGGTAGGTCGCCCGCACATGCCCCGCAGGCGTGGCGCACGAGCCCCCGCGCAGCACGTACTGGTTGACCATGAACTTGCCGTTGTACTCGCCCACGGCGCCCTCGGCCGTGCGAAAGCCGGGGTACGGGGCGTAGCTCGACTGGGTCCACTGCCAGGCGTCGCCGAACACCTGCGCCATGCCCGGGCCCTCGGCCGCGCCGGGGTGCAGCGGGGCATCGGGGCCGTCGGCGAAATGGCCTTGCAGGGGCTGGCGCGCGGCGGCGCATTCCCATTCGGCCTCGGTGGGCAGGCGGGCGCCGGCCCAGCGGGCGTAGGCGTCGGCTTCGTAGTACGACAGGTGCACGGCGGGCAGTGCGCTGGCCAGGGGGACCAGGCCGGCCAGGGTGAACTCGTGCCAGGCATCACCCTCGTCATCACCACCGCCCAGCCCCGCGCGGTGCCAGTAGATGGGCTGCGTAAGGCCCTGCGCGGTGCGCCAGTCCCAGCCTTCGGCCAGCCAGTGCACGGGGTTGCGGTAGCCGCCGTCTTCGATGAAGGCGGCGTACTCGCCGTTGCTCACCAGGCGCGATGCCAGGGCGTGGGGCTGCACGTAGACGCGGTGGCGCGGCAGTTCGTTGTCGAAGGCAAAGGTGCCGCTGCCGGCATGGTGGCCGATTTCGACCACGCCGCCGTCGCTGCGGTGCCAGATGAGGGGCTGGGCCAGGCCGCCATCGGTGGTCGGGTGCAGCGCATGGTAGGCCGGAAACAGCGGGTTGCACGAGAGCAGGTGCTTGATGTCGGTGACCAGCAGCTCCTGGTGCTGCTGCTCGTGGTGCAGGCCCAGTTCGACCAGGGCCTGCAGCCTGGCGTTGTCTGCCTGGCGGGCCAGGAGGGCCTGCACGCGCTCGTCCACCTGGGCGCGGTAGGCCAGCACCTCGGCCAGCGAAGGGCGTGTGAGCAGGCCGCGCTGCGGGCGCGGGTGCTTGGCACCCACGCCGTTGTAGTACGAATTGAACAGCACGCGAAACGCCGGGTGGAACGGCGCAAACGCCAGTTCGTGCAGCTCCAGCACAAAGGTCTCGAAAAACCAGGTGGTGTGTGCCAGGTGCCACTTGGCGGGGCTGGCGTCGGGCATGGACTGGGCGCAGGCGTCTTCGGGCGACAGGGGCGCCACCAGCTCGACCGAGCGCTGGCGCACGGCGGCATAGTCGGCGGGCCGGGGGGGCGGGTTCGTCGTCATCCTGCCAGTGTGCCCCACTGGTGCGGCATGTGGCTGTACCAACCGCAGGGGCAGGCCGGTGCCGGGCAGCGGCGGAAAGCGCGCGTCAGGGTTGCGCATGCACCACCGCAAACCAGCCGCGCGGGTCGGTCCAGGCCCGGGCGCGCGAGAAGCCGGCACGCGCCAGCAGGTCGGTGAAGGCGGGCAGCGTGTACTTGTAGCTGTTCTCGGTGTGGATGCATTCACCGGCCGCAAAGTCGCGTACGCCGCCACCGGGCCAGCGCACCTGCAGCGGCGACATGGCCTGCAGGTGCATCTCGATGCGCGAATGCAGGGTGTTGAAAAAGGCCAGGTGGCGCCACTGCGCGGGGTCGAAGTTGCTTCCGATGAGGCGGTTCACGTGCGTGAGCACGTTGAGGTTGAAGGCGGCGGTGACACCGGCCGCATCGTCGTACGCAGCCTCGAGCACATCGACCTCCTTGGGCAGGTCGATGCCGATGAGCAGGCCGCCGTCGGCATCGGGCTCACCCTCGCCATCGACCAGCTCGCGCATCTGCTCGAGCAGCATCAGGGCGTGCGGCGGATCAAAGTTGCCGATGGACGAGCCGGGGTAGAACACCAGGCGCCCGGTGCGCGGGATGTCGGCCGGCAGGGTCACGCCGCGCGTCATGTCGGCGCCCACGGCGCGTGCGTCCATGTGCGGGAACTCCTCGCGCATGCGGGCCACAGCGCCTTGCAGGAAATCGGCCGAGATGTCCACGCCCACAAAGCAGTCTGGCGCTAGCGTGCGGCACAGCGTGCGCGCCTTCTCGCAGTTGCCCGCGCCCAGCTCGATCAGCGTGCGGCCCTGGCCTACGGCGGCGGCAATGGCGGCGGCGTGCTGCTGCATCACGGCGTGCTCGGTGCGCGTGGGGTAGTACTCGGGTAGGCGGGTGATGGACTCGAACAGCTCCGAACCGAGCTGGTCGTAGAAGTACTTGGGCGAGATCGTGGCGGGCTGCAACAGCAGGCCCTCGGTGATCTCGTAGTAGACCGATTGCTCCGCCAGCGCCCGGGGCGCCTGAGAGGTGATGGAGGCATCGGCACTGTCCGGCTCCGGGGCCAGCCCCTCGAAGGCTTCGAAGGCCAGATGGGGTGGCTTGGCATTCCAGGCTGCCTGGCGCTGGGCGCCCCGGGTTGGAAGCAAGGGCGACGGATTCTGGAGGAGTGCGTGGGCCATGGTTCGCAAGGTTAGCGGGGGGTGTACAGCCCCCAAGTAGGACGACCGCCCGTGTGCCTTGCCCGGTGGATGCACCAAGCCACCACGCACCGTGGGCAAGCATGCATGGCCCGGGTACCGGCTGGGCGCACACCCGGCCTGTCATCGAGCCAAGCCACCATCATGGGCCCCTGGCGCGGGCACGGCAAGCCCTGTTTCGGCTGGCCCGCATTTCGCTTGCTGTCACACCTTTGCCGCAATCATCGCTACACAAGGACACACCGACCCATGGATTCATTGACCCAGATCGCACTGGGCTCCGCCGTCACCCTCGCCACCATGGGCCGCCGCACCGCCGCATGGAAAGCCGTCTTCTGGGGCGCCGTGGCCGGCACCCTGCCCGACCTGGATGCCTTCATCGACCATGGCGATGCCATGCTCAACATGGTGCTGCACCGCAGCAGCAGCCATGCCCTGCTGACCCTCACACTTTTGTCAGGCCCGCTGGCCTGGCTGGTGGCGCGCCTGCATGGCGAAACGCCGCACCTGCTGCGCTGGTGGCTGGCCCTGTGGCTGGCGCTGGTCACCCACCCGCTGCTGGATGCGATGACGATCTACGGCACGCAGCTGCTCTACCCCTTCACCAACCACCCGTACGGCGTGGGCAGCGTGTTCATCATCGATCCGCTGTACACGGTGCCGCTCGTCATCGGGGTGATCGCGGCCCTGGCCCTGCGCGGCGGCCGCGGCCTGCGCTGGAATGCCTGGGCGCTGGTGTTCAGCACCGCCTACCTGGGCCTGGGCGTGCTGCTGCAGCAGCATGTGGAAGGCATTGCGCGTGCATCGCTGCAGTCCGAGGGCATCACGGCCGAGCGCGTGCTGGTGACGCCCGCGCCGTTTTCTGCGGTGCTGTGGCGCGTGGTGGCGATGACGCCCACACACTACCTGGAGGGCTTTCGTTCGCTGGCCGATGGCGGCCAGCAGCCCATGCGCTGGACGCGCCATGAGCGCGGTGCCGACCTGTACGCCACCTACCAGGGCAATGCGCATGTGCAGCGCCTGTCGCGCTTCACCCATGGCTTCTACCGCATGAACGAGGCGGGCGGGCACATCTACATCACCGACCTGCGCATGGGCATGGAGCCCGCGTACCCGTTCCACTTCGATATCGGCACGCCGCAGCAGGTGCTGGCGGGCACCGCCAAGGCCCGGCAGGAGTGGCAGCGCCCCGACCTGGAAACCGCCCTGCCCTGGCTGTGGCGCCGCATGCTGGCGCTGGACGATGCGCCCCTGCGCCCGGCGGGTACCGCGCCCAAAACACCTGCCCCGACCACCCCGGCAGGCTGAGCCAGCAGGCAGACGGGCAGTACAGACGGCAGCGCTGGCAACCGCCGTCTGTGTCTTGCCGCGCAGGGCCGCTGCGCATAGAGTGGCCGGTTCACCGACCACCCCGAGGCCCCGCCATGCTCCAGATGCGCCCCAGCTGCGAATGCTGCGACAAAGACCTGCCGCCCGACACCACCGAGGCGCGCATCTGCACCTTCGAGTGCACCTTCTGCAGCACCTGCGCGGGCGGCCCGCTGGGCGGCATCTGCCCGAACTGCGGGGGTGAACTGCTGCAGCGCCCGCGCCGGCCCGCATCCAAGCTGGCCAAGTACCCCGCATCGACGGAGCGCGTGCACAAGCCGCAAGGCTGCGGCCCGGTGCTGGCATGAACGCGACCACGCTGCTGGTCTTTGCGCTCGTGGCCCTGGTGGCCATTGCCACACCCGGGCCCACGGTGCTGCTGGCGCTGGCCAATGGCTCGCGCTATGGCGTACGCCGCTCCGTGCCGGGCATGCTGGGCGCCGTGGCCTCCGACTTCGTGCTGGTGGGCGCCGTGGCGCTGGGCCTGGGCGCGCTGCTGGCGGCTTCGGAGTTCTGGTTCTCCGTCGTCAAATGGGTGGGGGCCGCCTACCTGGCATGGCTGGGCGTGCGCCTGCTGCGCTCGCAGGGCGGGCTGGACCTGTCGCAGGCCGGCGGTGCCGAGGGTGTGACGGCCCGCGGCGTCTTTGCCAAGTCGTTCCTGGTCGCGGTGACCAACCCCAAGGGCTACCTGTTCTGCTCGGCCCTGCTGCCACAGTTCATCGACGCGAATGCACCGCAGTGGCCCCAGTACGCCGCCATTGCGGTGGTGTTCGCGGGCCTGGATTTTGCGGTGATGCTGGCCTATGCCATCGTGGGCGCCAAGGCCGTGCAGTTGCTGCGCCGCCGCGCGGTGCTCTGGCTCGACCGCTGCTGCGGCGGTGCGCTGCTGGCCTTGGCGGGGTCGTTGGCCTTTTATCGCCGCAGCGCTTAGAACCTGTAGCCCAGGCCGATGCCGAACAGAACGGGATCGACCTTGAAGGTGCCGGCCTTGGCACTGCCCGCGAACACGTCGGCCTGGATGTAGACCTTCTTCAGGTCCACGTTCAGGTACAGGTTCTTCGACAGCGGAATGTCCACCCCCACCTGCAGGGCTGCGCCCCAGCTGTTCTTGTCGATGCCCACGCCGGCGGGCAGGTGCACGCTGGAGAAGCGCGTGTAGTTCAGGCCCGCGCCCACATAGGGCTTGAAGCCGGGGGCATCGAAGTGGTACTGCAGCAGCAGCGAGGGCGGCAGGTGCTTGAGCGTGCCGATCTTGCCGCCGAGCGTGCTGGCGCGCACGTCGTGCTTTTGCGGCACGGTGAGGACCAGTTCGGCGGCGATGTTCCTGGTGAAGAAGTAGGTGACGTCGACCTCGGGAATGGCCTTGTCATTGACCGACAGACCCAGGCCGGTGGTGTCCTTGTTGGCGCTGTCCAGGTTCACGGCGCGGGCGCGCACCAGCCAGGGGCCTTCGGATTCTTGTGCCATGGTGGCGCCGGATGCCAGCGCGCAGGCGGCCACCAGGGCCAGTTTCAGCAGCTTGTTGTTGTTCATGGGAGCGATCGATTCGATGCGGTTGAACGGGGACGACCCCCGTGCATGCATTGGGCCCCCGCACGCCCGCGCGTACCTTGCCGCAGATCAACCGATGGGCCGGCCGGCGCGGCGCATCAGGCCCCGAATGGCGGGGCTTCGATCTGGATCAACAACGGTGCGTGGTGCGTGGTGCGTGGCGCTTCAGTGCGCGGCCGCGCCCTTGCCACGCATTTTTTGCACGACGGTCACCACGGCCACCACCAGGCCACCCGCGACGATGCCCACCACGGCATTGAGCAGATTGGAGATCAGCCCGCCCCACAGCGCGCCCGCGGGCCAGGTGCCGGCTGCAGCGCCCGCGCCTTCCACGGCGTGGTGCAGGGCCGGAATGCCGTGTACCAGGATGCCGCCACCCACCAGGAACATGGCGGCCGTGCCGGCGATGGACAGGAATTTCATGAGCCAGGGCGCCGCATTGACGATGCCCGTGCCCAGGGCCTTGGCCACCGCGCTGCGCTTGTTGTTGAGCCACAGGCCCAGGTCGTCGAGCTTGACGATGCCCGCCACCAGGCCGTACACCCCCACCGTCATGATGACGGCGATGCCCGTCAGCACGGCCACCTGCTGCGCAAACGAGGCCGTCGCCACCGTGCCCAGCGTGATGGCGATGATTTCTGCCGACAGGATGAAGTCGGTGCGCACGGCGCCCTTGATCTTGTCCTTTTCCATGGCCACCAGGTCCACGGCCGGGTTGGCATTGGCCTGGGCACGGCTTTCGTGCTCGGCCTCGTCCTTGCTTTCGCTGTGCAGGAACTTGTGGGCGATCTTCTCGAAGCCCTCGAAGCACAGGAAGGCGCCGCCGATCATTAGCAGCGGCGTGACGGCCCAGGGCGCGAAGGCGCTGATCAACAGCGCTGCCGGCACCAGGATGGCCTTGTTGACCATGGAGCCCTTGGCGACGGCCCAGACCACGGGGATCTCGCGCTCGGCGCGCACGCCGGTGACCTGCTGGGCGTTGAGCGCCAGGTCATCGCCCAGCACGCCCGCCGTCTTCTGCGCGGCCACCTTGGTCATGACCGAGACGTCGTCGGCCATGGCGGCGCTCTTCTTGGCCGCCACCTTGGTCATGAGGGCGACGTCGTCGAGGATGGTGGCGATATCGTCCAACAGGGCTAGAAGGCTGCCAGCGGCCATGGGATGTCCTTGGGTGGTGGTTCGGTCAAAGCGCCGACTATAGCAATGACCTGGGTCAATTCCACACGCTGCCAGGGGCCACCGCACGGCGCCGCAAAGGCCTTGCAGAGGACGCGGCCCGCCGTGGCTTTGGCAAAAGGCGCATACTCGGCGCTCACACCACCAACCTTTTGGGGTCCCTTGACAACGGGCTTCTCGCCCGAGCCATGCCAGGCTACCTCACCAAGCAAGACAGCGTCGCCATTGCCGGCGCCGCCAACCTCACCATCCGTTCGCTGCTCGACAAGCAGCAGTTCTCCGACCCCCTGGGCGAGGCCGAGCGGCTGGGCATCTCGTCCGCCCTGTGGCCGCTGTTCGGCCTGCTGTGGCCCTCGGGCGAGCAACTGGCCGAGCGCATGGCCACCCGGCCGCTGCAGGCGGGCGAGCGCGTGCTGGAGATCGGCTGCGGCCTGGGCCTGGCCAGCCTGGTGTGCCACCGGCGCGGCGTGGACATCACCGCCAGCGACGGCCACCCGCTGGCCGACAGCTTTCTGCTGGAGAACCTGCGGCTGAACGCCCTGCCGCCCATGAAGTACCGTGCCGGGCACTGGAACCCACCGCAAGGCGCCGAGGGCGACGGCCCCGCTGCCAGCACCGTGAGCGGCCGGTTCGACCTGATCATGGGCAGCGACGTGCTCTACGAGCGCGACGCACGCGCCACCCTGGCCGGCTTCATCGACCGCCATGCCGAAGTGGGCGCACAGATCTGGATCGTGGACCCCGACCGCGGCAACCGCAGCGCCTTCCACAAGCAGATGGCGGTACACCGCTTCGAGGTGGTGGAAGAGCGCCTGGACCACCCAGCCCTGGACGACCGCCCCGCCTACAAGGGCCGCCTGCTGGTGTACCAGCGGCCTGCCCTCGCCGGGTAGGTTCTCACCGCCCATGAAAAACGGGGCCGAAGCCCCGTTTTTATGGTCAGTACCGCCGCAGCGGCAATCCCATCAGCCCACCCACTTGCGGGCATTGCGCCAGATGCGCATCCACGGGCTCAGCTGGCTGCGGTCCTCGCTGGTCCAGCTCATCTGCACGTTGCGGAACACGCGCTCGGCGTGCGGCATCATGGCCGTGAAGCGGCCGTCGGCCGTGGTCACGGCGGTGAGGCCGCCCGCGCTGCCGTTGGGGTTGAAGGGGTACTGCTCGGTGGCTGCGCCGTGGTTGTCCACATAGCGCATGGCCGCAATCGCCTTGTCGGCATTGCCGCGGTAGCGGAAGTTGGCGTAGCCCTCGCCATGCGCCACGGCGATCGGCAGGGGGG
>NZ_AKJX01000032.1 GCF_000276605.1 Acidovorax sp. CF316 | reverse complement strand
CCGGTGCCCCTGCCCCGCCGCCAATGGCTGTTGAGCGGCGCAGCCGCATCGCCTTTGCTGGCCTCGTGCGCGGCGGACCTCACGCGCTACCAGGGCCAGCCCGTGGCCGAGGTGGCCGATCGCCTGGGCGTGTGTGCGGCGGCGTATGCCACGCTGCAGGCTGGCCGCGTGCAGCCGACCGCCTTGGCCGGCCATTGCAAGGCCCCTGCGGACGCTGTGTTCCAGGCCGCCTCGCTGACCAAGCCCGTGGTGGCCTACGGCGCATTGCGCTTGGCGCTGGCGGGGCAACTGGACCTGCAAGCCCCGGTGGCGCACTACCTGCCGCAAGGCTATGTGCACTACCAGCATGCGCTGCGGCGCGCGCCGGGCGACGCCAGCGACACCGTGCCCGCCAGCACGCTGGCCCGCATCCCGGTGGCCGCCTTGCTCAACCACACCTCGGGCCTGCCCAACTGGACCAGCGGCGCGCTGGCGCCCGGCTTCGAGCCCGGCCAGCGCTGGCGTTATTCGGGCGAAGGCTATGTGCTGCTGCAGGCGGTGATGGAAGCCGTCACCGGCACGCCCATCGCGCCGTGGATGCAGGCGCAGGTGTTCGAGCCCCTGGGCATGCGCGACTCCAGCCTGGTGTGGAACAGTGCCTACGAAGGCCGGGCCGTGCATGCCAATGGTGCGGCCGCCGGTGGCCTGCGCTGGAACGTTCCGGTGGCTGCCGCTTCGCTCTACACCACGGCAGGCGATTTTGCGCGCCTGCTGGCCGCCTTCGTGACCGATGAGCGGCTGCTCGCGCTGGTGCTGTCGGCCCCCGTGGTGGCCGACAAGGCCCTGGGACTGGAGTGGGGCCATGGCTGGGGCATCGAACGCACCGCCGCCGGCCCCATGCTCTGGCAGTGGGGCAACAACCCGGGCTTTCGCAATTTCGCCATGGTCTCGCCGACGTCGCGCGACGGCTTCGTGCTGCTGACCAACAGCGATCGGGGCATGGCCCTGGCCGTGCCGCTGGCGCAGCAGGTGCTGCCGGGGGAGCACCCGGTGTTCAGGTCGCCCTTGCTGGGTTGAAGCTCCTTAGAACCTGTTGACGATCCCCTGCGAGATCGTAAACAGGTTCTTATTCCAGCGGCTTGCGCATCAGCGCCAAATACTGGCCCTGGATGTAGTCGTCGATGCGCGCGTACTCGCCGTAGCCCTGCTTGAGATAGAAATCGCGCGCCTGCCACTCGAAGGTTTCGAGCTTGGCATTTCGGGCGCCCAGCGCCTTGCCCTGGGCTTCTGCCATGCCCAGCAGGCGTGCGCCCAGGCCCTTGCCACGCTGGTCTTCGGCCACCCACAGCACATCTGTCTGCAGCCAATAGACAAATACGTAGGAGCGGATGCCCGCGACCAGACGGCCATCGAGGTCCCGCACGTCCAGACGCACGGGCTGCACCTGCGGGTACTCGCCCACGGTGCGGTAGTTGAACTCGCGCATGTGCTTGCCCAGCGTGCCGGCTTGCAGGTCTTCCAGAGAGGGCGGAGCAAAGGTGAACGAGGAGGCCATGGATGCGAAGGCAGGGCTGGATGGGGCGGCGATGATACCGGCTCAGCCAGCCGAACCTGCCTCCTGCAACCAGCCCTGCACCTGCTGGCGCAGGCCGTCCAGCACCGGGTTGGGGGCCCGCGCCACGCGCTGCACCCAGGCGATGTGCGACTCCAGCCCCCGGGTGGGAATGTCGAGTGGCACCAACCGCCCCTGGGCCAGCAGGGCGGCCGCGGGGGCCACGACGCCCATGTACAGCGCATCCGTGTGGCAGGCCACGTCCAGCAGGTCGGGCACGGACTCACTGGCCAGGCCGATGAGCACCTCGGGGTGGGCCTGCAGGCCCAGGCGCTGAACCAGCAGCCGCCCGACGGCCGCGCTCATGCCCGTGCAGGCCACGGGGAACTCCGTCAGCTCGGAAAACACCACCGGGTGGCGCTGGGCCAGCGGGTGCCCGGGGCGGGCCAGCACCCCGGTGGGCAGTTGCACCAGCCGGTGCACTTCCAGGTCGGCGTGGGAGCCGGGCAGGGAGTGGTAGTCGGTCACCAGGGCGTCCAGCGTGCGGTCGCGCAGCGCCTGGATCTGCTGGGCCTGGGGGCCGCCACCCAATTGCAGGCGCATGCGGCCCGCGTCGAGGGCCGCCAGGCGCAGCAGGCGGGGGGCCAGCAGGGCGTGGGGTGTGGCACTCATTCCCAGGCGCACGGAGCCGACTTCGCCGCTGACCTGGTGGCGCACCACCTGGTGCAGTTCATCGGCCTGGGCCACCACTTGGCGCGCATGCTCCAGCACCGTGCGGCCAATGGGGGTGAGGGCGTTGCGGTGGCCGCTGCGCTCGACCAGTGCCGCGCCCAGGTGGGCCTCCAGCATGGCGATGCTGCGGCTGAAGGCCGCCTGCGAGCGCCGCGTGCTGTCGGCCGCGCGGGTAAAGCTGCCGCTGTCGGCCAGGGCAATGAAGTGGCGCAACTGGGCGATGGTGGTGGTCATGCGAAAAATCGAACGAAACGACTTGAATTATGCATTGGACGAACATTTCGTTACCGATTTAGGATGGCTTTCAATGCTCCCTACCTGAAGAGAAAGACGCGACCGACATGATCAAGAAAATCCTGCTGGGGCTGCTCGCCCTGGTGCTGCTGCTGGCCGTGGCCCTGGGCGTCAACACCGCGCGCAAGGGCTCGCGCCAGCTGGAGGTGGCGCCGATTGCCAAACTGCCGGTGGACGATGCCGTCGTGGCCGGCCGCCTGGCCGAGGCCGTGCGCCTGCGCACCGAGTCCTCGCGCGACGATGCCAACTTCAGCGCCGGCCAGTTCCTGCAGTTCCACGCGCTGCTGCAGCAGCGCTTTCCCTTGGTTCACGTCAAGCTCAAGCGCGAAGTGGTGGGCGACCTGAGCCTGCTCTACACCTGGCCCGGCAGCGATGCCAATGCCGCCCCGGTGATGCTGATGGCCCACCAGGACGTGGTGCCCGTGGCCCCCGGCACCGAGGGCGACTGGGAGCAGCCCCCGTACTCGGGCGCCATCCAGGGCGGTTTCGTCTGGGGCCGCGGTTCCTGGGACGACAAGGGCAACCTCATGAGCCAGCTCGAGGCGGTGGAGATGCTGCTGGCCAGCGGCTTCACACCCCAGCGCACCATCTACCTGGCCTTCGGTGCCGACGAGGAGGTGGGCGGCCTGCGCGGCGCGGCAAAGATCGCGTCGCTGCTGCAGGAGCGCAAGGTGCGCCTGGATTTCGTGATCGACGAGGGCCTCTTGATCCTCGACGGCGTGATGCCTGGGCTGTCCAAGCCCGCCGCCGTCATCGGCGTGGCCGAGAAGGGCTACCTGTCGGTGGTGATGAAGATGTCGGGCACGCCCGGCCATTCGTCCATGCCACCGCACAAGGGCAGCAGCGCCATCGCCATGATGAGCGACGCGCTCAAGCGCCTGGACGAGGAGCAGATGCCTGGCGGCATCCGCGGCGTGGCGGGCGAGCTGTTCGACACGCTGGCGCCCGAGATGGGTGGCGTGAACCGGATGGTGCTGTCCAACCTGTGGCTGTTCCGCCCCGTGGTGCAAAAGCAGCTCGAAGGCGCCTCCAGCACCAATGCCATGCTGCGCACCACCACGGCGCTGACCATCGTGAACGCCGGCAACCGCGACAACGTGGTGCCTGGCCGCGCCGAGGCGACCGTGAACTTCCGCCTGCTGCCCGGCGACAGCAAGGAGCAGGTGATCGACCACATGCGCAGCAAGATCAGCGCCCCCGCCGCGCAGTACGAACTGAGCACGCTGCCCGGCGCGGTGGACGCCTCCAAGGTCGCACCCACCGACTCCACCCAGTACCGCCTGCTCAACCAGACCATCCGCGAGATCTTCCCCGACGTGCTGGTGGCCCCGGGCCTGATGGTGGCGGGCACCGACTCGCAGCACTACGGCGCCGTCAGCGACCACATCTTCAAGTTCTCGCCGGTGCGCGCGAATTCGGAGGACCTCAAGCGCTTTCATGGCACCAACGAGCGCCTGGAGATCGCCAACTACGCGGACGCGATCCGCTTCTACCACCGCCTGATCGGGCAGGTAAGCCAGATGGGCGCCAAGCCTTGAGAGCGGCTCAGCCGCCGGCCAGCTGGTCCATCGCCTCGCGCGTGAGCCGAAAGCTCAGCCGATCGGCCACCTGCACGGCGCCCAGGCTTTTGTAGAAGGCGATGCCGGCGTGGTTGGAGTCCTTCACGTTCCAGTCCATGCGGCCGCAGCCCTCGCCGGCAGCGTGCTGCGTGACCCAGGCCATGAGCAGGCGGCCGATGCCCTGTCCGCGGGCATGGGCGCCGACGAACAGTTCCTTGAGCAGGCACTGGCGCCGGTGTTCGGGGCTGGGGTCCACCAGCGAGGGCAGCAGCACGATGGCCGCAAGGCCCAGAGCCGTGCCCGCCGCATCGCTGGCCACCACCAGGCGCACGGGCGAGCCGGGTGCAAGCAGGTGATCGCGCAGGTGCGCATGCACGGCCTCGCGCGGGGCGGTTGCCACGCCGGCATCGGCGTAAGAGGCATTCAATTCGCAGAGCAGGTCCACGAGCGCGGCGCCCGCGCCGGTGGCGAGGGCGATCTGCACGGCGGGGCGGGCCGTGCTGTTCATCATCCCGCCAGCGTCACGGGAAGAAGCGCGCCAGCGCATCCTCGAAGGCCGGCACGTCAGCGCCCACATGGCTGGCGTTGTACTCGGCCTTGAGCAGCGTCAGCCCGGGGTTGCTCTGCGCGGCCATCTGGGCATACAGCGGGTTGCCGATGAGCACCGTGTTGCCGTTGGTGGCGCCGGTGAGGAACAGCGTGGCGGGCAGGGGCTTGCCGTCGAGTTGCTTTTCGTAGGCGAGAAAACTGGTCGCATTGCCGTGGCCGCCCACGCTGGCCTCGGTGGACAGGTAGTGCGAGAAGCTCAAGGCGCCGGCCATGCCCTCGATCACGAGGGCTGCCACCACGAAGTAGCCACCGTGCGACAGACCCGAAAGCGCACGGCGCTTGGGGTCGGCACGGTACTGGCGCTCGATGCTGGGCGCCAGCTCCTTGGTGATGAAATTCAGGTAGACCGCAGCGCCGGGCAGCAGGAAGTCCGTGCCGCGCTGGGCCGTGCCACCGATGCCGACCAGGATGGCCTGCGTGCCCCGGCGCTGCATCACCTGCTTGAAGGTGTCGAAGCGCGTGGGGGCCAGGCCGCTGCTGCCATACAAGGCATCGCCTTCGGTCACATAGATGGTGGGCAGTGGGGCCGTGCCCGCGGCATGTGCCGGGGGCAGATAGACGCGGATGGCGTACGAGCCGCCCGTCGCTTCGGAGCGAAGCGACGAGTTGATCACCTGGCCTACCGCTTCGGCGGGCGGCTCGTCGCTGGACGAGCCCCCTCCGCCGCAGGCGGCCAGTGCCGTGGCGGCGGCCGCC
>NZ_AKJX01000031.1 GCF_000276605.1 Acidovorax sp. CF316 | reverse complement strand
GGCCAGCAGCGCGCCCAGCACGGTGTAGAGCAGCAACTCGATCAGGATCTTCATGCCATCGACCTCGGTGAGGGGCGCGGCACGGCACGCCGCGCAATGGGCCGGTGCTGCACGCCGGGGCCGTCGGCCAGGGGCAGCAGCGGGCGGGATTCGGTGCCGGCAGCCTCGGGCGCCAGGCCGGGGGCGGCCGGCAGCGCCGGCGTGACCGCCGGTGCCGTCTGCGCCGGGGCCGGTGCAGTGGCGGGCCGGGGGCTGCCCGCGAGGGTGGCGCTGTAGTCGGGCAGGCCCTTGCGCACCGATTCGTGCAAAGGGGCCAGCATGGCGCGGATGCCGGTGTCCGAGCTGTCCGTGGCCTCGCTGGAGAACAGCTGGGTCAGCGGCAGCGTGAACAGGCGGTGCAGTGCCAGCTCGACGTCGGGCTCGCGGCAGGCGAACAGGAAGACGTAGACGCTTTCATGGTCGGCCGTGAGCAGGTCGCCGTCGCGCGCGGTGTGGCAGGCGCGCAGCGCATCGAGGTGCGGGATCTGCGCCAGCACGTTCAGCCGCACCAGGCTGTGCGACAGGCCGATGCCGTGGGTGCGGTCCAGCATGCCGCGCACCAGGGTACAGAACTGTGCCGGTGGCTGGTAGCCGCGCTCGCGCGCAGGCATGAAGCTGTCTAGCGCCTGTTCATAGTCGGGGTGCACCTTGCGGGTGTGGCTCTGGGCGTTGATGTCCTGCAGCAGCTGCAGCAGCCGGGAGAAGCCCACCTCCTTGTAGACCACGGCGCTGGCGCCCAGCTGCAGCAGGGCCTGCTCGCTGTGTGTGCGCAGCTTGCCCAGGTTCTCGCGCACCACGATCTTGAGCGTGAGGGGGCGCGACAGGCGCAACTGGTGCACCAGGCGCGCACGCGCCTCGAAGTCCGATGCCTGGCCCGCGTCGATCAGCACCGTGGCGGCCACGCTCGCGGCGGCGGCGACCTCCAGGTCGGCCAGGCTGTCCACGATGCGCCAGTGGCCCGGAACGCCGCGCTGGCCATCGACCGAGGCGCGCGTGGCGATCACCTCCGACTGGTCCACCGCCTCGACCAGTTCGCGCACGGCACCCCGGGTGCGCGTGCCGTCGGCGGCCAGGCGGTCCCTTGCGCCATCGTGCAGCAGGCCGAAGGCGGTCTGGAACAGGGCGCCGGCATCCGTGTTCCAGCGCTCCAGGCCCAGGCTCCAGCGGTCGGCCTCGGCGCGCAGCGTGGCGATGTGCATGGACATCTGGCACAGGTTGCGCAGCGCGGGCAGCAGCACCTCGGGCTCCAGCGGCGGGAAGAAGCCCAGCACCACCGGGCGCAGGCGCTCGCGGCACAGGGCGCTGAGCTGGCGGCTCACCCGCGCAAGCTCGGTCACGCTCAGGCCGCTGAGCAGGCCCTGGGCGTCGCAGACGTACAGCGCGTGCCCGGGCTGCAGGCCGGTGCGCTCGAGTTCTTCGACCAGGGGGGCAAGGCCATGGCGCCGCACCTCGGCCTGCAGGCCGGGCGCGAGCAGCCACAGCTGCAGGCGCCCGGCGCGGTAGGCCGCCTGCAGTGCGGGGCGTTGCAGCAGCCCGTCGGTCCACGCCGCGCTCGAGGCGACCAGGGCCACCGGGCCGGCCACGACGGCATCCTCGATCAGGGCCGGAAACCACAGCGCGGCGCTGCTGTCGTCGGCCGCCACCAGCGACACCGGCACATGGGGCGGCACCAGGCCCACGCCATCGGGCAGGCCTTCGATGCCGATGCGCGTCGGCGTGGCGCCGGCGGCTGCATCCTTGCGGGATGCAGGGCGCAGCCAGCGCAGCGCGGAGCGCACCAGCCCTGCGGGTGGCGCGCTCTTGCGCGGGGAAGAGGAAGCGGAGGACATGTCAGAAACTCGAATAGGGCTGCACCGGGCGCGGGCGGTTCTCCAGCGGCACGAGCACCGGGTCGAAGTGGTAGCGGCCGTAGACCATGAGGTTGGTGGGTGCGTAGTAGGCCGAGCGGTCCAGCTCCAGCTGGGCGCCCAGGGAGAGGTTCCTGGTGACCTGGTACTCCAGTGCGCCCCGGAACGAACGGCCGAAGCCCGAGCCCGAGCTGCCCGTGTACACCGGCACGCTGCCGCTTTCGGCCAGGCGCGCGCGCGCCAGCGATTGCAGCAGCGCGTTCTGCGGGAAGTAGTCGGTGTCGCCGCTGCTGCTGCGCGAGACCGAGATGGCACCCCGAGCCAGCCAGGTGAGCGCACCCTTGCGGCCACTCCACTCCAGGGGCAGCGCGACGGACGCATAGCTGCGCGGGCTGTAGTAGCCGCCATGGCCGAAGCTGTACTCCGACAGGTCCTTGCCGTAGTGCCAGGCCGAGAAGGTCACGCCCAGGTTGACTACGCTGGTGTCGCCCTTCCAGACGTCGCGGTCCACGGCCACGCGCAGCTGGGCACGGGTGTTGGTCTCCACGCTCTTGCCCGTGAGGGCCGCCAGGTTCAGGCTCACCGAGCTGCTGTAGGGGCCGAAGTCGGTCGACAGCCGCCCGGAGGCGCCTGTGGCCACCACACCGCCCCAGACCTGGCCGGTGATGGGATCGCGCGCGCCGGCATAGGAGAGCAGGCTGCCCGTGATCGGACGGCGGAACCCTTCGAGCTTGTAGCGGTAGCGGCCCAGCTCACCGGTCCTGGCGAGGCCCCCCACCAGGTTGGTCACGGGAAAACCCACGCCCGTGGTGCCGATGTCCCATTGGAAGTCATCGCCCACGAAACCGAAGCCCAGGTTGGTGCCCGTGCCGCGCTGGCGCCGGTAGGCCAGGGGCGAATTGGGCGGCAGCGCCGCGATCTGGCCGAAGTCCGTGAAGTCCGAACCGTCGGCCGGCAGCTCGCCGGCGTCGAGCTTGACCCGGTCCACGTGCAGGAAGTAGTGGCCGTCGTAGCCGCGCGGCATCCAAGCCACCACGGGCCGCTCCCAGCCGCGCAGGCTGGAGATGCCATCGGTGGAGTTCTTGCGCAGGCCCGTGTGGGCCGCCTCGATCCACACCTGGCGGCGGGCTTCGATGGCATCGATCTCGCCCTGGATCTTGGCCACCACGGCCGTGTCCACGGGCAGCGAGAGCGCGTAGCTCTGCTGCAGCTTCAGCGGTGCCTCGGCTTCGGTGGGCTCGCCCGGGGTCGCCTCTGCCGCCGGGGCGGCGGCGCCGCGTGTCTCCAGCGTGAGCGCGCTGCGGAAGAACGCCAGGGCCTGGGCATAGTTGCGGTTGGCGCGCTCCAGGCGCGCGGCGTGCAGCAGCACGTCGCTGTCCTGCGGAAAGTCCTGCAGCAGCCGTGCGGACAGCGCACGCGCCTCGTCCATGCGGCCGGCGCGCTGCCAGATGCGCAGCAGCGCCAGCTGCTGGGCGGCGTCGGTGGCCGGCAGGTGGTCCTGCAGCCACTGGGCGTGCCCGGTGGCGCCGCGTGCATCGCCCAGGCGTGACAGCGCATCCGCCAGGTTCATGCGGATCTCCACGCTGTCGGGCTGGGCCTTGGCCAGCGGGGCCAGCAACTGGGCGGCATCGGCGTACTCGCCGGCGGCCATGAGCAGGCGCGCCTGCGTCTGCGTGCGCTGCTGGGCGGTGGCGGGCGTGTCGGGCAGTTGCAGGGGCTGGCGCGCCAGGCGCAGGGCCTCGCCGAGGCGGCCGGCCTGGCGCTGCTGTTCGATGAGCCGCTCGCGGTGCGCGGTGTACAGGGCGATGAGCCGCGCCTCCTGCTCGGCGCTCCAGCCGGGCGACTGCAGCAGGGCCGGCAGGCGGGCGGCCAGGCCCACGTCGTCCTGCGCGCGGTTGAGCAGCAGGGCGTGGTCGAGCTGCACGTCCATCGGCAGCGCAGCGCTGCGCGCGGCCAGTCGGTCGAACACGGCCACGCCGCGGGCCGGCTGCGCACGGCGGAACCAGGTGTTGGCGACGGAATACAGCAGCTCGGCATCGTTGCCCGCCGCCTGCTCGGCCTTGTCGAGCAGGGCCTGGGCCTCTGCGGGGCTGCGGCTGGCGCCGCCCTGGGCCACCAGCGACTTGACCGTGGAGCGCTGCGCCAGGGCCCGCATGGAATCGGTCTGCTCGGCCGGGGGGATCTGCGCCAGGTCGGCAAGGGCGCCCTGGTCGTTGTCCACCGCCGAGCGCACCAGGGCGCGTGCATAGTGCATGGCACTGCGGTCGGCGCCCACCACCGTGGTCCGGGCGATGCCGTCGTCCATCACGCTCAGGGCCTCGCGCGGCAGGTTCAGGCGCAGGTACAGCCGTGCCAGGCGGTGGCGCAGCCAGGCGTCGTCGGGCGTGAGCAGCACGGCCGACTCCAGCGTGCGCATGGCGGCGCTCAGGCGCTGGGCCTGCAGGTGCTCGTCGGCCTGGGCGCCGAGGATGTCGGCCTGCGTGCCCAGCAGTTTTTCACCCAGCGCCGTGTCGCTGGCGGAGGCCTTCTCGAGCAGCACCAGGGCTTCGCCCGAGCGGCCCGTGCGCGCGTACAGCCCGGCCAGGCCCTTCAAGGCCGAGCTGCTGTTGGCCTCGGCCTTGATCGCGCTCTGGTAGAGAGCCTCGGCCTGGGTGCGCTCGCCCTGCAGGTCGCGGATGCTGGCCAGGGTGGTCAGCGCCTCGGCATTGTTCGGCTGCATGGCCAGGGCCCGGCCCGCCAGGTCGGCGGCCGTGGCCAGTTCGTTCTTTTCCAGCGCCACGTCGGCCTGGCGCAGGTAGCCCCAGAACCGGGCCGTGGCCTGCAGGTCCTTCCACTTGCCCTGGCGGGTGAGCGCGAAGGCCTGGCCGAACAGGTCCTGGGCCTCTCCATGCTGGCCCTGGCGCAGGCGGATCATGCCCAGGTTGCCCAGGCTCTCGCCATCGCCGGGGCGCAGCGCGAGCACGGTCTGCAGCTGCTCTTCGGCGCGCTCGGTGTTGCCCTGGTCAAGGGCCAGGCGCGCGGCATTGCGCGCGATGTTGGCCGGGTCGCGGGCGGCGCGCTCCGCGCGTTCCACTGCCTGCTGCATCGCGGCCAGGCGGTCCACCATGGCCTGGTCGGCGGGGTAGCGCTGCAGGAAGGCGCGCACGCGCGGCATGTTGCCGGCGGTGTTGGGCAGCCGGTCCACGGCGCGGCGCCACAGGTCCTGCAGCTGCTGGGCATTCACGTCCGGCTGCTTGGCCAGGGCCTCGATCTCATGCACCACGGCGCTGGGGTTCTCGCCACCGTACATGCGCATCTCGAGCTGCGCCAGGCGGTAGCGCGACTCGCCCGTGTCCTGGTAGAGCTTGCCCAGCTGGCGCGCGGAATCGCCGCCGCCCTTGGCGCCCGAGCCCAGGATCTGGTGGTATTCGAGGGCCAGGCCGCCGAGCTCGGGCGGGCCCTGTGGGAACAGCTCGCGCGCCAGGTCGGCGGCCTCGGCCTTGCGGCCGGCGCGCGCCATCAGGCGCATCTGCGAGAGCTTTTCGCGGTCGGGGCCGTACACGCGCACCAGGGTCTCGAGTTCCTGGGTCACCTTGTGCTGGGGGTGGCGGGTGCGCAGCGTCTCCAGGATGCGCTTGGCCTCGTCGGTCTTCTTCTCGCGCAGGGCCAGGTCACCGAGGGTGCCCAGGCCCTGGGGGGAGTAGGGGTCCATGGCCAGCAGCTTGTCCACCAGTTGGCGCGCCATGTCGGGGCGGTTCTTGGCCGCCCACAGGCGGGCACCGCTGAGCAGCTCGGCTTCGATCGCGGGCGGCGCGCTGGCCAGCACACCGTGGCTGGCGGGAAGGCAGGCGGCGGCCAGCAGGGTGAGCGAGGGCAGCCACTGGCGGGGCCGGCGGGGCATGGGGGTCACGGCTTCCACCGCGCGATGAGCTGGCCCGCCGCCGTGAAACGGTATTGCCCGTCGAACGCGCCTTGGCCGAAGAGGGCCAGCACCTGCTCGTAGTAGGCCGTGGGCCGCAGCGGACGCGCCTCCAGGCGCATGCGCTGCGATTGCAGGGCCTTGTCGTCGCCCGCGGCGCGCAGGAAGGGCAGCATCGCGGCCGAAAAGCCCGAGGGCGCCGGGCCCGAGGCCTGCCCGGTCAGGATGTCGATGGATTCGGGCGGATAGCCCTGCTCGCGCACGTAGCGGGCCATGGGCGCCAGGGTGTCGAGCAGCGCCCTGCGGCCCGGCGCGTCGGCGTGCATCATGCCGGCCCACAGGTAGACGCGGATGGCGTTGTAGGTGCCCTGGCCCTTTTCCTTGCCCTCGGTATCGAGGAGGAAACCCTGCTTGGCGTCGTACACCGTCCAGTCGGGCGTGAAGCCCTTGGGCGACGAACCGCGGATGACCTTGAGCGAGCTGTCCACCAGCGGCTTCCACTGCGGGTCCAGGTCGCCGGCGGCCAGCCAGTGCATCAGGTGCATGGGCATGTAGCTCGGGTTCAGGCGCCAGCGGCCATTGGCCTGCACGAAGCCCTTGGGCGCGGGCAGCAGCGTGGGGCCCAGGCCCGGGATGTCGGCGGTCTCTTCGCGCAGCACGCGCGCTGCCAGCAGGGACGACAGGGCGCGGTAGCTGCGCTCGTTCCACAGGCGGCCGGCTTCGCCCAGCGCGTAGGCAATCCACAGGTCAGCGTCGGAGGCGGCGTTGGCGTCGATCACGCCCCAGGTGCCATCGGGGCGCTTGCCCCAGAGCCAGGCGGGCAGGCGCGCCGTCATGTCGCCGGCGCACAGGTTGTTCTCGGTCCAGCGCAGCAGCTTGTCGAACATGGGGCGGTCGTTGGCCACCAGCGCGAAAAACAGCGCATAGCCCTGGCCCTCGGAATAGGTCTGGCCGCCCCCATCGTCATCGGAGACCACGCGGCCGCCTTCGTTGATGAACTGGGCCTTGAACGCGTCCCAGGCGGGCCAGGTGGCGCGGCCGGCGGCCTGCTGGGCCCTTGCGGCCGGCAGGCAGGACAGCAGGGCTGCACCGGCCGTGGCCTGCAGCGCAGTGCGGCGTCGAAGGGAATCAGTCATTGCGTGCCGCCAGTCGGCGCCGGGCCATGCTGCGCAGCGCGGCATAGACGATGAAGGTCAGCAGCAGGCCGGTGCCGATGCCCACCAGGGCCAGCAGCAGCGGGTGGCTGTGCATGTGGAACCACAGGCGCTGCCACCAGGGCAGGTCGCCCACGTAGTACACGGGCTTGATGCGGAAGCTCTCGATGGCATCGCCGCGCATCAGGCCCAGGTCGCCGCGCAGGCTCTTGATCTTGCCCGCATCGTTGAGGCCCAGGCTCAAGAGGGCCATGGCCTCCTTGTCGGTGGCCGTGAGGGCCACCACGCTGCGCCCGGCCGAGAGCGGGGATTCGAAGCCCGTGACGGCGGCCAGCGGGCCATTGCCCTGCAGGATAGCCTGGCCACCCGAGGCCGACAGGCGCTGGTTGGATTCGAGGTTGAACAGGTCGATGAAGGAGCCCATGGCGCGCTCCAGCGGCTGTACCGAGCGTGCCCCGGCAGCCAGCAGGCCCGGCAGGTGGCTCTGCCACTTCTGCAGCAGGCCGTCGCTGTCGGCCTGGGAGATCACGAGGATGTCGGTGTCGGCGGCCTTGTCGGCTTCGGACGCCCGCAGCAGCTTGAAGCGCGTGCCGGGGTAGCCGGTGGAGGCGCTCATGCGGCCCACGGCCGTGAGGAAGACTTCCACGTCCGAGGTGGTCGGCTGGTTGGGCAGGATGATCGAGGTCTGCGCCAGGTCGGGCACCCGCGTGAAGGGGAAGCCGCTGTTGGCATAGGCCGCCAGGTTGGGCATGGCCAGGTAGTGGCGGAAGGCCGTGAGGTCGATGGTCGACTGCGGGTCGATGGCCGCATACAGCTCCGTGGGCGGCGCCGAGCGGCAGCGGCCCAGGTCGTTGGGCGGGATCTGGAAGGCGAACTGCAGCTGGTTGTCGCCGCCGATCATGAAGGCCGGGATCTTCAGGTCCGAGCGCGTTTGCGCATTGCCGTCGTCGAACAGCGGCAGCATCACCGTGCTCTTGCCACTGGTGCGGTCTTCGCGCGACTGCAGCGGGTAGGACTGGATGAACTGGTTGTTGATCGAGATGTTCAGCGCGCCGTGGTCCGACACGCTGTTGGGCGTGTAGCGGTAGGTCAGGTCCAGCGGCACGCCCTTGGCGTTCCAGGTGAACAGGTCGGGCGCCATGCGCGTGTAGACGTTCACCGTGTCGTTGAGTACCGAGCCGCGCAGCTGCAGGTCGGCCGCGCTCTGCACCAGTTCGGCCAGGCGCACCGGGCGCTTGGTGGTGATCCAGCGCGGGGCATCGTAGGGCTTGGCCAGTTCGGGGTAGTCGAGCGACTTGACGGCGATGGTCTGGCCCGACAGCACGGCCTTGCCCAGGGCCAGCGCATCGGCAGCCATCTGCACCTGCGCATCGTCCTTGCCCAGCACCAGCAGCAGCTTGGCGCCCGGAACGTCGGGGTGGGGTACGACCGAGAGCGTAGGCTCGGTGACCGGTGCCATCGCCTGCAGGAAGGCGGGGCGGTTGTCGTTGGTGGCCAGCACCACGGCGTGCTGGCGCGGCAGCTGGTTCTCGAACGCCGGGAACTGGTTGCCGCGGTAGCCGGCGAGCATGCCGATCCAGCTGGCGATCGAGCCCGAGGCCTTGAGCGTGCCCGTGCTGGGCTTGCTGCCGTACACGAAGGGCAGGTTCACCGGCCGGTTGTCGCGCGGGTCGAAGAACGGTGCGGGCAGCAGCGCCAGGTCATCGCGCAGCGGGATCTGGCGCAGCGACAGGTCCAGCTGGCTCTCGTTGCTGATGGTGGCCCACAGGCTCGAATGGTTGGGCGCCTCGCACTCCATCGTGTAGTGGCCGATGAACTGGAAACGAAAGCGGTTGTAGTCGGTGAAGTAGCGCGGGTCGATGTTGAGCTCGACCGTCTGCGGCGTGCCCAGGCGCTCCTTGTCGAGCACGATGGTCTGCAGCGTCTCGTCGTTGAGAATGAGCTTGAGGTGCGACAGGGTCGGGATCAGCGCCGGCGACAGCGTGAAGGTCAGGCGCAGCCGCGCGGCCTCCACCACTTCGTCACGCCGCACACCCACGCCGACGCTGGCTTCGCTCTCCACGCCGCGCAGGGCGATGGGGCGCGCCAGGCCCAGGTCCTTGAGGCTGGTCTTCCACTGGCGCAGGGGCAGGGCGGGCGCTGCGGCTGCAGGGGCGGCGGTGGCCGGCGCAGCGCTGTCGGGCGCGGCAGCCGACGCCGCTGCGGCGCGGGCCGCGCGTGCCTTGGCCCGCTCCTTGGCGGTCGATTCCTTGGCAGGCGCCGTCTGGGCGTTGGCCGTGGGAAGGGGCGCAGAGACCAGGCCCAGGGCCATCAGCGCAGCCAGCAGGGGAACTGTTCGGGTGGTGTGTCGAGAATTCACAGTGCTTTGAAGGGTTCTGGCGTGATGGTGATGAAGACGCCCGCGACGTGCCTGCCGACGATGTCATTTGTATGACAAAGTGTATCGATACATTTTGGCTATGGAATACCGAAAGACACTAGTTTGCAATTAAACGCGGCGGCATTGAGGGCCTTGCGCAGGGATACGCTGGAAGATGCCTGCTGGATGCAATTTCCGCGGAAAAATCCTGTCGCGCGAAATTCACGCTGGCTTTTGTCGGGAACCAAAGAGGGCTCGGAATGGCGGCGCGGGCACGCGCAACGTGTGCAGGTTGCACACGTGCACCTGGGTGCGCGGGTGGATGGCCGGTGGCATGCAAAAGAGGAGGGGCAGGCCCCGGGTGTGCGTGGGGCGCTGGCGGCATCCACTGCACAGGACCGCAGCGCCAACAAAAAAGCCGATACCACGTTCAGTAGTATCGGCTTCATGTGCCTTGCGGCTTAGATTTGGTGGGTCCTGAGTGACTCGAACACTCGACCTACGGATTAAGAGTCCGCTGCTCTACCAACTGAGCTAAGAACCCAAATCTTTTAATGATCTGTCTGCGTTGCTGCAGAGCCTCGAATTATGCACTAGTTTTTTCGGTGTTGGCAAGTCGCGGCAAAAAAAGTTTCATTGCATCGCGTTGCGGCTGGCCAGTTCCACGAACAGGCCGCTGTGGTCCAGCTCGCCCAGGCCATGCTCCACGCCCTCGGCATACAAGGCCTCGAAGAGTGCCGTGATAGGCGCGTCGAAGCCGATCTCGCCGGCCGTGGCCAGGGCGTTGCGCATGTCCTTGAGCTGCACCGTCATGCGGCCCTGGGGGGCGAAGTTGCGCTCCACCATGCGCTGGCCATGCAGTTGCAGGATGCGGCTGTCGGCAAAGCCGCCGCTGATGGCCTCGCGCACCTTGGCCATGTCGGCCCCGCCCTTGGCGGCGAACAACAGCGCTTCGGCCACGGCGCCGATGGTGATGCCCACGATCATCTGGTTGGCCAGCTTGGCGAGCTGGCCCGCGCCGTGCGGCCCCACATGGGTGGCCCGGCCAAACGCCGCAAAAATGGGCTGGGCGCGCGCATAGTCCTCGGGCCGGCCCCCGGCCATGATGGCCAGGGTACCGTTCTCGGCGCCCACGGTGCCGCCGGAGACCGGGGCGTCGAGGTGGGCGATGCCCATCTCGCCCAGGCGCGCCGCATGGTCGCGTGCCTCGCGTGGCTGGATGGAGGCCATGTCGATGAACAGCGCATCCCGGCGCAGGGCCTGCGCTGCTCCGCGCTCGAACAGCACCTGGCCCACCACGGGGCCGTTGGCGAGCAGGCTGATCACCACGTCCGCGCCGGCCACGGCATCGCGCACGTCGGAGTGGACGGTGATGCCCGAGGCGGCAAGCGGTTCGGCCGCCTCGCGCGTGCGGTTCCAGGCGTGGACCTCGTGGCCGGCAGCGCGCAGCCGGCGTGCCATGGGCGCTCCCATCATGCCGATGCCCAGGACGGTGGTGCGCAGGGGAGGGGTGTTGTGCATGGGCTCTGTCTCCTGGTGCGGTTGTCTCTGCCGCCATCATCGGCGGTTTTCGCGCTGCCAGCCTGTCATCGGGCTTGCAGTCGGCGCCACTTGCCGGGATGATGTGGCGCCAGAGGACGAGGAGAACCTACCCATGGCCCTGGACACCAAAACCCCGCACGACCCCGCCTGGCTGGAGCTGATGTACAACAACCGGGCGCTGGTGCCCGAGCACGTGAACTACTTCGCCCGCTGGGCCCAGGAGTCGGCCCAGGTGCGTGCCGACCACCCCTGCGTGCCCGACCTGGCCTATGGCAAGGGCACGCGCGAGACCCTGGATGTCTTCCCGACCACCCAGCTGCCGCCCGGGTCCGGCAAGGGGGCCCCGGTGCTGGTCTTCATCCACGGCGGCTACTGGCGCGCGCTCGACAAGTCGGACCACTCCTTCATTGCGCCGGCATTCAACCGCGAAGGCGTCTGCGTGGTGGTGGTCAACTACGCGCTGTGCCCCGGTACCCCGGAGGCGCCGGTCGGCATTCCCCAGATCATGCGGCAGATGGAAAAGGCCATCGCCTGGATCTGGCAGAACATTGGGCGCTATGGCGGCGATCCTCAGCGCATCACGGTGGCGGGGCATTCGGCGGGTGGGCAACTGGCGGCCATGCTGCTCACCAGCGTCTGGCCCCTGATCGGCAACCTGCCCGATGGTGCGGTGCGCAGCGCGCTGTCGGTCTCGGGCCTGCACGACCTCGATCCGCTGATGCACACCCCGTTCCTGCAGGAGACGCTCAAGCTCACGGAGCAGCAGGTGCTGCAGTACAGCCCGGCACGCCTGCAGGCGCCCGGCCAGGGCATGCTGTACTGTGCCGTGGGCGGCGATGAAAGCCCGGAGTTCATCCGCCAGGCGCGGCTGGTGCAGGACGCCTGGGGCTCGCACGCCGTGCCGCGCTGCCAGGTGCAGGAAGGCCTGAACCACTTCAGCATCGTCGATGCGTTGGCCAGGCCCGGGCACGATGTGCACCACATGGCCTTGATTCTCCTGCGGGCCTGAGGCTGTCCCAGGCCCTGCGAAGACCGGGCGCGATTACATCAGCAGGTGTTCGCCCGCGTTGTCGCCGCCCAGGATCACGTAGTTCACCTTGCGGATGTCCATGAGCTTCTTGCCGCCAGCGTAGCTGATGGAGCTTTGCACGTCCTGCTCCATCTCGACCAGGGTGCCCGCCAGCTTGCCCTTGATGGGCTCGAGGATGCGCTTGCCCTCGACGTGCTTGTACTCGCCCTTGTTGAAGTCGCTGGCCGAGCCGTAGTACTCCTTGAACAGCGCACCATCGACCTCCACGGTGTTGCCGGGCGATTCCTCATGGCCGGCGAACAGCGAGCCGATCATCACCATGCTGGCGCCGAAGCGGATGCTCTTGGCGATGTCGCCATGGCTGCGGATGCCGCCGTCGGCAATGATGGGCTTGGTGGCCACGCGCGCGCACCACTTGAGCGCCGACAGCTGCCAGCCACCCGTGCCGAAGCCCGTCTTGAGCTTGGTGATGCAGACCTTGCCCGGGCCGACGCCCACCTTGGTGGCGTCGGCGCCCCAGTTTTCGAGGTCGATCACCGCCTCGGGCGTGGCCACGTTGCCGGCGATCACGAAGGCCGCGGGCAGCTTGGACTTGAGGTAGCCGATCATGTTCTTCACGCTGTCGGCATGGCCGTGCGCGATGTCGATGGTCACGTACTCGGGCGTGATGCCTGCGGCGGCCAGCTGGTCCACCGTGTCGTAGTCGGGCTGCTTCACGCCCAGCGAGATCGAGGCATAGCAGCCCTTGGCGTGCATGTCGCGCACGAACTGCACGTTGTCGAGGTCGAAGCGGTGCATGACGTAGAAATAGCCGTTC
Organism: Acidovorax sp. CF316; assembly: GCF_000276605.1. GTDB lineage: Bacteria > Pseudomonadota > Gammaproteobacteria > Burkholderiales > Burkholderiaceae_C > Acidovorax. Next base: position 891 of record NZ_AKJX01000031.1, on the reverse strand, counting down.
TGCGCCATCCAGGTGCAGATGCTCTCGTCCACCACCGTCTTCATGTTGGCCGGTACGACCGGCAGGCGGAAGGTGCGCCCGCCCAGCTCCACGCCGGCATCGCATTCCGAGCGGCTTTCCACCCGGCACTTGCGCGGCAGCAAGAGGACATTGTCGTAGTCGAAGATTTCCATGAGATTTCCAAGCTCCATAAAAGGACGCCGCAAAACAATTTCCACGGCGGTGGGCGCTTGGCTTGGAGACCGGTTCCGTGGCTGCGGCCGTGCTGGCCGCCGCGAACCCTGCTGTGCGCAGGCACAAAAAAACCGGGCTGCAAGAAACTTGGGCCCGGTGATTGATTCTACCCGCGCCAGCGGGCGCCGGTATATCCCTACTGTTATCCCTTCAATAGGGCAAAGCTTCTAAGGCACGCAGCGCGACTGCGCCGCGTCGATGATGCGGCCATCCTTGTCCTGCACCCAGCCGACCAGGCGCAGGCGGTCGGTCTTGGCGCCTTCGGGGATGTAGATGGGCCGCGAGTCACGCCAGCCCGAGCGTTCGCCCCTGGACAGGGTGTGCGGGTTGTCCAGCGAGCGCTGGTAGACGTTGCGCACCAGGTTGCGGGCCACGGGGGATCCCTCGGTGCCGGCAGGGATGGATTCCACCAGCAGCAGGTAGAAACCGCCCGCATCGGGCCCTGCCGCAGGGCTTGCTCCCCGTGTCGGCACCGGGGAGAAGGCGATGGAGGCACCCAGGTAGTCGTTGAACGCCGGCCCGTGCGACACGCGCAGCCGGCTGCCCTGCACGCCCTGCACGGGCGCGGTGTTCACGTCCGTGGCCGAGGGGGCCGTGCGGCCCAGGGCGGCTAGCCGCGCCAGTGCATCGCGCGTGGCGGCCGCCGGCAGCGGGGCG
>NZ_AKJX01000030.1 GCF_000276605.1 Acidovorax sp. CF316 | reverse complement strand
GGAGGCTGGTTTGGCTGCCGCTGCCGCCACCGGCAGGCGACGGAAGCGCCTGCGCCAGCGCAGCCAGGTCGAACCCGCCCGCCTGCTCGGCGCGGATCAGCAATTGGCAAATCTGGCTGTGGCTGAGCTCGGGGTGCAGCTCGGCGAGCATGCCCACGCGCATCCAGTGCTCGGCCTGTGCGTTGATGGAACGAGACAGCGCATTGCTGGCAATGCGCAGGTTCTCGTGCATTTGATCGGAAATTTTGACGATGCCCATGGGTTGAATTATACGAAACATATACGTTTCGTGTAAACCCATGCACTCCAGGGCCGGCCGCCGCCGGCCCTGGGGGTCAGAACGCGACCTTGACCCCCAGCGTCAGGTTGCGGCCCATCAGCGGTGCCGCGTTCTTGATGAAGGAGGTGTGGGCGTAGGCCAGGCGGTCCGTCAGGTTGTTGGCCTTGAGGTAGACCTGCCAGGGCGTTTCGCCGTTGTACTTGCCGCTGTAGCCCACGCCCAGGTTGAGCATGCCGTAGCCGGGCGTGGCCGACTCGAACTCGGCCACCCGGTTCTGGCGTGCCACCTGTACCCATTCGACCTGGCCGTCCCAGGCGTTCCAGTTGGCGTCCATGCGCACACCGGCGCGCGTGGCGGGGATGCGCGGCAGCAGACCGCCGCCGGCCAGGCGGGCGCGCACGGTGTCGCCGAACAGCGTGACGCCCAGGTTGCGCGTGATGCGCTGGCGCACCTGGCCTTCGATCCCCGTGAAGGTGGCGTCGGCCTGGGCGTACTGCAGCAGTTGCAGGCCGTCCACCGCGTCGAGCGTGCGGCCGTAGATGTAGTTGTTCACGCGGTTGCGGAACACGCTGGCGCTGAAGGTGGTGTCGCCGCTGGTCTTGCGCAGGCTCAGGTCGATGTTCTGCGAGGTTTCGGAACGCAGGTCGGCATTGCCGCGCTCGTAGGTGCTGGTGGCCATGTGCAGGCCGTTGGCGTACAGCTCCTCGGCCGAGGGCGCGCGGCTGGCGCGCGTGAGCGAGGCGCCCAGCGAGTAGCCGGGAGTGAACTGCCACACCGCACCCAGCGATGCCGAGGTGCCGTTGTGGCTGCGCTCGATGCCCGAATCCTGCGCCTCGGCCGTCTGGCGGTCATGGCGCAGCGCGCCTTCGAAGCGCCAGTCGCCCAGGCGGTATTCCTCCAGCAGGAACAGGCCGGTCTTGCGCGTCACCGTGGGCTGCACATAGGCCTCCTCGCCCTCGGCGCTGAACTTGCGCTGCGAAGTCTGCAGTCCGAACACGCCCTTGAAGCCGGCGATCGGTTCGTGCTGCAGCTCGAGGCGGGTGTCGTAGGCCTTGTTCTTGAAGGTGGTGCTGATGGCGCCGTCCTCCACCTCGTCGTGCTTGTAATCGGTCACGCCGGCACGCAGGCGCAGGGCCGAGAAGCCGGCGAACGGGTTGCGCAGCTCGCCGCGCACATCGAAGCGCTCGCTGCGCAGGTCCACCACCGGCACGTCGCCGGCCTCGGCGCCGTGGTCATGGTCGTGACCGTCCTCTTCGCCGTGTTCTGCGCAGTGCAGGTGGTTGCCATGGGTGTGGCAGCCCTCGAAGCTGTGGTTGTGGCCCGGCAGGCCGTAGCGCGCCGTCTGGCGCGTGTAGGCGGCGCCCAGGTAACCGCGCTCGCCCACCCAGGACAGGCCCACGCTGCCCGTGTCGGTGCGGTTGAAGCTGCCCAGCACCTTGCGGGCCGGCTCGCCATTGGGCGCCCAGCCCTTGCCCACGCGGTAGTCGCTGGCGTCGCGCGACACGCCTTCCACATGCACGGCCAGGTTGCCGGCGCCGCCGGTCAGCGAGAAGGCCCCTGCCCCTTCGCGCGCGCCGGTGTTGGCACGCAGCTCGGCGCTGCCTTCGTAACCCTTTTGTGGAATGGCGGTGGGAATCTTGCCATCGAGCACGTTGACCACGCCGCCCACGGCGCCGTTGCCATGCACCAGGGCGGACGGACCGCGCAGCACCTCGATCTGCGTGGCCAGCAGCGGCTCGGACACCACGGCATGGTCGGGGCTGATGGTGGAGGCATCGTGCAGCTCGGCGCCGTCGGACAGCACCTTGACGCGCGGGCCATCCATGCCGCGGATGATGGGGCGGCTCGCGCCCGCACCGAAGTGGCTGCTGGTGATGCCGGGTTCGCTATTGAGCGTCTCGCCCAGCGTTGCCTCGCGGCGGCGCACGAGCTCGTCGCCCTCGAGCACGCTCACGGGCGTGGTCATTTCGCTGGCGCCCAGTTGCAGGCCGCTGGCCGACACAGTGACCGAGGGCAGGCTGGGGGCATTGGTCGCGGCATCGGGTGCGGCAGGGGCGACCGTCTGGGCCAGGCTGCTGCCCGCCGAGAGCGCCAGCATGGCGGCCAGAGCGATGGGATGGAGCGCGGGACAGCGGGAGGTGGAGTGGAGCTGAGGTGTCGTCATGGTGTTCAGTGCAAAAGCGTGCGCGCAGCAAGGCAGCAGCCAGTCACGGGCGCACGCCTTCATGCCGCGGGGCATGAATCAAAGGAAAGAAAGAAAACGGGTATGCAGCCAGCCGCCTGGCGCGCAGGCGTCTACCGCAATGGATTCAGGGAAACAAGGACAGCGTGCGCGACGGGGCCAGGCCCCTGCCCTGCGGACCAGGCAGTCCACACAGGGGAACGCTGCCGTCAGGCGCGCAGCACGGGCGGCGGACCACGCGCCTGGAACAGCGCGGCATGGCGCGCCTGCACGCCGTCGGCATGCGTGGCCACCGGCGCAGCGGCCGGCGAATGGGGCAGCAGCACCAGGGCGGCGCTGTGCAGGGCATCGCCCAGCGCAAGCTGGTCGAGCAAAAGGCAGTCCACCAGGCTGTGGCTGGACAGGAAACCGCCGGCATCACCCGCCATGCCATGGGCGGCAGCGTGCTCTGCCGCCGCCAGCGCAACCAGCGCACCATGGCCCGCATGGATCTGCGCCAGCGGCTGGGCATGGGCGATCTGGTGCAGGCGACCCGCCGTGGGCACCCAGGCCAGCGCCAGCACCAGCCAGACCAGGGCCAGCCGGGCCGCCCATGCACGCGCACCCGTCCCTGGGGCCGGAGGCCCCAGGCGGATGGAGACGGCCTGCAGGGCCATCAACGGGGTGCGCGAGCGGTTCACGGCAAGGATGGTGGGCTTACTTCACCGGCACGGCCTCGACCACGCGGTAGTACAGGCCGTAGGGGTCGTTCTGCAGCACGGTGAACCGGCCCTCGACCACCACGGGTTCGAGCGAATAGCGCACGGGCGTCTTGGCCTTGACCTCGACCATGCTCTCGGGCCCGCCCGGAATGCAGAACGAGCAAGTCAGCGGTACGGAGGTGAGCAGAAAATGCGTCTGCGTGGCCTTGGCATCGAGCGGCATCATGAAGCCCTGGATGCGCTGCACCGTCTTGTCCATGCCCTGCTGCTGGGCGTTGAACACGGGCAGGATGCCGTCCTTGGTGGTCTTCTTGGTCAGGTCGCTGAGCACCGACCATGGCACCACGTCATTGCGCTGCGGCAGCGGCGCAATCGGGCTGTTGGGGCTGTGGTAGCCCGCGCCCGAGCCCGTCGGTGCCGTTCCCGGCATGGGCGAGCTGAGCACCGGCGCGTTGAAGGGCGCGCCGGCCGTCGCCGCAGGCTTGCTCTCGGCATGGGCGCTGCCCACCCCCGCCAGGGCGCAGGCCAGCACCAGCATGGCAGAGCGGGCTGGCAAGGAACGGGGCGAGGAGTGGTGGCGTTGCATGGAAAGTCCTTGGTGGCAGGGCTGACGTATTTTCTTACAGATGCGCAGGCGTCGCGTGCAATGGATCAGTGCACATGGCGCATGCCGCAGAATTTACCAATGCCCAGACCCTTGCAGGCCACCTGGAGTTCCTTCTGGCACTGGTCATGGCTCTTGCCCGATTCCAGGCACTTGGCGGCGGCCTCGTGCGCGGCGGCCATGGCGCGGTGGCGCTGGATGTCGGCCTTGGTCTCCTGGTCGGAATGCGCGCCCTGGGCCTGGGCGATGGAACCTGCCAGCAGCAAGGGAGCAATGGCCAGGGCGGTGAGCAGCTTTTTCATGGTGAACCTTTCAAGGACAGTTGGTAATCGAATCAGGGCTGGCTCAAGAGGTCTGCGACTTCCGTGCGATAGGCCTGCATGGCAGGCAACAGTGCGGCGAACACGGCCACGGCCCCGGCGATCAGCGGTACGCCGGCCTCGGCCGGCAGCCACACCAGGCCGCTCACGGGCAGCAGCCCTTGCGCCTGCAGCACCCAGCCCAGCACCTGGGCCAGGCCATGGCCCAGCAGCAGGCCCAGGGCCGAAGCCAGGGCGGCCAGCCACAGGGCCTCGCACAGCACCAGGCCGGCCACCCGTCCCGGCGGCGCGCCCAGCATGCGCAGCATGGCCAGGTCGGTGCGGCGCTCGCGCACGGCATTCCACAGCGCGATGAACACGCTGAGCGCGGCCACGGCCAGCAACACGCCGCCAAAGGCGCGCAGCACGTCGGCGCCCACGCCCAGCAGGCGCAGCAGGCGCGTGACCTCGATGGCCGGGGCTGCCGCCTGCATGGAGGTGTCGGCATTGATCTGGCGCGGCAGCGTGACGGCGGCCATGGGCGTGCGGTAGCGCAGCAGGGCCACGGTCACCTCGCGCTCTTCTTTGAGCACCGCCAGGTCTTCGGGCTCCGTGGCGGTGGCCGTCTCGTGCACCATCCAGACGGACTCGGTCGAGGTCAGGATGAGCCGGTCGAGCACGCAGCCGCAGGCGGCCAGCACGCCGGCCACGCGGTAGGGGTGCTCGCCATGCGCATGCCCTCCCCCGCCCAGGCCGTGGCTGCCGATGAAGGTGGCACCGACCAGCGGCGCCCCCGCATGCGCGCCACCCACGATGCCGCGCGCCACCGTGGCGCCCAGCACGGCGTCCATGGGCTGCTGCCAGGGCTGACCCTGATCCAGGGTGGCGCCATAGAGCGCCAGGTAGTCGGGCGTGGTGCCCACGATGCGAAAGCCCTGGTAGCTGTCGCCCAGGCTCAGCGGGATCACCTGCGCCACCAGCGGGTTCTTCTGCAGGGCCTGCACTTCCTGCAACGGGATGTTGCCCGTGGGCACGTCGATGTGGAACACGCCGGCCAGGATCAGCTGCAGCGGGCTGCCCTTGGCGCCCACCACGAGGTCGATGCCATCGAGGTCGCGCTCGAAGGCCCGGTCGAGTTGCGTGGCCACCAGCAGCACCAGGGTGATGGCGGCCAGGCCGAGCGTGAGCACCAGCAGGTTGAGCACGGCGGCCAGCGGGCGCGCCCACAGGTAGCGCCAGGAAAGGGAAAGAAGCTTGGCCATCGGATCGGTGGACGTCAGTCGGCGCGCAGGGCGTTCAGGTCGAGTTGCTGCAGGCCCGGTACAGAGGCCAGGGCCTGCACGACGCGCTGGTCGTGCGTGGCGACGACCAGGCTGGCATCGCAGGCGGCAGTGCTGGCCTGCAGCAGCGCCAGGGCATCGGCCGCGGCCTCGTCGTCGAGGCTGGCCGTGGGTTCGTCGGCCAGCAGGATCTGGGGCGTGAGCAGCACCGCGCGCGCCAGCGCCACGCGCTGCGCCTGCCCGCCCGAGAGCTGGTGCGGCCGGCGCGCCGCCAGCTCGGCCACGCCCACCTGGGCCAGAGCCCGGGTGATGGCCGCATCGTCACGCGGCAGCCCGGCCGCAAAGTACACCAGGGCCAGGTTGTCGGCCACCGTGAGCGCGCTGCTCAGATGCAGCTTTTGCGGCAGAAATCCGACACTGCGCGCGCGCCAGGCGTCGATCTCGGCGCCGCGCTGCGTGCCCAGCTGGGTGCTGGCCACGAACAGGTCGCCCCCCGCAGGGGAGCGCAGCCCGGCCATGAGGGCCAGCCAGGTCGACTTGCCAGTGCCTGAGCGACCGCGCAGCAGCAAGGTGCCGCCCTGGCGCAGGTCCACGTCGGGAAAGCGCAATGGCTCGCTGCCGTCTGTGTAGCGGTAGGAGAGGCCGCGGGTACGGATCATGCGGCGGCGCCACCGGCCGGGTGCGCGCAGCCGGCGCAGCGGCCGCGCACGGCGACGTCCACGGCCAGGCTCTCGTGCCCGGCGGTGGCCAGGGCGGCCAGCACCTGCTTGAGGGCCGACTGGACGCGTGCCGAGCCCTGCGCCAGGCGAAACTGGCGGTGGCAGTCGCCACACTCGAAGCGCGGCACGGTGGAGTCCTGGTCCTGCGAGGCCAGCGCGAACCGGGTCACGCGGGCCGCATCGACCTGCTTGTGCAGCAGGCCGGCGGCGGCAAAGCGGTCGAGCATGCGGTAGACGGTGACCTTGTTGACCGGCGCACCCGCCGCGGCCAGGGCTGCCTCCGCCTCGGACTCGGACAGCGCAGCATCGGGGCGCGCTTCATAAAGCGCAGCCAGCGCCCGCGTGGCCTTGGTGGCGCGCATGCCGGGCGGCAGGGCCCAGGAAGTGCCTGCGGCGGGGGAAGAAGGGGTGGAACGTGCAGTGGACATGGGCGACATCGCACCAGCAGGATGCCGGTAACGCAAGCGGATTGCATTATGCCCCGCGCAGGCCGAGCCCCGGAACAGAGACCCGCCACGGCAGGCGCCTTTGCCTCTGGCACGAAGAAAACCCGCCTTCACCAAGGCGAGGGCAATGGGGAGCCTGCGGGCCGCAGCCCTGGATCAGTCTTCCTTGAGGTACTTGCGGAAGGTCTTGCGGAACTTCTCCACCTTGGGTCCCACCACAAAGGCACAGTAGCCCTGGCCCGGGTGCTTGGCGAAGTAGTCCTGGTGGTAGTCCTCGGCCGTGCTGTAGTTGGCCAGGGGCTTGACCTCGGTGGTGATGGGCGCGCCGAACAGCTTGTCCTGCTCCAGCTGGCGCACCATGGCGTTGGCCAGCTCGCCATGGGCCGGGTTGTCGTAGTAGATGCCGCTGCGGTACTGGGTACCCACGTCGTTGCCCTGGCGGTTGAGCGTGGTCGGGTCATGCGTGTGGAAGAAAATCTCCAGGATCTCTTCGAGGCCGATTTCCTCGGCATCGAAGGTCAGGCGCACCACCTCGGCGTGGCCGGTATCGCCCCCGCAGATCTGTTCGTAGGTAGGCCGGATGGTCTGGCCGTTGGTGTAGCCGCTTTCCACGTCGGTGATACCGCGCACCCGGTCGAACACCGCCTCGGTGCACCAGAAGCAGCCGCCGCCCAGGGTGATGGTTTGCAGGTTCTCTGCCATGTCGGTCTCCATGCAATGACGTATTTCCATGGCATGGTACGCGGCCTGGGGTGCCGCAGTGCGGGCGGGGCCATTGCGACGGGTGGGGCTTGGCCGCCGCCCTCGCCTATTCGGGATGGCCAGGGCGCCTTGGCTTCACCGGGATTGGGCGTCTTTCGAGACAGCCTGATTCAACGTCCCCACAGGTGGAGGGGCGGTGAACCATCCATTTCTCGCATCTCTTTCCACCACCGTGAAAAAGACGTAGTCCGGTTTCCAGCTTTCGACCAGTTGAACCAAGCGCCCGCCGGGTTTGATGGCCTCGTGCCAATGCAATTGCAGTACGTCACTGAAGGTGCCCTCCATCATCAGCGCCATCGAGTCCCCAAATGAATCCCTGAGCCACAGCACTTTCTTGTTGTTCAAGGCATTGCTGGTGTGGACAAGGACAGGCTTGATCGGCGGTATCGTGGTCAGGTGCCCGCCCGTGTGCAGGACTTTCTGGGTGTCGAAGTCGATCCGGGTGGATTGCAAAGAAAACTCGGACGCGCCAATGGTCAATCGGGTATCGGAAAGCTGTGTCGGCAGCCGAAGAAAATTGGCCAGATCCCCGCCCTTGGTTTCCTGGCGGGATGTCAATGTATACGCTTCACTGGGTGGCCATCGCAGCTCTGGCACCGCGGCACCCACCTGCTGCGCAAAGGCGCGAAATCCCATCGCTGAGCCAAGATTGTTCCAATGGGTATCCAGCTTGTAGTAAAGATCAGCCGTCTGATGTGCCTTGGCTTCCAGCAAAGGCGCACGAAGGTCCACGTAGAGAACGTTGCCCGTTTCAGAAAACAGGGCATCCGTGGCATTGGGCAATACGGGCTGAGCCCAGCGAGGCAAATGCTCGGGGTAGATGCTTCCCTTGTTGGGGCCGATCATGACCCTGAAGAGTTGAACCCCTTTGCTTGCGAAATAGGCGTCCCAGGCAGCGGCGGCCACACCAATCTGTTTCGTCAGTTGCACATCTTCCTCCGAAGGCGGGTGGCGGGCAGCCGACAGCGTGGCCTGGAATGAATCGCCCAGGAAAAGCCAGCCGTCACGGCCGATGACGACGCTCTTGGAATTGATGCTGATTCCCAATGGATACAGCCATTTCGCCGCAAAGCTCGATGCGAAATCCATGTTGTAGAAAAATGACTTCTCCCACTTGATCGCTTCAAGGTTGCGTACGCGAGAAATATTGACCGCAGGCACTATCAGCAGACTTGCCAACAGGGCGATCAAGAAAATTCTTGCCCGATGTTTCATCGTGATTATTATTAGAAATTGAAGTACAGGAACACCGAGCTTGTGGTTGCCAGCATGGCGTAAATCGCGATGGAGAAAAGAAGTCCACCGCAAGCAAGCTTGGCATTGCCCAAGGGTCCGCTGGCTATCTCCATTGAATTTTTCTGGCGAATGATGGCAAAGGCAAAGACAATGGCGATGTATACAGGCAATTGCCCAACCAGCCCTGCAGGAAGGTATTGCAGCAAGACATCGGAAAACCAGCCAGCCCACGCAAAGTCGGATGTGGATGCCGAGGCAATGGACTCTCCCAGGATCGAGCGAAAATCAACCATCCCCTGCAACACGCGCTCCGCATCTTCCATTGTTTTTGCACGGAAGAAAACCCACGTGATATTCACGAACACAAAAGTCAACAGCCATGCCAAGGCTGTTGGCATTGGGCGCCCCCACTTCTTCCACAATCGGTGAACTCCGAGTGCCCCTCCATGCAGGGCGCCCCATATGACAAACATCCATGTCGCACCGTGCCAAAGGCCACCCAGCACGAATGTGATGAAAATATTGATGTACGTCTGGTATTCCGCCCCTCGGTTACCACCCATCGGAATGTAAAGATAGTCCCGCAAAAAACTGCTGAGAGTGATGTGCCAGCGTCGCCAGAAATCCTGGATGCTCAGTGATTTATAGGGCGAGTTGAAATTGATGGGCAATGAAATATTGAACAGCAACGAGGCGCCTATGGCCATGTCGCAGTATCCGCTGAAGTCGAAATACAGCTGAAAGGTGTATGCCAGGCTGGTGGCCCATGCTGCGAAAAACCCGAGATCCTGGCCTCCGTCGAACCCGGCGTCCGCCCAGCCCGCAAAGTTGTCTGCAATGACCACTTTCTTGAACAGGCCGATGGCAAAAATGAACAGCCCCTTGAGAATGTTCGACTTTCTCAGCATCAAAGTCCAGCGCGAGGCGAACTGGGGCATGATTTGCTGGTGATGAACGATCGGTCCCGCAATCAGGTGCGGGAAAAACGTCACGAACAGCGAGTAGTTCAGTATTCCATATTTTGCGGTCTCCCCACGGTAGCTATCCACCAGATACACGATTTGCGTGAATGTGAAAAAGCTGATCCCCAGTGGCAGCACGATGTGGGGAAGGGCATGCGCCGTACCGAAAATGGTGTTGACGTTGTCAATCAGGAAATCGGTGTACTTGTAGTACCCCAGCACCACCAGATTGGCGGCAATACCGGCGGCAAGAATGGTTTTTCTGCTGAATCCCCGGTTCGATTTTCGCGTATCGCCGGGGGACGCAGAATACGACCTCGCCAGCCGTGAGCCAACCAGGAAGTTCAAGAAAATGGAGGCCAGAATCAGCGGCAGGTACTTGATGTTCCAGTACGAGTAGAAAAACAGGCTGGCTATGACGAGCCAGGCCTTTCCAGCAGTGATCCAATGCCGGTGATTCATCAAGAAATAGACGAGCACCACGATCGGCAGGTAGACCAGAATGAACTGCCACGAACTGAAAACCATATTTACAGGCCATCTCCGGCAAGGCCGGGGGCTTAGAGATGTGAGCCGCTCGACGCGGTGAGACGGGGGGGTGACCTGGCCCGATGAACTGCCAAACCCGCCAATTATGCAGGGCGAATTCAGCAGCGAAGTGCACGGTGGGCGGCGATGGTCGCCCCCCACCCCTTTGGGGGGTCGTCAGGCCGTGTCTACCGATCGATCTCAGCGGCTATTCGTACCTGCGCCCCAGCTCCATCAGCTCAGGTGTCCCGATCAACGCGTTCAGGCCGTCGAAGTCCAGCATCCGCTCCTTGAACGGCGCAGTGGTCTGGTGCGCATGCAGGCTGGCGTAGTAGCCCTGCAGGGTGTGGGCCACGGCCCGGGCGGTACCGCCCGGAAAGATGGCGATGCGAAAACCGCGCTGGCCCAGCTCCTGCGCGCTCTGCACGGGGGTCTTGCCGCCCTCGACCATGTTGGCCAGCAAGGGGATGCGGTGGGCGAAGCGTTGGCAGGCGGCATCCATCTGCTCTGGCGTGCGCAGGGCCTCGATGAACAGTGCATCCACGCCGCATTCCAGATAACGCTCGGCGCGGTCGAACGCAGCCTCGATGCCTTCCACGGCCAGTGCATCCGTGCGCGCCAGGATGAGGGTGCCGGCGTCGCGCCGGGCATCGAGCGCCGCGCGCAGCTTGCCGCACATCTCGGCGGCAGGCACCACAGTCTTGCCGTCCAGGTGGCCGCAGCGCTTGGGAAAGCCCTGGTCCTCCACTTGCACCATGGCAGCGCCGGCGCGCTCGAAGCCGCGCACCGTGCGCTGCATGTTGAGTGCGTTGCCGAAACCCGTGTCGGCATCGACGATGACGGGCGTGCGCACGCGCTCGGTGATGCGCGCCAGCGTGTCTTCCACCTCGGTGTAGGTGGTCAGGCCCACGTCGGAGCGGCCCAGCAGGGTGTAGGCGATGGAGGCCCCCGAGAGGTACAGCGCCTCGAAGCCGGCCTGCTCGGCCACCAGGGCGCTCAGCGCGTCATAGACGCCGGGGACCAGGAGGATCTGCGGCTGCTGCAGCCGTTGGTGCAAGGAAATGCCATTCATGGGGTGTTGCCCGTGGAGGGATGGAGCAGATGGGCGGCGGTGTGGGCCGCCAGGTAGCCGCCGGCCACGGCGCTCAAGAGGCCGTTGCCCGAGAGATAACCCCAGACGGCATCGCCCGAAACGCCGCGCGCCGCACCGCCGGCCGCCAGCAGGTTGGGAAATGGCCGGCCCACCGTGTCGAGCACCCGGCATTGCGCATCGATGTCGAGCCCGCCCTGGGTATGGAACAAGGCACCCGTGACCTTGACGGCGCAGAACGGTGCCTGCAAGGGCCGCGCCGCCGCGCGCGGGTACGGGCCCTGCCCTGCCAGCGTGGCCGAAAGTGCCGCTTCCTCGCAGCCGATCACGGCGGCCAGGGCCTGCACGCTGCCGCAATGCTTGACGGCACCCGCCGCCTCGGCATCCACGAAATCCGGAAAGCCGCGCGCCAGCGCGAGGATGGGCGCGTCGAAGACGTTCCAGGCCACCCCGCCCGGCTGGGCCAGCACATGCACCGAGGCTTCGGAATAGCCCTGCGTCTCGTCGTGGAAGCGCCGGCCCAGGGCGTTGACCTGGATACCGCCCTCCATCATCAACGCCCAGGAGATCAGCGCGCCCTGGGGGATGGCCCAGGAGCCATGGCCCTGGTAGCCGCCCAGGTCGGCCAGGCGCGCACCCAGCGCATGGCCCCAGGCAATGGCACTGCCGTCGTTGCCGGCATGGCCGGCGAACAGGGCGTCGCGCATCTCGGGCAGCAGCTCGCGCACCATGGCGGCATTGCCACCAAAGCCGTTGCAGGCCAGGATGGCCGCGTCGCAGGACAGGTGCTCCAGCGTGCCGTCCGGCCGCTCGTAGCCGACGCCGATCACCAGGCCGGTCTCGTCGGCCCACAGCTCGCGCACGACGGCATCGGTCACGAGGGGAATGTCCGCCGCCGCGGCGGCGTTGGCCAGGCGGCCCATCAGGCCCACCCCGGTCTTCTCGGGCACGGCATGCATGCGGCGCACGCTGTGGCCGGGGTAGAGAAAGCCGTCGAGCACCTGCCACTCCAGGCCATGGCGCTGCTGCAGTGCATCGAGTGCGGGGCCGATGGCGCGGGCGTAAGCCTGCACCAGTTGCGGCGCCGCCCTGCCCTTGGCCTTGGCGCCGATGTCAGCGGCGAAGCGCTCGGGGCTGTCGGCTATGCCCAGGTCCTTCTGCACCTGCGTGGCCGGTGCCGGGATGAAGCCCGAGGACAGGGCCGAGGAGCCCGTGGGCGTGGCATCGCGCTCCAGCACCGCGCAATCCACGCCCAGGTCATGCAGCATCAGCGCGGCCGTCAGGCCACAGGCACCGCCGCCCACGATGGCCACGGGCACATGGTTGTCCCGCGTGGCCGCGGGCATGCGGTCGGCCCGGCGGATGGTGGGCAGCGTGGGCGTCATGGCGTGCCGGCCGCCAGTGCCGCGGTGAAGTCGGCGCAGGTCAGCACCTGGGCCACGGTGCCCAGGTCGGCCAGCGCCGTGTCGTGCACCTCCTGGCGGAAGGCGGCACAGCCGTCCGACAGCACCAGGGTGCGGTAGTCGCGCATATGGGCGTCACGCACGGTGCTGGCCACGCCGCCGTTGGTGACGATGCCGCACACGGCCACGGTGTCGATGCCCGCGCGGCGCAGCACCCAGTCGAGCTGGGTGTTGAAGAAGGCCGAATAGGCCACCTTGCACACCGAGAGGTCCACCCAGGTGGCGATCTCGGGCACATGGGCCTGGCCCCGGCTGCCGGGCGCGAAGTCGCCGCGCCGCAGGAAAGGCCGCAAGGTCTTGAGGTGGGGCGAAACCATGGGTTCGCCCTGGGCATCGGACCACAGGGTGAACTGGCTGCCCGCCACCAGCCCACTGCCCGCCTTGACCGCCTTGGCCACCTCGGCCACCCGTGGCGGCAGCGCCAGAGCGGCCGGGCTTACCGCGCCGCCGCGTGCATATGCACCGTCGGGCGCGAGAAAGTCGTTCTGCAGGTCGATCACGACCAGCGCCACGCGCCGGGTGTGCAAGGGGGCTGCGGCGGCGGTCATGCGGTACGCACCAGCAGATTGCCCAGCGTATCCACGGTGGCGTAAAAGCCCGGCTCCAGCCACACCGTGGTGTCGGGCTGCTCCAGAATGGCCGGGCCGTCGATGCGCGTGCCCACGGGCAGGTCCAGCCGGGCGTGGCGTGCCGCATCCCACCACTGGCCGGCATGGAACACGCGCTGCACACCCAGGGAGGGCTGGAGCGTGGTCGACTGCGGCGCCAGCACCGTGAGGTCGAACTTGGGGCGCACGCCCACACGGGCGTAGCGCAGGTTCATCACCCGCACCGCAATGCCGGCCAGCACCCGGCCGAAGGCGGCGCGGTAGGCGGCCTCGAACGCGGCCTGGATACCTTCGCGGTCGAGCGCATCGGAGGCAACAGGGACCTGCACGGTGTGCGTCTGCCCGGCATAGAGCATGTCCAGCGCAATGATCTGCTGCACCTGCACGAACTGCACGCCGGCCGAATCCAGGCGCTGCTGGCAGGCTTCGGACAGGGTCTGCACACGCTGGCGCAGGTCGGCCACGTCGAGCTCGGCCAGGGGCTTGTTCAGGGTCTGCACCGCATCGTGGCGCATGTCCGCCATCACGCAGCCCAGGGCGGAGGTGACGCCCGGGTAGCGCGGCACGATGCCCGTGCCCACGCCCACCTCGCGCATCATGGCGCACACGTGCAGCGCACCGCCGCCGCCGAAGGGCATGTAGGCGAACTGGCGCGGGTCGTGCCCGCGCTCGATGGAGACCACGCGCACGGCGCCGGCCATCTTGGCATTGGCCACGGTGAGGATGGCCTCGGCCGCGGCCGTCACGTCCAGCCCCAGCGGCAGTGCCACATGGGTCTCGATGGCGTCGCGCGACCTGGCCGCGTCCATGGCGGCCAGCAGGCCGCCGCCCAGCGGCCGGTCGGCCGCAATGCGGCCCAGCAGCACATTGGCATCGGTCACCGTGGGCCGGGTGTTGCCGCGCCCGTAGCAGGCGGGGCCGGGCACGCTGCCGGCCGACTCGGGGCCGACCTGCAGCATGCCGCCGGCGTCCACCGAGGCGATGGAGCCGCCGCCCGCGCCGATGGTCTCGATCTGGATCATGGGCGAGCGCACCACCATGCCGAACTCGATGGCGGTCTGCGCGGCCAGGGCTGCCTCGCCGCCCGCGACCAGGGACACGTCGAACGAGGTGCCCCCCATGTCGCCCGTGATCGCATCGGGAAAGCCCGCCGCCCGCGCGATGGCCGCGCAGGCGATGACGCCCGCCGCCGGGCCCGACAGCGCCGTGCGCACCGGCACGTCGCAGGCCGTCTGGCGCGACATCACGCCGCCGTTGCTCTGCACGATGAGCAGTTCGCCCGCAAAGCCCTGGCCGCGCAGGTCGCCCTCCAGCCGCTCCAGGTAGCTCCCCACCACGGGCTGCAGGGCCGCATTGAGCGTGGCGGTGGAGCAGCGCTCGAACTCGCGGATCTCGGGCAGCACCTCGCTGGCCGCCGTCACATGGGCGTTGGGCCAGAGGGCGCGCACGGCGGTCACGGCCGCCTGTTCGTTGGCCGGGTTGGCATAGGTGTTGATGAAAAACACGCAGACGGCCTCGCAGCCCGCATCGAGCAATGCCTGGGCCTGGGCTTTCACCTGGGCCAGGTCCACCGGGGTATGCAGCGTGCCGTCGGCCAGCACGCGCTCGTCCACCTCCAGGCGCAGGTGGCGCGGCACGATGGGCTCGAAGCTGCCGCGCAGGCCCCAGGTCTGGGGCCGGTCGCGCCGGCGCATCTCCAGAACGTCGCGAAAGCCGCGCGTGGTGATGATGCCGGTGCGCGCCACCTTGCGCTCCAGCAGCGCATTGGTGCCCACGGTGGTGCCATGCACGATGGTGGCGATGGCCGCGGCCGAATCCGCCACCCGCGCCACGCCGTTCATGAAGCCGCGCGCCTCTTCGCCCCGGGTCGAGGGCACCTTGACGATGCGGGCGCTGCCGTCGGCCTCGTCGAGCACGAACAGATCGGTGAAGGTGCCACCCACGTCCACCCCCACCACAAAGGAAGCCTTGCCGCTCATGCTGCGCCTTTCATTGCTGCTGCGCTGTCGTCCACCACCACATAACCCATCGCCTCATCGCTCTGACGCGCTGCGGCTGACCGTGCCGCAGGCAGGCCGTAGCCCCCGCCACCGGGTGTCTCCAGCCGCACACGCTCGCCCTTTTTCAGCTGGATGCCGATCATCTTGGAGCGCATGGGCGGCGTCTTCCACTCGCCTGCGTTCTCGTAGCTGAAGACGTTCAGGGCGCCCTCCCCGCCCCCGGCGATGCCCTGGGGCGCGGCCTTGCCGCGCTCGCCGAAGATGAAGACTTCGGCATCCTGCTCCAGCAACTCGATCTCGTAGATGGCCCCGAGGCCGCCGCGGTGCTGGCCGTCGCCGCCCGAGCCCGGGCGCAGCGCCCATTGCGTGAAACGCACCGGGTAGGCCGCCTCCAGGATTTCCAGCGGCGGAATCGTCGCCGTGGAGATCGGCGCATTGCCGTGGCTCATGCCGTCGCCATCCGAATGGCCGCCATGGCCGCCGCCGAAGAAGCTGAACATCACCCAGCGCTGGCCCTTGCGTGCCGCATCGGTGCGGTGCCCGGCGATCGAGAGCGCATTGATGGTGCCGTAGGCCTGGGCCATGGCGCGCTCGGGCGCGGCCAGGGCCGTGGCGCTGAAGATCACGTCGATCATGCGCAGGATGGTCTCGGTGTAACCGCCCACCGGGCGCGGCCGCGCGGCGCTGATCACCAGGCCGTCGGGCAGCACGAAGTCCACCGCGTCGAGCACGCCGGCATTGGCCGGCACGTCGGGAAACAGGTGCTTGAGCGCCACATAGCAGGCCGCGATGGCCGTGGCGCGCGAGATGTTCACCGGCCCGGCGCACTGGGGCGAGGTGCGCGAGAAGTCGAGCGTGAGCCGGTCGCCCTGCACCGCCATGTCCAGGGCGATGGTCAGCGCCTCGTCCTTCACGCCGTCGTTGTCCAGCATGTCGCTGAAGCTGTAGCGCCCATCGGGCAGCGCCGCGATGTGCGAGCGCATGAGCCGGACGGCGCGTGTGCGCAGCTCGCCCATGGCCTGCAGCACCACGCCGTCGCCGTACTGGTCGAGCAGGTCGTGCAGGCGGCGCTCGCCCAGGTCCAGGGCCGAAAGCTGGCCGTTGAGGTCGCCCCACAGGCTGTCGGGCAGGCGGGTATTGGCCTTGAGGATGGCCAGCACGTCTTCGTCGAGCGTGCCGCCGCGCACGATGCGCACCGGCGGTATCTGCACCGCCTCCTGCCAGCACTCGGTGGCGGCGGGGTTGTAGTTGCCGGGCACGTTGCCGCCCACGTCATGCCAGTGCGCGGCCGAGGCGAGAAAGCAGTACAGCCTGCCGCCACGAAAGAACGGCCGCACCAACTTGAAGTCGTTGGCGTGCGTGCCACCCTCGTAGGGGTCGTTGAACAGCCAGGTATCGCCCTGTGCCATGCCGCCGCGCCCGTCTGCGATGCGCATGGCCGCGCGCACCGCGAAGGCCATGGCCCCCACGAACACCGGCAGGCCCGACTTGCCCTGCACCAGGGTGTCGCCGCTCGTGGCATCGTACAGGCCGTGGCAGGCGTCGTGCGCCTCGGCGATGATGGGGTTGAACGCGCTGCGGTAGAGCGTGGCGTCCATCTCGTCGGCGATCTGCTCGAGCCGCCCGCGCAGCACCGCGAGGGTGACGGGGTCCATGCTGCTGGTGGTGCTTGCTGTCTGTTCAGCCATTCGAGGCCTCCTTGCCGAATCGGGCGCGCAGCTGGTTCATCAAGCCGCCAGCGCGCACCATGTCCATGAGAAATGGGGGAATCGGATCGCACGCCAGGCGCGTGCCATCCGCCGTGACCACGGCCGGTGCCTGCCAGTCCAGGGCCACCGTTTCGCCCTCGGCCACCCTGCCCGCCTGCGTGCAGGTCAGCAGCAGCAGGCCCAGGTTGAAGGCATTGCGAAAGTACAGGCCGCTGAAGGAGGGAGCGATGACCGCCACGATCCCGAGCCGCACCAGCACCGCTGCCGCCTGCTCGCGCGAGGAGCCGATGCCGAAGTTGGGCCCGGCCACGATCACGTCGCCCTGGCGCACGCCACCCACGAAGTCCGGCCGCACCGATTCCAGGCAGTGGCGCGCCAGCACGTCGATGCCGTGCTTCATCGCGTGGCCGGGTGCCAGCACGTCGGTGTCGATGTCGGCGCCCAGCTTCCAGGCCCTGTGCAGCGGTGCAGCGCTCATGCCAGCACCTCGCGCGGGTCGGCAATCCGGCCCTTGAGGGCCGAGGCGGCCACGGTATAGGGCGAGGCCAGGTACACCTGGGCCGTGGCCGAGCCCATGCGCCCCTTGAAATTGCGCGCCGTGCTGGAGATCACGGTGGTGCCGTCGCCCACGCTGTCGCCATAGCCGGCGCACGCGCCGCAGCTGGTCGGGAACAGCTCGGCCCCCGCGTCCTCCAGCACCTGCAGCACGCCTTCGGCCCGGGCGGCGGCCTGGTCCTGCTGGCTCGCGGGCGCCACCATCAGGCGCACACCGCTGGCCACGCGCTGGCCGCGCAGAACGCTGGCGGCGGCCCGCAGGTCGTCGAGCTTGGCGCCCGTGCAGGCGCCGATGTAGGCCACGTCGATGCGCGTGCCCGCATGCTGGCCCACGGCACTGGTGTTGGCTGGGCTGTGGGGCGCAGCCACCTGGGGCGCCAGGGTGTCGGCAGCGAATTCGTGGCGGGTAAGTGGCGCGCCAGGGTCGGTTGTCCAGGCATCCAGCCCCTGCAGGTCCGCCTCGGGCACGCCGTGGGCCGCCAGCCAGTCGCGCGTGGTCGCGTCGGGGGCGATCAGGCCGGCCTGGGCGCCCAGCTCGGCGCTCATGTTCGACAACGTCATGCGCTCCTGCATCGACAGGGCCTGCACGGCCGGGCCAGCAAACTCCACGGCCTGGTACTGGCCGCCGTTCATGCCGAAGCGGCCGATCATGTGCAGCATCATGTCCTTGGCGGTCACGCCAGGGGCCAGGTGCCCGCTCCAGTGCATCTGCAGGGTGTGCGGCACGCGCAGCCAGATCTTGCCGGTGACGACCACGCCCAGCATCTCGGTGCTGCCGATGCCGAACATGTAGGCGCCGAAGGCCCCGCCCGTGGGCGAATGCGAATCCCCGCCCACGCAGAACATGCCGGGGCGGATGTGGCCGTGCTGCGGCACCACCACATGGCAGATGCCCTGGCCGTCGTAGACATGGGGCAGCGCCTGCTCCTGCGCCCAGTCGCGCGCGATGCGCACGATGCGGCGCGACTCCTCGTCGCGCTCGGGCAGGTAGTGGTCCATGACCAGCACCACGCGCGACTTGTCCCAGATGCGGGCCCCGAGCTCGTCGAGCATGGGCTTGAGCCGGCGCGGGCCGGACGAGTCGTGGAACATGGCCAGGTCCACGCTGCAGTTCACGATCTCACCCGGCGTGACGCCGGTGCGCCCGCTCGCGCGGGCCACCAGCTTCTGCGCCAGGGTGCTGGGCTCGGAGCTCATTCGGGCTTGGCTCCGGCAAAGCGCACGACCTTGGCCCAGCGCGGAATCTCGGCCTGCACGAAGCGCGCGAACTCCTCGGGGCTGTTGCCCACGGGCACGGCGCCCTCGGTCTCCAGGCGCTTTTTCACCTCGGGCGTGGCGATGGCCTGGCGGGCCGCATCACTCAGGCGCTTGGCCAGCTCGGGGGCCATGTTCCCGGGCCCGAACAAGCCGAACCAGGCGCTCGACTCGTAGCCGGGCAGCACCTCGGAGATGGCCGGCACGTCCGGAAAGGCCGGCAGGCGTTTGGCGCTGGTCACCCCCAGTGCCCGGAGCTTGCCCGCCCGCACCTGGGCCTGGGCGTTGCCCACGGCGGCGAACATCAGTTCCACCTGCCCGGCCAGCACGTCCTGCAGCGCCGGCGCCGTGCCGCGGTAGGGAATGTTGACGATGTAGGCGCCCGACTGCATCTTGAAGGCATCGCCCGCCAGGTGCAGCGAGGAGCCCACGGCACCGATGGCGAAGTTGAGCTTGCCCGGCCGCGCCTTGGCCAGCGCGATCAGTTCGCGCACGTCCTTGGCCGGCACCGAGGGGTTGGCCACCAGGATCGAGGGCGAGGTGGCCACGCAGGTGAGCGGTGTGAAGTCCTTGATGGGATCGAAGGGCAGCGAGGGGTACAGGCTGGCGTTGATGGCGTGGCTCGTGAAGCTCATGAGCAGCGTGTTGCCGTCGGGCGCGGCCTTGGCCACCGCGTCGGCGGCGATGTTGCCGCCGGCGCCCGGGCGGTTTTCCACCACCACGGTGCGCCCGAGCTGGCGACCCATTTCGCTGGCCAGGTTGCGCGCCAGGGTGTCGGTGGAGCCGCCGGCAGGCGCGCCCACCAGGATGCGGATGGGGGCGTTCTGGGCCAGGGCCTGCCCGAGGGGAAGCACCGCGGGCAAGGCCAGCAGCAGGTTTCGGCGCGGAATCGTCATGGGGGTTGTCTCCTTGTCAAAGGCCCAGGTAGGCCCGGCGCAGTTCGTCGCTGCGCAGCAGTTCGTCGGGCGCGCCCGAAAACCGGATGCTCCCGTTCTCCATCACATAGGCGCGGTCGGCGATCTCCAGCGACTGGCCCACGTTCTGCTCGACCAGCAGCACCGCCAGGCCCGTGGAGCGCAGCTGGCGGATCAGGCCGAACATCTCCTCGACCAGCAGGGGCGACAGGCCCAGCGAGGGCTCGTCCAGGATCAGGAGGCGCGGCTCGGCCATCAGGCCGCGGCCGATGGCCAGCATCTGCTGCTCGCCGCCGCTCATGGTGCCGGCCAGTTGGCCGGTGCGCTCCTTGAGGCGCGGGAAGGTCGCGAACACCTTGTCGATGTTCTGGGTCCGCCGCTCCCGGGCACGCGAGAAGCTGCCCAGCACCAGGTTTTCGAGCACACTGAGGTTGGGGAAGATCTTGCGCCCCTCGGGCACCTGGATCAGTCCGGCCTTGACGACCGCCGTGTAGTGCGCGCCGCTCAGGTCGGCGCCACCGAAGGCCACGCGCCCGGCCCAGGCCGGGTAGATGCCGCAGACCACGTTGTTGAGCGTGGACTTGCCCGCGCCATTGCTGCCCAGCAGGGCCACGGTTTCGCCAGGGTTCACCTGCAGGTCCACACCGCGCAGCACCTCGACACGGCCGTAACCGCCGCGCAGCGCGGTGATGTCGAGCAAGGGCGCCGTGTTCATGCAGCCTCCTTGGCGGCCGCTGCACGCAGGCGTGCCGCCGTGCCATGGCCCAGGTAGGCCTCGATCACGCGCTCGTCGGACGTCACCACGCCGGGGCTGCCCTCGGCGATCAGCTGGCCCTGGGCCAGCACCCAGACGTGCTCGGCCAGGTTCATCACGGCCTGCATCACGTGCTCGATCATCAGCACCGTCACGCCACCCTGCGCAATGCCGCGCACCACGGGAATCATCTCGGCAATCTCCTGGGGGTTGAGGCCGGCCAGCACCTCGTCGAGCAACAAGAGGCGCGGCCGGGTGGCCAGGGCACGTGCCAGCTCCAGCCGCTTGCGCCCGGCCACCGTGAGGTCCGACGCCGGCTTGTCCAGCTGCGCCGACAGCCCCACGCGCGCAGCCACCTCGGTGGCCAGTGCCAGGGCCGCAGTGCGGCGCGGCTCGTGCAGGTGCGCGCCCACGGCGATGTTCTCGCGCACGGTCTGGGCGGCGAAGGGCTGCACGATCTGAAAGGTGCGCGCCATGCCCAGGCGGGCATTGAGGTGCGGCGCCTGACCGGTGATGTCGCTGCCGGCGAAACGCACCGTGCCGGAGTCGGGCTTCACGAAGCCGGTCATCAGCGCGAACAGCGTGGTCTTGCCGGCACCGTTGGGGCCGATCAACGCGGTCAGCGAGCCTTCGGGCACCGTGAGGCTGACGTTCTGCACGGCCTTGAGGCCGCCGAAGGCTTTGCCCAGCCCCGTGAGAGTGAGCAGCTCATTGGCCATGGCGACCTCCCGATCGTTTCCACAGGTCCACCACCGACTGGCCCAGCCCCGCGATGCCGCGCGGCAGGAACATCACGATGAGCACCAACACCACGCCGTAGATCACCATGTTGATCCCCGGCAGCTGGCCGAACAGGTTGCGCGTGAGGTCGGCCAGCACATGCAGCACCAGCGCGCCGAGCACCGGCCCCCAGACGGTGCCGATACCGCCCACGATGGCCGCCACCAGGGCTTCCACCGAGGTCACCGAGCCATAGGCGATGCCTGGGTCGATGTACTGGAAGACCTGCACGTAGAACGCGCCGGCCGCGCCCATGAAGCCGCCCGACAGCGCGATGGCGCCCATCTTCACCGTGAACGGATTGACGCCGATGGCGCGCGCCGCGTCCTCGTTGTCACGCACGGCCTGCAGCCAGGCACCGAAGCGCGAGTTGCGCAGCCACCAGCTCACCAGCAACGCCAGGGTCACCAGCGCCAGGACCAGGAACACATAGCCCTTGCGCGAACCGAACTGCATGTTGCCAAGCGACTCCCTGAGCGGCAGCATCAGCCCCACGCCCGCGCCGGTGAACGGCACCGACAGCGCCAGGATGCGGAACACCTCGGCAAAGGCCAGCGTGACCAGCGCGAAGTACGAGCCCTTGAGCCCGTAGCGGAACGACAGCCCGCCCACGAACAGCCCCACCAGCGCGCTGCCGGCCACCGCCATGGGCAAGGCCAGCCAGGCATTGATGCCGCCCTGCATCTGCGCGATGGCCTGGATGTAGGCGCCGGTACCGAAGAACAGCGCATGACCGAACGAGAACTGCCCGCCGAAGCCGCCCAGGATGTTCCAGGCCTGCGCCAGCAGGGCCGCGTAAAGGGACATCATGAGGAAGTTCAGCAGCACGCCGGAATCGGACGCCAGGGTGATGGCCGACACGGCCAGCACGAACAAGGCGATGGATGCAAGCTGCTTCATTGCCGGGCTCCGAACAGGCCCTGCGGGCGGAACAGCAGCACGGCGATGAAGATGGCAAAAATGCCGATCTGCCCCAGCGACTCACCAAGGAACAGGCCGCCGAGCGACTCCACCACCCCGATCAGCAGCCCGCCCACCAGCGCCCCGGCAAAGCTGCCCATGCCGCCGAGCACGACGATGGTGAAGGCCACCAGCACGAAGCCGCTGCCCACCTGCGGGTTGACGTAGTAGGCCGGCAGCAAAAAGCAGGCGGCCGCCCCCAGGCAGGCCAGGCCGATGCCGAAGCTCATGGCGTAGACATGGTCCACGTGGATGCCCATGAGCTTGGCGCCGTGCTTCTCGCGCGCCACGGCGCGGATGGCGCGGCCCAGGTCGGTACGCCCCACGATCCACAGCAGCAGGCCCGAGACCACCAGCGCCCCGGCAAACGACACCAGCTTGGGCAGCGCGATCATGGCCGGGCCGATGGCCACGGTGGTCAGGGTGTAGGCGGTCTCGATGGTGCGCGTGTCGGACTTGAAGAACAGCAGCGCCAGGTTCTCCATGACGATGGAGATGCCCAGCGTGACCAGCAGGATGTTCTCGTCCTTGCCATGGCTGGCGCGGTTGATGACCACGCGCTGCAGCCCATAGCCCAGCACGAACATGCCGGGCACGAGGATGGGCAGCGCCAGGTAGGGGTCGATCCCCCAGTGCTGCTTGAGCAGGTAGACGGCGTACAGCGCCAGCATCAGCGACGCGCCATGCGCGAAGTTGATGATGTGCAGCACGCCATAGATCAGCGTGAGGCCCAGGGCGATCAGCGCATAGACCGCGCCGGTCGTCAGGCCATTGAGGACCGAGGGAAATAGGATGCTGAGCTCGAACATGGGTGCGGGGTCTGCGGCATGTCAGGCAAAGGCGTAGCCTGGCGCCAGGTCTTCTGGCGCCGGAACAACGGATGAAGGCATGGTCTTTGGGCCCTCAGGCCTTCAAGGGGAAGAGCGGGTCCGCTTCGCGGTAGTCGCGCGGGATGATGACCTTGATGTCGTTCTTGAGCACCTGGGTCATGAGCGGCTGGGCACCCTGGTTCTGTCCGGCCACGAACTTCGTGGGGCCGTACGGCATGATGTGGTCGGCGAACGTGCTCTTCTCCAGCGCGTCGATGATGGCGGCGCGGTCCGTGGACTTGGCACGCTCCAGCGCATCGGCCAGCAGCCACATGCTGGTGTAGGTCATGAACAGTTCGTAGCTGAAGAACAGGCCCTTGGCTTCCACACGCTTCTTGAGGTCCTGCGCGCGCTTGTCCTTGGGGTTGAACCAGTGGTTGCAGTCGATGATGCCGTTGGCCGCGTCCGGAAACTCCTTGACGAACTTGTAGCTCGACGCCGCACCGCCCAGCACCGAGTAGATGGCCTTGGGCGTGACCTTCTGCTGCTGCATGGTGCGCACCAGCAGCGCGTACTCGTTGTAGTAGTTGGCGGGGATCACGATGTCGGGGTTGATCGCCTTCATGCGCAGCACGATGTTGTTGAAGTCGCGCGTGGGGTTGGCGTGCTTGACGACCTCCTTGACCTCGTAGCCGTACCCGGGCAGCTCGCGCGCCAGCAGCTGGGCCGTGCCCGAACCGAACAGCGACTCCTCGTGGATGATCATCACCGTCTTGGCAGGCTTGCCGGCCGCCGTGTTGAGCACGTGCAGGTTGGCCACGGCGGTTTCGGCGCATTTCTTGTAGCCAGGGCCGAAGCGGAAGGTGTTCTTCAGGCCGCGCTCCACGATCTGGTCGGCCACGCCCACATCCACGATGTGCGGCAGGTTGTACTTGGCGGCCGCCTGCGTGGTGGCCAGGCAGATGGCCGAGGCAAACGCCCCCACCACGGCGGATACGCCGGCCTCGTTCATCTTCTCGATCTCGGCCGCGCCGGCCTGGGGCTGCGACTGCGCATCGCCCAGCAGGGCCTCGAGCTTCGCACCGCCCAGGGACTTGATGCCACCGGCCTTGTTGATGTCCTCGATGGCCATGAGCGCGCCCTCACGGCACTGCTGGCCCGAGTAGGCCAGCGCCCCCGTCACCGGGTGCAGCACCCCCACCTTGACCGCCTTGGCCTGCGCGCCGCCCACTAGGGGGAAGGCCAGGGCCGATGCGGCGGCGGCCGACTGGGATAGGAAATGGCGGCGGTTGCTCATGGGCGTGCTCCTTGGGGTGGGGTCGGGGGTCGTCGTCGTTGTAATCGTCAATGGAACTGGGCCGACAGCTCTTTGCTGACCCAGACCTTGGCATCGATACTGCCCACGCGGGACAGCTGCATCTCGTATTCGTAGCGATCGGGCCGGTACAGGCCATGCAGCCACTGCACGGGCCGCTCCTGGTCGTCGTAGATCAGGCGCCGCACGGCCAGCAGGGCCGAGCCCACGGCCACGTCGAGGTGGCGCGCCACCACGGCGTCGGCCAGCCGGGCGGAAATGGTCTGGTGGGCACGGCCGACCTTCACGCCCGACTCCTCCAGCAGCACCAGGATGGGCTTGCGTGCCAGCTCGCGGCGGCCGAACTGGCGGCCGATGTCGGCCGGCACATAGGTGGTGATGTGCGAGAGCGGGCCTTCGCGCGTGCTGCGCACCCGCACTGCCTTCTGCACGGCGTCGCCCACGGCGATCTGCAGGGCGCCCGCCACGGCGCGCGAGGCCGTGACGGTCTCCACGTCGAGCACCTTGACCGAGGTGCGCAGACCCATGCTGACCAGGTTTTCGAGCAGGCCGGTGAGCTGGGCGCGGTTGCTGTGCGGGTGGCCCTCCTGGCCACCCTGCCCCGCGTCGGGCTGGGGCACGGGCCGGGTGCCCCTGCCCGGCTGGCGGGAGATCAGGCCTTCGCCCTGCAACAGCTCCAGGGCGCGTCGCACCGTCACGCGGGCCACGGAGAACTGCTGCATCAGCGCCAGCTCGCCCGGCAGGCCTGCGGCAAAGCAGCCTTCCTGCAACTGCTCGCGCAGCACCAGGTAGATCTGGTGGTACTTGGGCAGCGGCAGCTTCGGTGACATGGGGCCATCGTCAAACATCCCTAATGTCCTGTCAATGAGACATTTAAGGGCATTTGGTCCTGTTTTAGGGACATTTGTACCCGAGAGCGCCTGGCTGCAAGGCGCTCCCTTTTTTGGAGCACGATCGCGCACTGGTTCGGGGCCTGGACGGACACGGCGCACCGCCGTGGAGCACCCACCGCGAGCCCGCCAACGGGATTTCAGGGAGCACGCGCCCTGCTCCAAGGGTTTACCCGAAGGGGGCAACAACCCCCCGGTCTTTTGTCTCGCCCAGCCATCGATCAATTGACTGGGGGAGGTGCACTTGTTATATTACTAACCAGTCAGTCATTAACTAGAAAGCCCCTTGAGCACTGTCCCCACCACCCCTTCTGCCGGCACCAAACGCGAGCGCCGCAAGGAAGCGCGTCCCGGCGAATTGCTGGAGGCCGCGCTCGACCTGTTCGTCGAAAAAGGCTTTGCCGCGACCCGGGTGGACGATGTGGCGGCGCGCGCGGGCGTATCGAAGGGCACGCTGTTCCTCTACTTCCCGAGCAAGGAAGAGCTGTTCAAGGCCGTGGTGCGCCAGAACATCGCGGGCCGCTTCGAGGAGTGGAGCCATGAGCTCGAAACCTTCGAGGGCACGACCGGCGAACTGCTGCGCCACTGCTACCAGGTCTGGTGGGAGCGCATCGGCGCCACCAAGGCTTCGGGCATCACCAAGCTGATGTTCAGCGAATCCCAGAATTTCCCCGAGATCACCGTCTTCTACCAGCAGGAGGTGATCCGGCCCGGGCAGGACCTGGTGCGCCGCATCCTGCGCCGTGGCATGGACCGCGGCGAATTCCGTGCCGTGAACCTCGACTACGCCGTGCATGTGGTGATGGCCCCGATGATCTTCCTGATGCTGTGGAAGCACTCCATGGGCGCCTGCATGCCCGATGCGCTGGAGCTTGGCCCCGAGAAGTTCATCGACGCCCAGGTGGACAACGTGCTGTACGGCCTGTGCGCCCGCCCGGAAACGGGGCCTTTCGCCCCCGCCCTCTCCTCCCCTCCTCCCTCTTCTTCTGCGGTCTGACCCATGAAACGCTGGATTCCCTGGCTGGCTGCGGCCGCCGTCGTCGTGCTGGTGGGCGGTGGTGCATGGCGCGCCATGGCCGCACGCCAGCAGCAGCAAAAAGCCCTGGCACAGGCCGCCAGCCAGCGCGCCGAGGCGCCCATGCAGCTGGCCGCCAGCGAACTGGTGGGCGTGGTGCGCAGGAGCCTGGTGCTGGGCGTGCCCGTGTCCGGCTCGCTGCGCGCCACCGAATCGGCCATGGTCAAGGCGCGGGTGGCGGGCGAACTGCAGGGCCTCACGGTGCGTGAAGGCGACAGCGTGCGCGCCGGCCAGGTGCTGGCCCGCATCGACGCCACCGAATCCCAGGCCCGCCTGCGCCAGGCGCAGCAGCAGGCCGACGCCGCCCGGGCGCAGGTGGACATCAACCAGCGCACGGTCACCAACAACCAGGCGCTGGTGAACCAGGGCTTCATCTCGGCCACGGCGCTCGTCACCTCGCAGGCCAGCCTGGAATCGGCCCAGTCGACCTACCGCGCTGCGCTGGCCGCCGCCGACGTGGCCAAAAAGTCGCTGGAAGACACCGTGCTGCGCAGCCCCATCACGGGGCAGGTATCGCAGCGCCTGGCCCAGCCCGGCGAGCGCATGCCCATCGATGGCCGCGTGCTGGAAGTCGTTGACCTCTCGCGCCTGGAGCTCGAAGCCCTACTGAGCCCGGCCGACTCGCTGGCCGTGCGCGTGGGCCAGAGGGCGCAGCTGCAGATCGAAGGCAGCGCCGAGCCCGTGGTGGCCACGGTGGCGCGCATCAACCCCAGCGCCCAGGCCGGTAGCCGCACGGTACCTGTGTACCTGGCCATCGCGCAGAACCGCGGTGCGCCCGCGCTGCGCCAGGGCCTGTTCGTGCAGGGCCTGCTGGACACCGGCCGTGCCGACGTGCTGACCGTGCCGCTCGATGCGGTGCGCACCGACAAGCCCGCGCCCTACATCCAGGCGGTGCGCGATGGCAAGGTGGCCTACCTGCCGGTCAAGACGGGCGCGCGCGCCGTGGTCGATGGCCAGACCCTGGTTGCCGTCGAAGGCGCACCCGAAGGCACGGTGGTGGTCTCCGGCCGCATGGGCCAGCTGCGCGAAGGCACTGCCGTCACCACGGCGGCAACGCCTTCCGCTCCCGTGGCTGCGGCCTCCGCCCCTGCAACGCGCCCCGCGCCCTGACCCGCCATGTGGTTCACCAAGGTCAGTCTCAAGAACCCGGTGTTCGCCACCATGGTGATGCTCGCCATCGTGGTGCTCGGCCTGTTTTCGTACCAGCGCCTGAAGGTCGACCAGTTTCCCAACATCGACTTTCCGGTGGTGGTGGTCACGGTGGACTACCCCGGCGCATCGCCCGAGATCGTCGAGAGCGAGGTCACCAAGAAGATCGAGGAAGGCGTCAACTCGATTGCCGGCATCAACGCCCTGACCTCGCGCAGCTACGAGGGCATGACCGTCGTCATCATCGAGTTCCAGCTGCACATCGATGGCCGCAAGGCCGCCGAGGACGTGCGCGAGAAGGTGGCCACCGTGCGCCCCCTGCTGCGCACCGAGGTCAAGGAGCCACGCGTGCTGCGCTTCGACCCTGCCAGCCGTGCCGTGTGGTCGCTGGCCGTGCTGCCTGACGACAAGGCCGCCAAGGACGGCGCCGCCACGCGCAGCGCGGTGGAGCTGACCACCTGGGCCGAGCAGATCCTCAAGAAGCGCCTGGAGAACGTGCGCGGCGTGGGCGCCGTGAACCTGGTGGGCGCCACCAAGCGCGAGATCAACATCTACCTGAACCCGCAGGCACTGGAGGCCTTCGGCGTCACGCCCGACCAGGTGGCGAATGCCGTGCGCAACGAGAACCAGGACCTGCCCGTGGGCGCCATCCGCTCGCTGGCGCAGGAGCGCGTGGTGCAGATCGACGCCCGCATGGAGCGCCCCGAGGACTTCGGCCGCATCATCGTGGCGCGCAAGAACGGTGCCCCCGTGCGCCTGGACCAGGTGGCGCGCGTCAACGACGGCGCCCAGGAAGTGGAAAGCCTGGCCTTGTACAACGGCCAGCGCACGCTGCTGCTGTCGGTGCAGAAGTCGCAGGGCGAGAACACCATCGAGGTGGTGGACGGCCTGAATGCTGCCGTCGTCGAACTGCGCAACCAGCTGCCGCCCGGGGTGCGCCTGGAAACCATTGGCGACAGCGCCCGCCCGATCCGCGTGGCGGTGAACAATGTGCGGCAGACGCTGGTCGAGGGCGCCATCCTCACGGTGCTGATCGTCTTTTTGTTCCTGAACTCCTGGCGCTCCACGGTGATCACGGGGCTGACCCTGCCGATCGCGCTGATCGGCACCTTCCTGTTCATGAACATGTTCGGCTTCACCATCAACATGATCACGCTGATGGCGCTGAGCCTGTGCGTGGGTCTCTTGATCGACGATGCCATCGTGGTGCGCGAGAACATCGTGCGCCACGTGCAGATGGGCAAGTCCGCCTACAACGCGGCCATGGACGGCACGCAGGAGATCGGCCTGGCCGTGCTGGCCACCACCCTCTCCATCGTGGCGGTGTTCATGCCCATCGGCTTCATGGGCGGCATCATCGGCAAGTTCTTCCACGAGTTCGGCATCACCATCGTCGCGGCGGTGATGATCTCGATGTTCGTGAGCTTCACGCTCGATCCGATGCTGTCGAGCATCTGGCACGACCCGAGCATCCACAGCCATGGCCAGAAGACGGAGCCCGTCACCTTCTACGACAAGACCATCGGACGGGTCACGGGCTGGTTCGACCGCGCCACCGACGCTCTGGCCGAGGGCTACCAGCACATCCTGCGCTGGTCGCTGGTGCACAAGCTGACCACCATGGCGATTGCGCTGGCCATCTTCGTGCTGAGCATCTTCATGGTGCCGCTGCTGGGCACCGAGTTCGTGCCCAAGGCGGACTTCTCCGAGACCTCGATCAATTTCTACACGCCCGTGGGCTCCTCGCTCGAGGCCACTGAGGCCAAGGCCGCCCAGGTGGAGGCCATCCTGCACGAGATGCCCGAGGTGCGCTACACGCTGTCCACCATCAACACCGGCAACGCCCAGGGCAAGATCTACGCCAACATCTACGTGCGCCTGGTGGACCGCAAGGACCGCAGCCGCAGCGTGGACGCCATGTCCGACGTGCTGCGCGAGCGCCTGAAGACCGTGCCCGGCATCACCGTCACCCACGTAGGCCTGCTCGACGCCGTGGGCGGCCAGAAGCAGGTGGAGTTCTCGCTGCAGGGCCCGGACCTGCAGGAGCTCGAACGCCTGACGGCCACCGTGACCGGGAAGATCCGCGGCATCCCGGGCCTGGTGGATCTCGACACCAGTGCCAAGCCCAACAAGCCGGTGATCGCCCTCGATATCAAGCGCGATGCGGCGTCTGACCTGGGCCTGTCGGTGGCGCAGATGGCGGCATCGCTGCGCACCCTGGTGGCCGGCACCACGGTGGGCAACTGGCGCGCGCCCGACGACCAGACCTACGACGTGAACGTGCGCCTGGCGCCCGAAGCCCGCACCGCCCCGCAGGACCTGGAGCGTCTGCCCTTTGCCATGAGCAGCGCCGATGGCACCACCCGCATCGTGCGCCTGAACCAGGTGGCCAGCGTGACCGAATCGACCGGCGCCAACCAGATCAACCGCCGCGACCTGACGCGCGAGGTGGCCATCAACGCCAACGTGTCGCAGCGTTCGGCCGGTGAGGTGTCGGCCGACATCAAGAAGGCGCTGGAAGAAGTCAACTTCCCGCCCGGCTACCGCTACCAGTTCGGCGGCTCCACCAAGAACATGGCCGAATCCTTCGGCTACGCCATCTCGGCCCTGGTGCTGGCCATCGTCTTCATCTACATGATCCTGGCCAGCCAGTTCCGCAGTTTTCTGCAGCCGCTGGCACTCATGACCTCGCTGCCGCTCACGCTGATCGGCGTGGTACTGGCGCTGATGATGTTCCGCTCCACCCTGTCGATGTTCTCCATCATCGGCGTGGTGATGCTCATGGGCCTGGTGACCAAGAACGCCATCCTGCTGGTCGACTTTGCCATCCGCGCCCGTGAGGAGCACACCGACGATACCGGCGCCACCGTGCCCGGCCTGCCCCGTGCCGACGCGCTGCTGCTGGCCGCCCGCGTACGGCTGCGCCCCATCCTCATGACCACGCTGGCCATGATCTTCGGCATGGTGCCGCTGGCCTTCGCGCTGTCCGAGGGTTCCGAGCAGCGCGCCCCCATGGGCCAGGCCGTGATCGGGGGGGTCATCACCTCCTCGCTGCTCACCCTGGTGGTGGTACCGGTGGTGTATTGCTACATGGACGATCTGGCGCGCTGGGCCCTGGCGCGCATGAGTCGCGGCCGGGCAACCCCAGAGGCCCGTAAAATCGAGGGTTTGTCCTGACACCCGCCCCACGGAGAACCCCATGAACATGCCATTGAACACGTCTGCCAACACCAGCGACCCCGTCGCCCAGGCCCGCTACAACATGATCGAGCAGCAGATCCGCCCCTGGAACGTGCTCGACGCCGACGTGCTGGACCTGCTGGCCGTGGCCCGCCGCGAGGAATTCGTGCCCCCGGCCTACCGCAGCATGGCCTTCATGGACATCGAGGTGCCCCTGCAGGGCAGCGATGCCGAAGACGCCGTGCGCGCCGGCCACAGCATGCTGCAGCCGCGCGTGGAAGCGCGCATCCTGCAGGACCTGGCGATCAAGCCGACCGACCGCGTGCTCGAAATCGGCGCCGGCTCGGGCTACATGGCCGCCTTGCTGGCCGCCCGCGCGCAGCAGGTGGTGACGCTCGAGATCGTGCCCGAGCTGGCCGAGATGGCGCGCGAGAACCTGCTGAGCGCCGGCGTGCAGAACGCAGAAGTGCGCCTGGCCGATGGCTCGCACGGCGCTGGCGACGGCACCTTCGACGTGATCGTGCTCAGCGGCTCGGTGGCCGAAGTGCCTGCCGCCCTGCTCTCGCAACTGCGCGATGGCGGCCGCCTGGGCGCCATCGTGGGCAGCGAGCCCGTGATGCGTTTCACCCTGACCCGCCGCACCGGCGACCGCTTCGACACCACTTCGCCCTGGGACACCATCGCGCCGCGCCTGGTGAACTTCCCCGAGCCCTCCGGCTTCACTTTCTGATCCGCCTTTTCTGGAGTTTTTTGCATGATCGAGCACATCCGCCCCGCCCAACTCGCCGCCTGGTTCGCCACCGCCCCCGATGGCAGCCGGCCCGTGGTGCTGGATGTGCGCGAGCCCTGGGAACTGCAGACGGCCAGCGTGCGCGCTGACGGTTTCGAGCTGGTGGCCATCCCCATGGGGCAGCTCACGGGCCGCCTGGCCGAACTCGATGCCGCCCGCGACGCGGGCACGCCGATTGCCTGCCTGTGCCACCACGGCGCCCGCAGCCTGCGCGTAGCGGCGTTCCTGGAGCAGCAGGGTTTCGAGCGGCTGGCCAACATCAGCGGTGGCATCGACGCCTGGTCGCATGAGAACGACCCGGCCGTTCCCCGCTATTGAAGCCCCCGTCTCCTTCGTCCCACCCGACATGCAGATATTCCTGAAAGGCATCCATGACTTCGTTCCGGCTACTCCCCCTGTCACTGGCGCTGGGCGCTGCCCTGTGTGTACCCGCACAGGCCCAGAGCCTGACGGAGCTGTTGGAGTCTGCGCGCACCTATGACACGGCCTGGCAGTCGGCCCGGCTGCAGCTGGACGCTTCGGCCCGCAGGGCCGACCAGGCCCGTGCCGGCCTGCTGCCCAGCGCCGGCCTGTCGGCCGGTGTCTCGCGCGCCAACACCGATGTGAGCCGCCCGCCCATCGAGCGCACCGCCACCACCCAGACCCTGGGCGTGAATGCCTCGCAGCCCCTGTACCGCCCGGCCAACCGCATCAACCTGGAACAGGCCCAGCGCGGCGTGGACGTGGCCCAGGCCCAGCTCGACGCGGCCAGCCAGGACCTGCTGGTGCGCGTGAGCCAGGCCTATTTCGACGTGCTGGCCGCGCAGGACACCCTGACCTTCGTGCAGGCGCAGAAGGCCGCCGTGTCCGAACAACTGGCTTCGGCCAAGCGCAATTTCGAGGTCGGCACCTCCACGGTGACCGATTCGCGCGAAGCCCAGGCCCGCTACGACCTGGTCATTGCCCAGGAGATCGCCGCCGAGAACGACCTGCGCGTGAAGAAGCTGGCACTCGACCAGCTGGTGGGCATCACGGGCACCCAGCCCAAGCCCCTGGCACTGCCGCTGCAGCTGCCGCCCGTGCAGCCCGACAACGTCATCACCTGGGTGGACACGGCCCGCGAACTGCAGCCCGGCGTGCGCCAGGCGGCCATCGCGCTGGACATCGCGCGCCTGGAAACGAAGAAGGCCGAGACCGGCCACCTGCCCACGGTGGACCTGCAGGCCGGCTACAACATCCAGCGCAACCCCACGGGCACCATCACCACCCCGGGCATCAACAGCCGCACCAACAACGCCAGCGTGGGCCTGGCCCTGAACCTGCCGCTGTTCGCCGGCTTCTCAGTGCAGAACCGCGTCAAGGAAACCCTGGCCCTCGAGGAGAAGGCCAGCGCCGACCTGGAGACCACGCGCCGCAATGTCGCCCAGGCCACGCGTGCCGCCTTCTTCGGCGTGCAGTCGGGCCAGGGCCAGGTGCAGGCGCTGCAGGCCGCCGAGGCCTCGAGCCAGAGCGCGCTCGATGCCAACAAGCTCGGCTACCAGGTGGGCGTGCGCATCAACATCGACGTGCTCAACGCCCAGAGCCAGCTGTTCCAGACCAAGCGCGACCTGGCCCAGGCCCGCTACAACGTGCTGCTGGGCACGCTCAAGCTGCGCCAGGCCGCCGGCACGCTCACCATCGAAGACGTGCAGGCCATCAACGCGCTGCTCACGCCCTGACGGGCGGCTCTACCGCTTGCGAAAGCGCGGAACCTCTCCCACCCTGGAGAGGGCTTTCTTCGTGGCCTTGACCGAAGACGGGCGCCGCGCTGCAAGCCAGCCCACGCCGAACCAGGCCTTTGGATCCTGGTCTGCCAGACTGCGGTACAGCGCGCTGGCCACCTGCTCGTCATTGAGCCGGCCCAGCGCCGACAAGGCCGGTTGCAGGCTGGCGAGAAAATCACCGCCATCGCCTTCCATGGCGGGCGCCACGAATTCGGCCAGGAAGCGCAGGCGCTTCAAACGCTTGCGCACGCGGTGCTGCTCGTCGAACGACAGCGACCCGAAGCGGCGCGCATCCTTGTGCGCCTTGGCGCACAGGGCCTGCAGGCGCTGGTGCAGGTAGCGGCGCGCCTTGCCGGCGCCAAGGGCCCCGTCTTCCTGCGCAGCCGTCCCGTGGTTCTGGGCCGTGAACCCCATGAGGCTGATCAGCACCGCCTGGAATTCCGCCGTGCCGACGATGTCCAGCAGTGATGCCGTGGCCGTGGCGGCGTGCTTGCCGGATGGTGGGGCTCCGGCCTCGCGCAGTTCGGCACCGATGGTGTCCAGGGCCTGTTCCCGGTCGCGCAGCTGGCCCAGGCGCCGGAACACCTCCACCAGCGGCAGCTCCCAGGCGGGGTCGAAGCGGCCCGGCGCCAACGCATCCAGTTCACGCAGCGCCGTGCGCAGCCGGCGGATGCCGATGCGCAGCTGGTGCACATGCTCCTGGCCGGCCGAGCCCTCCACGATCTCGCTGGCATTGGCCAGGATCTGCGCCAGGCAATTGGCGAGCACCGCGCGCTGCAGCACTTGCCCCTTGAGAAATTGCCGGCGCCTGCCGCCGGCCACCATGGGCCGCGCCTTGGATGGCGGCCGGGCCCATTGGGCCGCCAGCAGCCGCTCGCCACGCTCGGCCTTGGAGACCGTGTTCAGCACCAGGTCATGCTGCGACGCCCATTGGGTGGCGACTTCGACGAGCCCGGCCACCGGCCCCTCCTTGAGTTCCAGCTCCAGCTCGCACACCGGTGCCTGCTTTTCCTGCGGCGTGCCGCCATGGGCCACGATACGGCCGAAGTCGAACGCGAGTTCGACGACACCGCCGCGAAAGGCCAGGTTGCGCAGGGTGCGGTCGATCTCGGTGCGGTAGGTCTCCAGCAGCGGGCCCTGCGCGCTGTCCAGCGCCTCGCGCAGACGCTCGCCGGCCTTGGTGCCCGCATGCAGGGCCGGGCGTGCCAGCGCTGGCGGGGTGTCGAGGCCGACGTTGTGTTCCTCGCGGTCCAGCGGGCCATCGCCCATGGCCTTGACGGTCTGCACCCAGTGCCCGCCCTCGTTGCGCAGGCGCAGGGCGATGCCGCGCGAGGACAGCGCCTTGTCGGCGGTATCGAAGTAGCGCGCCTCCATCCGGATGGCGGTGGAGGCACCGCGCCGGGCGGCGGCCTTCACGGCCGCCAGGCGCTTGGGCGGGATACTGAACTTGAATTCGACTTCCATGGCGTATTGTCCTGCGGAACGGGCCTGTGCGATGGCAACTGCACACACCCCGGCTCCCCAGGATGGCGCCTGGCGGCACGCCTGTCTGTCATCAATTCGCCATATTCGTATCCTAAGCTGGCGGTTCCAGGTATGCCCTGCGCCGTGACATCTCGCGCCCGCGGCCCTGTGGACACCGCGAGAAAACCGGCAATGACAATACTGGAAGGGTCGCCGCTGAGACGAAGGGCCGTCCTGCGCTCGGTCGCAGGCGCCAGCGGCATCCTGGCATCGCCATGGCTGGCGGCAAACGCCTGGGCACAGGCAAGCCCGGCACAGGTCATTGCCGAAGCGCACCGCCCTGCCCTGGCCAAGGGCACCATGAGCGGCGACGTGGCACGTGACCGCGCCATGGTCTGGAGCGCCACCGACCGGCCATCGCGCATGCACGTGCAATGGGACACGACGCCCCGTTTTGCCAACCCCCGCTGCGTTGCAGGCCCCATGGCGCTCGACGTGACGGACTACACCGCGCGCGTGGACCTCACGGGGCTGCCACCTGACCAGACCATCTTCTACCGCGTGCAGTTCCAGGACGCCGCGCGCCCCCGGGTATCGAGTGGCTGGACCCAGGGACGCTTTCAGAGCGCCCCTGCCGCACGCCGCCAGGTGCGCGTCATCTGGTCGGCCGACACGGGCGGCCAGGGCTTCGGCATCAACCCCGACATGGGCGGCATGCGCATGTACGACACCCATGCGCCAGGCGGAGCCCGACCTGTTCATCCACGCGGGCGACACGATCTACGCCACCACGCCACTGCAGGCCGAAAAGACCGTCGAGGGCGGCCAGGTGTGGCGCAATACGCTGGCGCCAGCACGCACCCGACCGGCGCAGACCCTGGAAGAATTCCGCGGCTGCTACAGCTACAACCTGCTGGACGAACCCCTGCGCCGATTCAACGCCGAGGTCGCCCAGGTCTGGAACTGGAGCGACCACGAGGTGACCAACAACTGGTCCCCCACCAAGGACCTGGGCCCGTGGAGCGACTACACCGAAAAGCAGGTGGGCATCCTGCAGGCCTGCGGTACCCGGGCCTTCCTGGAGTACGCGCCCATGCGCTGGCATGCGCAGGACGAGGCCGAGCGCATCTACCGGCGTATCCCCTATGGGCCCCTGCTCGACGTGTTCGTGACCGACATGCGCAGCTACCGGGGTGGCAACAGCAGCAACCTGCAGGCCCGCGAAAGTACGGACACGGCGTATTTCGGCAACGCCCAGGTGGACTGGCTGCTGCGTGGGCTCAAGGCCTCGCGCGCGCTCTGGAAGATCGTCTCGCTGGACATGCCCCTGGGCGTGATG